>DXDU01000080.1 GCA_019115285.1 Candidatus Acutalibacter pullistercoris
GGGGGAGGGGGGCCTGTACCGCCTGGCCCGGGAGAGGCTGGGCCCTGTTCCCGCCGCCCACTTGGGGGACCACCCCCAGGCCGACGGCGCCGCCGCCCAGGCCCAGGGCTTTACCCCCTTCCCGGTGAAAAACCCCCACAGGCAGGGGGCTCCCTACCGGGTGGAGCTGCCCTCCCCCTTGCTGTCGGCGGTGTACCAGGGGCTGGCGGACCTGGCCCTTCACGGCAGGGAGGGGGAGCGCTCCCGGGCCTGGGAGTACGGCTACGTGTACGGAGGCCTATTCGGGGTGGGGTACTGCAGGTTCCTCCACCGGCTGGGGGAGGAGACAGGGGCGGACCGGCTGCTGTTCCTCTCCCGGGACGGCTGGGTGCTGCGAAGGCTCTACTGCCTGCTGTACCCCCAGGAGCGGGACAGGACCAGGTACGCCCCCTGGTCCCGGATGGCGGCGGCCAAGGTTTGTGCCGGGGGCTACCGGGCCCAGTTTTTCCGGATCTTCCTCACCCACAAGGCGGACCGGGGTTTTTCCCTGGGGGAGATCTTCCGCAGCATGGAGCTGGAGCCCCTGCTCCCCGGGCTGTGCCAGGCTTTGGGAACAGGGCCGGACCGGGAGCTGACGCATAAAAACCGGGAGGCGGTCGCAAGCTATCTCAAAGGGCGGTGGGAGGAAGTGCTGGCCCTGTACCGCCCCCACCGCCAGGGCGGCGCCCGGTGTTACCGGGAGCTGCTCTCCGGCTGCGGGAAGGCGGTGGCGGTGGACGTGGGCTGGTCCGGCACAGGCCCCCTGATGCTGGACTGGGCGGTGAACCGGTTGTGGGGGCTCTCCTGCCCGCTGACCGGGGCCCTGGCGGGAGCCGCCGGCCCCAAGACCCAGGACTGGGCGGACTCCGCCCCGTTCTTTTCCACGGGGAAGCTGAGAAGCTACCTGTTCTCCCCCGGCCAGGACCGGGACCTGTGGCAGGCCCAGGACCCGGGGGCGGGGCACAACCTTTTGTGGGAGCTGCTGCTGGCCGCCCCCGAGGGACGGGTGCTGGGCTTCGGCTCGGAGGGTCCCCGGCGGGGCCCGGCGCCGCCCCATAGCCAGGGGATCCAAGAGATCCACCAGGGGATGGAGGACTTCGCCCGGGACTTCCTTGATCTGGAGGGGCGGCTGGGGAAGACCTTTCACATCTCCGGCCGGGACGCCTGGGCCCCCATGGGGGCGGTGTGCCACAGGAAGAACCGGGGATTTCAACAAGGATGGGAGGCTTGGCTGGATGAGGACCACGCAGGGTGAAAGGACGGTGCTCTACCATGCGGTGAGCTCGTACCAGCTGCTGGAGGCGATTCTCCACCGGCTGCGCTGCCACCCGGGGGAGCGGGCGGCCTTGGTGCTGCCGGACTTCATCACCGAGAAGTACCCCCAGTACGGGAAGCTGCGGGAGAGGGGCTTCTTCCAAGAGGTGAGCTTGTTCCCCTACCTGCGGCTGCCCCACCAGAGCCGGGACCAGGTGTACCGGGACGCCCTTCGCCTGTGCCGGGAGACGCTGCCCCGGCCCCTCTCCCGCTATGAAAAGATCTACGTGGCGGGGGCCCACTTCTACTTCAGCCTGGCCCTGCTTCAGGAGGGGATCCCCTTTACCATGCTGGAGGACGCCGCGGGGATGCTGGCCCGGGGCCGGGAGCTCTACGAGAACCTGGCGCAACGCTATCCCCTCCACGGGGAGATCGCCTGGGAGGCCGGGCTGTTCACCGGGGAAAACCCTCTCATCCGGGAGGTGATCTGCCTCAAGGAGGCCCAGGGGGGAACGGTTCCCTCCAAATGCCGGGACTTCTCGGTGGAGATTGCCCTGGAGCGGCTGGACCCCAAGACCCGAAAGGCGGTGGCGGGCCTGTTTGTGCCCTGGCCCCTCTGGTCCCGGGCGGAGGGGATCTTGCTCACCCAGCACCTGGCCCAGCTGGGCCGGGGCACCTGGGAGGGCCAGCGCCAGGTGTACCGGCAGCTGGCCCAGGGGCCTCTGCGGGGGGTGCGGCTGCTGGTAAAGCCCCACCCAGACGACCGCATGGACTACCGGGAGATCTTCCCCCGGTGCCGTGTGCTGCGGCGGCCCTTCCCGGCGGAGCTGCTGCCCTACGTTTTGAAGAAGGGGCCCCGGGTGGTGTACACCTGGGACTCCACCAGCTGCCAGAATTTAAAGCGCCATTACACCATTGTCACTTTGGGGAGGGATCGCTGTGGGACGTGAGAAAGCGCTGTTTGTGGTTAATTCGGTGTACCAGCTGCTCACCGCCGTGCACTTGCGCCGCTGCCTGCCGGAGGGCTGGGAGGGAGAGCTGCTCCTGACCGACCTGCTGCCGGAGCACCAGGCCCTGGCCTGCCGGGGGGAGGAGACCGGGGTCTTCTCCCGCGTGCTGCTGGGAAAGGCCAGGGAGCTCCAGGGGCGGTGCCATCTGAACCGGCCCCAGGAGCTGGAGGAGGTCTTCGGGGAGGGGGAGAAAGCCCTGCTCGCCGCGGTGGACGGGGAGCTGGGGGACTACAGCCAGGTGTACTTCGCCAACTGCGACGCCCTGACCCGGCTGCTGGCCTGCCGGTATTACCACAGCCCCACCCGGTTTTTCTGGTTTGAGGACGGCTTTTCCAGCTATGTCATCGACTACCTGCGGGAGGACCGGGCGGCGGCCAACCGCCACCGGGAGGGGCGAAAGCTCCGGGACAAGCTCCACGCCGCCCTGCTCTACCGGCCGGACTACGCCCTGCGGGGGGACGGGGTGAGGAACCTCCCCCTGCCGCCCCTGCCCGCCGGGGACCTGGCCCTGCTGGAGATTTTGGACCACCTGTTCCAGTACCGGCCCCTGGACATCCCGGAGGACGTGGTGTTCTTAGAGCAGTCCTTCCGGGCGGAGAACATCCCCTGCAACGATTTAGAGCTGATGGAGATGTGCCGCCAGGCCCTGGGCCCCGGGCGGTTCCTGGTAAAGCCCCACCCCCGTAACGGGGAAAACCTGGCGGCGGAGAAGGGGCTCTCCCGGCCCTGGAAGGACAGCGTCCCCTGGGAGCTGTACCTGCTCCACGGGGACTGCCGGGAGAAGACGGTGGTCACCGTGTGCTCCAACGGGGCCCTGACCGGCCGGCTGGCCCTGTGCCCTCCTTCCGGGGAGCGGACGGTGCTCTTGTACCGGCTGTTTGAGGGGAAGATCCTTTGGAAGGAGGACGCGCTTTTGCGCCAGTATTTGGAGCGGTTCCGCCGGGAGTTTCAGGGCCGGGGGGTGCTGGTGCCCCAGACCAGGGCCCAGCTGGAAGATCTTTGGGACAAGGAGGCGATGGCTTGTGGAAGGTGACGTGAAGGTCTCGGTGATCGTGCCCGTGTACCAGGTGGAGTGCTATTTGGAGCGGGCGGTGGACTCCCTGCTGGAGCAGACCCTGGAGGAGCTGGAGATCCTGCTCATAGACGACGGCAGCACAGACGCCAGCCCCGCCCTGTGCGACCGCTACGCCCGGGACTGGCCGGGGAAGGTGCGGGTGGTCCACCAGGAGAACCAGGGCCTGGGCATGGCCAGAAACGCCGGCCTGGACCTGGCCCGGGGGGAGTACATCGCCTTTGTGGACTCTGACGACAGGGTGGACCGGGAGATGTACCAGGCCCTTTACGAAAAGGCTCAGGAGGGGAACTACCCCTTGGTCTGCTGCGACGTGGAAATCCACTACGTGGAGGAGGGGCGGCAGTCCGTGTCGGTCACCTACCCCAGAAGGGACCTGGAGCTCGGGGACTACCTGCTGCGGGGGAACAACATCACCTACAGCGTGAACAAGCTCTACCACCGCAGCCTGTGGCAGGGCCTGCGCTACGACAAAATGGTCTTCGAGGACATTGCCCTCATCCCCGCCCTGGTGACCAGGACACCGTCCCTGGGCTATGTGCCCAAGGCCTTTTATCACTACTACCGCCGGGGGAACACCTTGTCCACCTCTCAGGTGGGGGCCATGGGGGACGTGGTGGAGGCCTTCCGGCTGTTTCTGCGCCGGGCCCACCCGGCCTACAGGGAGGAGGCGGTGTACTGCGCCGCCCGGCAGCTTTACTGGAACATGACCCAGGCCCGGTCGGTGTTTCTGCCGGACTTCATCGGCCTATTGCAGGAGTTCTCCCAGGAGTTTCTCTGGAACCGGTACCTGCGGGAGGACGGGAAGCTCCGGGAGCTGCTGGGGTACCTGGACCGGCAGGTGATTCCCCGGCGGTTCGTCACCGCCCACTGGCACCGGGCGCTGCCCCCCGGGTGGCGGCAGTGCGTGGAGGAAAACTTCCCCGGCTGCCAGGTGGTGGAGCTGACGGAGAGAGACCTGGGGGACAGCCTGCCTCCCGGGGCCGCCCAGGCCCTCTCCCGGGGGGACGGGGCCTATCTGGAGGACTACCTGACCTTGCGGGAGCTGTGCCTCCGAGGCGGGGTAGCCCTGTCCCCGGAGAGCAGGCCTAAGCTGGGGCTGAACCGGCTGCGGCTCCACGGGGCGTTTTTCGCCTTTGGGGGGGAGGAGGACCTGGACCTGCACTGCTACGGCGCTCTGCCGGAGCACCCGGTGCTCCAGGCCCTGCTGCAAAGCTATGAGGAGCCTGCTCCCCGGCCCCTCAGCCGGCGGCTGGGGGACCTGCTCCAGCTGGGGCTGGGGTTTGCCCCCAACGGCCGGCGGCAGTCTTTGGAGAGGGGGGTGGAGATCTACCCGGCAAACGTCCTCTCCTACGACATGCAGGACGGGGAGAATCTGTGCCGCCGGGAGGCGGTCCCCCTGCCACCGGGGCTGGAGGCGGTGGCTGTGCCCCTGCTGGCCAGGTGGTCCAGGGAGCGCATGGCCAACTGGAACTTGTACAAGCGGGAGCGGGAGCGCAAAGGCGCCCCGCCCCCGGAACAGGCCCCCGCCCCGGCCGGGGTGAGCCAGGCGGCCCTGGACCAGGAGCTGCGGCGCCTGGCGGAAGTGTATGAAAACTCGACCAGCTGGAAGGTGACCCGCCCCCTGCGGGCCCTGGGACAGCTGTGGAAAGGAGGAAGAGTATGAGAGTGGTGGCGATCCTTCCCGCCAGATACGGCTCCAGCCGGCTGCGGGGAAAACCCCTGCTGGACCTGTGGGGCAAGCCCATGCTCTGGTGGGTGTACCAGCAGGTGCGCAAGTCCCGGAAGATTGAGGAGGTGTGGGTGGCCACAGACAGCCCGGAGATCCAGGCCATGTGCCGGGAGCGCCACATGCTCTGCCGGATGACCTCGCCCCAGTGCCCCACCAGCACCCAGCGGGTGTGGGAGGCCGCCCAGTCCATTCCGGCGGACGTGTACGTGTGCGTCAACGGGGACGAGCCCCTCATCTCCCCGGAGGTGGTGGAG
Organism: Candidatus Acutalibacter pullistercoris; assembly: GCA_019115285.1. Taxonomy (GTDB): domain Bacteria; phylum Bacillota; class Clostridia; order Oscillospirales; family Acutalibacteraceae; genus Acutalibacter; species Acutalibacter pullistercoris. The sequence goes on from DXDU01000080.1 coordinate 5,341, forward strand.
GCGGTGCTGCCCCAGAAGCTCTCCGGCTTTTACGCCAGGAACCTGATGGCCCCGGTGCGCTCCCCGGTGGAGCTGCTGGACGAGAGCAACATCAAGGTGGTGACAGACGTGACGGGCCGGGCCCTGTGCTTTTCCAGAAGCCCTATCCCCCACCCCAAGGGGAGCTTGGAAGTCACCTACTACAAGCACCTGGGGGTGCTGGCCTACTGCCGGGAGGCCCTGGACTTTTTCGCCGCCACCCCCAAAGGGCCCTTGGAGCTGGTGGAGGACGTAAACGAGCTGCGCTTTGTGGAGCACGGCAAGCCCCTGGAGATGGTCCCTGTGGAGGGGGAGAGCCTTTCTGTGGACACCCCCAAGGACCTGGAGCGGGTGCGGGCCATCTTGCGAAAGCGGCTGGAGCAGGGGGAGGTGGAGCTGGGATGAGCGTGGAACTGCTGGACTGCACCCTCCGGGACGGAGGGTACCTCAACCAGTGGAAGTTTGGCCGGCGGACCATCCCCGGCTTTCTGGAGACCCTGGACCGGGCGGGGGTGGACGTGATGGAGGTGGGCTTCCTCACCGGGGAGGCCAGGGGGAGGGAGTACTCCCTGTTCGCCAGCCTGGAGGAGGTGGCCCGGGTATTGCCCCGGAAAAAGCGGGGGAAGTTCGTGGCCATGGTGGCCCTGGGGGAGCTGGAGCTGGACCCCGGCTCCCTGCCCCCCTATGACGGGGAGACCTTGGACGGGGTGCGGCTGAGCTTTCGCAAAGGGGACCGGGACAAGGCCTTCCGCTGGGCCAGGGAGCTGCAGGACAAGGGCTACCCCGTGTTCTTCCAGCCGGTGGGCACGGTGTTCTACTCCGACCTGGAGCTGCTCCACCTGGTGGAACAGGTGAACATCCTGGAGCCCTACGCCTTCTACGTGGTGGACACCCTGGGGAGCATGTACCGGGAGCAGGTCACCCGGCGGTTCCACCTGCTGGACGAGAACTTGGCCCCGGGGATCCGCCTGGGGCTTCACGGCCACAACAACCTGCAGCTGGCCTTCGCCAACGCCCAGGCGGTGGCGGCCCTGCCCACCAAGCGGCCTTTGGTGGTGGATTCCTCTGTCTTCGGCATGGGCCGGGGAGCGGGAAACCTGCCCACGGAGCTGATGGCCCAGTACCTGGACCGCACCGGCACCGGGCGCTACGACGTGTCCCTGATCCTGGAGGCCTACGACAGGTTCATCGCCCCCTTGGGCCAGGGGGGACAGTGGGGGTACTCGGTGGCGTACCACATCGCCGCCAGCCACCTGTGCCACCCCAACTACGCCGCCTACCTGCTGGAGAAGGGCACCCTCTCCATGAAGGAGCTGGCCCAGATCGTGGAGGAGATCCCCCGGGACAGGCGGGCCCAGTACGACCAGGACCTGATCGCCAAGCTGTACCGGCAGCGGCAGACCCGGGAGGTGGACGACGGCGCCGCCGTGGAGGAGCTTACGAAGCTCTTTGCCCAGCGGCCCCTGCTCCTGCTGGGGGAGGGGGCCTGCCAGGAGGGCCAGGGGCAGCGGCTGCGGGAGTTTATCGCCAGGCGGCGGCCGGTGGTGGTGGAGCTGAACTTCCGGGACGCTGCCTTCCCCGCGGACCTGTGCTTCTTTACCAGCCGCCGGGGGGCGGACTGGCTGGAGGAGGGCGGCTTCCCCCGGGCGGTGGTCACCTCCAACGTGGCCTGGGAGGAGGACCTGCCCTGCCTGTGGGCGGACTACCGCCAGTGCCTGGGAGAGGACGCCCTGGTCTTCGACGCCCCGGAGCTGATGGCTTTGAAGTTTTTCCAGCGCTGCGGGGTGGGGGAGGCGTATCTGGCCGGGTTCCCCCAGGGGGCCGCCTGTCCCTTGGGGCGGGACTGCCTGTGGGGGCCAAAGCCCCAGTCCCCTGACCGCCGGCGGCGGCTGCGGGAACAGCTGGAAGCCCTGGGGCTGAAGATCGTGTTCCTCCACCCGCGGGACTTGGAGGACCTGCTGTGAAGGGGGCGTGGCGCAGTCTCTCCCCCTGGCAGAAGGGGGCGGCGGTGGCCTTGGCCGCTTTGGGAACAGGGCTGCTCCTGGCCCTGGGGGCGGCGCTCTATTACGGCGGGGTGGTGGCGGACACTTTGGACCAGGTGACCTCCCTGGGCCCGGAGACCAGGGCACTGGGGGTGTACGTGCTGGCGGAGGACCCTGCCCAGACCTTGGAGGACGCCAAGGGCTACCGTTTCGCCGGGGTGGAGGGAGACCCCCTGGAGGGGGAAGCTCTGTCCCTGACAGGGGCGGGGGAGCTCCTCCGGTACCCCACGGCCTTCGCTTTGGCGGACGCCCTGAAGGCCGGGGCGTGCGACGCCATCTTTTTGGAGGAGGGCCTGGCCCAGAGCCTGGGGGACGCCCCCGACTACGCCTGGACCCAGAAGGGGCTGCGCAAGCTCAGCACCCTTTCCGTGGAGGCGGAGGGGGAGACCGCAGCGGTCGCGGACCAGCTGCCGGAACAGTTCGTGGCCTATCTCAGCGGCATAGATTCCTTCGGCGCCAGGGGGACCCGGTCCCGCAGCGACGTAAACCTGCTGGCCGCGGTGAACACGGCAGACCGGAAGCTGCTGCTTCTGGCCACCCCCCGGGACTTTTACGTGGACTTCCCCGCCTCGGGGGGAGAGAAGGACAAGCTCACCCACGCAGGGCTTTACGGGGTGGAGGAGTCCGCCGCGGCCCTGGAGGGGCTCTACGGAGTGGAGGTGTCCTGCTGGTTTCGCATGAACTTCACTGGCTTTGTGGAGCTCATCGACGCCCTGGGAGGAGTGGAGGTCTGGTCGGACCAGGCCTTTACCGTGGAGCCCATCAAGTCTTTCCAGCAGGGCTACAACCAGGTGACGGGCCTGGAGGCCCTGGCCTTCGCCCGGGAGCGGTACAGCTTTGCGGACGGGGATTACCAGCGGGCCAAAAACCAGATGGCCCTGGTGCAGGCCGTGGTGGACAAGTGCGCCTCCTTAGAGATGCTGGGCCGGTTCCGGCAGGTGATGGAGGCGGTGGGGGAGCACCTGGAGACCAACCTGAGCTCCCAGCAGCTCTACGCCCTGGCGGCTGGGGAGCTGGGGGCGGGAAAGGCCTGGGAGATCTCCACCTACACCGCCTGGGGAGAGAGCGCCTACCGGGAAACCTGGTCTATGCCGGGGCAGGAGCTGTACGTCATCCTGCCGGAGGAGAGCTCCCTGGAGGAGGCCAGAGGGCTGCTGCAGGAGACTTTGGGACCGTGAAGGCCCGCGCGCAAAAAAAAACAGGGCCCTTCCCCGTGGGGAAGGGTCCTGCTGTTGTGTGAAGGGTGAGATCACTCCAGCTCCAGGGCGCCGGTGTACAGCTGGTAGTAGGTGCCGTGCTGGGCGATGAGCTGGTCGTGGGTGCCCCGCTCGATGATCCGCCCGTGGTCCAGCACCATGATGGCGTCGGAGTTCTGGACGGTAGAGAGCCGGTGGGCGATGACGAACACGGTGCGGCCGGTCATCAGGGCGTCCATGCCCTTTTGGACGATGGCCTCGGTGTGGGTGTCGATGGAAGAGGTGGCCTCGTCCAGAATCATCACCGGGGGATCGGCCACCGCCGCCCGGGCGATGGACAGCAACTGCCGCTGGCCCTGGGACAGGCTGGCGCCGTTGCCGGTGAGGGGCGTGTCGTAGCCCTGGGGCAGGCGGGTGATGAAGTCGTGGGCGCCGGCCAGTTTGGCGGCGGCGATGCACTCCTCATCGGTGGCCTCCAGGCGGCCGTAGCGGATGTTGTCCATGACGGTGCCGGTGAACAGGTTGGTGTCCTGGAGCACCATGCCCAAGCTCCGCCGCAGGTCGGCTTTCTTGATCTTATTGATGTTGATGCCGTCGTAGCGGATCTTGCCGTCGGCGATGTCGTAGAAGCGGTTGATCAGGTTGGTGATGGTGGTCTTGCCCGCGCCGGTGGAGCCCACGAAGGCAATCTTCTGGCCGGGCTTGGCGTACAGGCTGATGTTGTGCAGCACCATCTTGTCCGGGTTGTAGCCGAAGTCCACGTCGTCTAAGACCACTTCGCCCTGAAGCCTGGTGTAGGTCACGGTGCCGTCCGCCTGGTGGGGATGCTTCCAGGCCCACAGGCCGGTGCGCTCCTCGCACTCGGTGAGGGTGCCGTCCTGGTTCTCCTTGGCGTTGACCAGGGTGACGTAGCCCTCGTCCTTTTCAGGCTGCTGGTCGATCAGGTCGAAGATCCGCTGGGTGCCGGCCAGGCCCATGATGACCATGTTCAGCTGCTGGGACACCTGGTTCACGTTGCCGGAGAACTGCTTGGTCATGTTCAGGAAGGGCACCACGATGCTGATGCCGAAAGCCAGGCCGGAGATGCTGAAGTTGGGGGCGCCGGTCATCATCAAAATGCCGCTGACCACCGCTACCAGCACGTACAGCACGTTGCCGATGTTGTTGAGGATGGGCCCCAGCATGTTGGCGTAGCGGTTGGCCTGCTCCGCGTTGTGGAACAGGTCGTCGTTGACCCGGTCGAAGTCGGCTTTGGCGGCCTCTTCGTGGCAGAAGACCTTCACCACTTTCTGGCCGTTCATCATCTCCTCCACCAGGCCTTCGGTGGCGCCGATGGACTGCTGCATCCGCACGAAGTACCGGGCGGAGCCGCCGCCCACCTTCTTGGTGACCAGCACCATGCACACCACCCCGGCCAGGACCACCAGGGTCATCCAGATGCTGTAGTACAGCATGATGGACAGCACCGTGACAATGGTGACCACGGAGATGAGCAGCTGGGGAATGCACTGGGAGATGAGCTGCCGCAGGGTGTCGATGTCGTTGGTGTAGTAGCTCATCACGTCGCCGTGGTTGTGGGTGTCGAAATACTTGATGGGCAGGTCCTGCATGCCGTTGAACATCTTCTCCCGCATCTTGGCCAGAGACCCTTGGGTGATGATGGCCATGAGCTGGTTGAAGGTGGCCCCGGCCGCCAGGCTGAGGACATAGAGCCCGATGAGGATGAGCACGAAGCGGAGGATCTGGCCGCTGACGGCGGACCAGTCCCCGGCCTGCCAGCTCTGCTCTACCAGGGAGAGCACGTTCTGCATAAACACAGAGGGGATGGAGCTGATGATGGCGTTGAACAGGATGAACAGCAGGGTGACAGGGAGCATCACCGGGTAGAAGCTGAAGAGCATCTTGATCAGACGGCCTAAAATGTTTATGCGCTGCCCCTTGGGGAGGGGCGCGCCGCCTTTTCTGGGCATAGGCATCAGGCTTCGACCTCCTTTTCCTGGGTGTTGGCGCGGTTCTGGGAGGTGTAGATCTCCCGGTAGGTGGCGCTGGTCTGCATCAGTTCGTCATGAGAGCCCAGGGCCTCGATGGCGCCGTTGTTCAGCAGGATGATCCTGTCGGCGTCCTGGACAGAGGCCACCCGCTGGGCGATGATGATCTTGGTGGTCTCTGGGATGAACTTCCGAAAGCCCTGGCGGATCAGGGCGTCGGTGCGGGTGTCCACCGCGCTGGTGGAGTCGTCCAGAATC
>DXDU01000081.1 GCA_019115285.1 Candidatus Acutalibacter pullistercoris
GCGGGGGTCCAGCTTGGCGATGACGGTGTCGTCGTTGCCGTAGGCGTTTTTCAGCACCTGGTTCCGGAGAAAATCCATGGAGAACTTGTCCAGCACGCTCTCCGAAAGCTTCTTTTTTGTTTTCGTTCCCAGCTCCATCTTAGGCTCCCTCCCCAAAGCTGTCAAGGAATTCCTCTACCGTGTAGCACAGGGCCCGCTGGTCTAGGGCCTGGCCCATGGAAAAGATCTCCGGCGGGCGGATGCCCACCTCTTGCAGCAGGGTCCGGTCCCCGAAGATCTGGTCCCGGGTGCCGTCGGCCGCCACCCGGCCGTCTTTCAGCACCACAATGCGCTGGGCCCACTGGCACACCAGCTGCATGTCGTGGGTGGCGATCATCACCGTGTCGGTGATTTCCTTCATGTCCTCCAGGGTCTTCATAATCTCCCGGCGGGTGGCGATGTCCAGGTTGGCGGTGGGCTCGTCCAAAAGCAGGATGCCCGGGTCCAGCGACACGCCGATGGCCAGGCTGGCCCGGCGCATCTGGCCCCCGGAAAGGAGCCGCCCGTCCCGCTCCGCCAGGTCCTCCAGGCGGAACCGCTCCAGCAGCTGCCGGGTGCGGCGCTGGTAGTCCTTCACCCCCCGGGCCTTCATGGCGAAAGACACGTCCGCCCGGATGGAGTCCTGGATGAACATCTGCTCCGGGTTTTGGTAGACCAGGCTGATCTGCCGGGACAGGTCCTCCGTCCGTTTCCGGTGGATGCTGTCGCCGTTGAGGAAAATCTCCCCTTCGCTGGGTTTCAGGAGGCCCACCATCAGCTTCATCAGGGTGGATTTCCCCGCCCCGTTGGAGCCGATGAGGGCCACCTTATCCCCCCGGCGGATGGTCAGGTCCAGCCCCTCGAAGATTTTCCGGGGCTCCCCTTTGACCGAGCGGTAGGAGACCGACACCCCCCGGAACTCCACGGCGGGGCGACGCTCCTGGACGGTGGCCTCTTTCCCTGCCGGCTTCTCCCGGTAGGAGAGAGGGGAGAAGGCCGCCTTTCCCTCCTCCACCGTGGTGGGCAGCGCCTGCTCCCAGGGGAGGGCGCCCTTGCGCCGCAGCCCGTCGGCGGCAAGGGTCACCTGGGGCGGGAAGATGTTGGACTCCCGCAGCTCCCCCACCCGGCGCAGGGCCTCATGGGCCGGGAGCTTCCAGGCGATTTTCCCGTCCCGCATGAGCACCACGTGCTTGCAGTAGTCGGCGATGTACTCCGTATGGTGCTCGATGACCAGGATGGTCTTGCCGTGCTTCTCATTGAGCTCTTTCAATACCCCATAGATGCGGTCGGCATGGCCTGGGTCCAGCTGGGCGATGGGCTCATCCAGAATCAGCACCTCCGGCCCCAGGGACACCGCCCCCGCCAGGGCCAGCAAGTGGGTCTGCCCGCCGGAGAGGGACCACACATAATCTTGTTCACGACCCTCCAGGCCGCACAGGCCCAGGGCCTCTTTGCCGCGCTTTTCATAGTCCCCCATGGCGTAGTTCAGGCAGGCGTAGGAGGCGTCGTCCAGCACGGTGGGCCGCACGATCTGGTTTTCAAAGTCCTGGTACACATACCCGGCTTTCTTCGCCAGGGCGCCCACATCCGCCTCCAGGGTGTTCACCCCGTCCACCAGCACCCTGCCGGAATACTCCCCGGTGATAAAGTGGGGGATCAGGCCGTTTAAGGTCTTGCAAAAGGTGGATTTCCCACAGCCGTTGTTGCCAACAATAGCCAGGAAATCCCCTTTTTCCACCTGCAGGTTTACGTGGTCCAGGATGGGCGTTTCCACACCGGGATAGGTGTAGGTGAGGTCCTCGATGTCGATGATATTCATTCCGCCTTGGCCTGCTCTTTCCCGCTCCGGGCTTTCAGCACCAGGATGGCCGCGATGGCCACCACGGCGGCAATCACCAGGCCGATGGCGAGGGCGGTGCCGCTCCCGGCCCAATCGGCCTCCCAGTCGATGAGGGACAGCCCGCTGGTGGCCAGCAGCTCAGCGGCCGCGGCGCACACAAAGGCGATGACGCAGCCTACCACCATCTTGAGGCTGACGCCGCCCAGGGAGTTCTTCTCCGTGCGGGGGGCCATGCCCAGCAGGGGCTCGATTTTCCCGTAGAGCCGGGGCACCAGGAACAGGGTGGGCAGCAGACAGAACAGGATGCCGGAGAACAGCAGGTCATTTAGGAAGGCGAAGCCCTCGGTGGCAAAGACACTTTCCGGCAGGCCGGGGACGGCTTCAAAATCCTCCACGGCGAACTGCACTTTGCAGATGTCCACCACCATGCCCAGAAACAGCTGCAAAGCGGTGCCGAAGATGGCGGCGAAGCCCACCATCTTGTAGTTGCGGGGGTCTTTCACCAGCCGGCCGGCCACGTACACGCCAATGGTAACGGTGATGAACTTCTCCAGCTCACCCAGGCCGCCGAACTGCCCCAGCATGATCTCGCTGAACACCAGCTCGCCGGTGGCGGCGCCCAGGGCGGCGGACATGGGGTCGAACAGCATGGCCAGGGTCAGGGGGATAAACAGAAAGTATTCCACGGAAAACTCCACCAGCCCCGCCTGAAAGCTGGGAATCAGCTCAGTAAACAGGGTGGCCAGGCCGTACAGGGCCATGGTCAGCACAAAGACCATCAATTTTTGCGACTGGGTCGCCGTCTGTTTTTTGG
>DXDU01000082.1 GCA_019115285.1 Candidatus Acutalibacter pullistercoris
GATGGGCTTGGTGTTCTGCAGCTTCTTCAGCTGGTCCTGGGCGTCCTCAATCTGCAGCTCCCGCTGCTTGACCGCCAGCTCCTTGGCTTCCAGGTCCAGTTCCAGCTTTGTCTTGTCGTACTGCACCAAGGGGTCTCCCGCCTGGACCTCCTGGCCCTCGGTGACGAACACGTCGGTGAGGGTCTTGGAGGTGTCCGGGTACAGCTCCTGGACGTTCTGGGTGGAGATGGTGCCGGAGGAGGTCACCGTGTCTCCCCAGTAGGTGGTGGAGACGTAGTTCACCGGCAGGACCTCCACGGTCTTTTGGTCGTTGCGGTACTGCAGGTACATCCACAGTCCCACCGCGGCGCCGGCTGCCACCACCGCCGCCACGGAAATGAGTATCAGCTTGTTGCGCACTGCGCGTTTCATCTTCATCCGTGGGCCCCTCCTTTCCGCAGGGCAAAGCCCAGGCCGTCCAGCGCCACCGGGATGGGCGCGTCAAACCGGCCGGGCTCTTTGGCGGCGGCCTTGGCCCCGGCGGGGGCGGGCTTGGTGCGCTCTGGGGTGGGGGTCTTCCTGGTCAGGCTGGGCACCGCCACGGGGATCACTTCCCGGGGGGCGGGGGCCTTCTTCCCGCTGGGAGCAGCCGCCGTTTGGGGAGCGGCCGCCTGCTGGGGCCGGCTCTTGGCGGGGGCGGGCCGTTCCTTCCCCTTGCCCTGGAGCAGGGCGAAGAGCTCCCGCTCCAGCCGGGCCTGGGCCGGGTCCTCCTCCTGCTGGGGAGCGTCCGGCTCCTCCTGGGGCAGGGGGATGTCCCCCGTGTGGGAGAAGATCTCCTCCATGGCGGGGGCGGGCTCCTTCTTCTCCTCCGGCGCGGGCCGGGGAGGCTCCCCGGTGCGGGCGGGGGGCTCTGCGGTGAGCAGGCCGTCCCGGATGTACAGCACCCGCTTGGCGTGGGCGGCGATCTCCGGCTCGTGGGTGATCATCAGGATGGTGACCCCCTCCTCGTTCAGGCTGCGGAAGATCTCCATGATCTGCTCCCCGGACTTGGTGTCCAGGGCGCCGGTGGGCTCGTCCGCCAAGAGGATCTTGGGGTCGTTGACAATGGCCCGGGCGATGGCCACCCGCTGGCACTGGCCGCCGGAGAGCTGGCTGGGCTTAAAGTCGGTCCGATCCCCTAGGCCCACCCGCTCCAAAGCCTTCCGGGCGATCTCCCGGCGCTCTTTCCGGGGCACCCCGGCGTAGAGCAGGGGCAGGGCCACGTTGTCCAGGGCGGTCTGCCGGCTGAGCAGGTAGAAGCTCTGGAACACGAAGCCGATCTGCTTGAGGCGCACGTCGGACATTTTCCGGTCGGTCAGGCCCTCCACGTTCTGGCCCTCCAGCAGGTACTCTCCCGAGGTGGGGCTGTCCAGGCAGCCGATGAGGTTCATCAGGGTGGTCTTGCCAGAGCCGGAAGGCCCCATGATAGCCACGTACTCCCCCTCCGCCACGGAGAGGGAGACGTTCTTCAGCACCGGCACCTCCAGCTTGCCCTGGAGATAGGTCTTGCAAATGTCTTTCAGCTCTAAAATCATCACAGGCTGCCCTCCGAGTCCTGGGTCCAGGCGGCGTAGGATTCCATCCTGGCCTGGCCCGCCGTCTGGGACACGGCGGCGTCGCCGTCCTCGGCGTACTCCTCCAGGGCATAGTCGTCGGTAGCGTAGTCGTCCGCTGCGTAGTCGTCGGTGGAATAGCCGTCGGCGTCGTAGTTCTCGTACTCCTCATAGGAGCCGTCCTCGGCGTAGAAGCCGTCGTCCACCATCATGCCGTCGTCCACAGAGCCGTCCTCCAGAACGCCTTCCTCCCCGGCGGCGCTATCCGTGCTGCCGGCGTCCACCACGGGGCCGCCCTCCACCAGCTCCTCGCTGGGGTAGGCAATCCGGTCCTCCATGGCAAGGCCGCTCTGGATCTGGTACAGGTCGTTCTCCCCGTCGTAATCCCCCAGGGTGATCAGCCGCATCTCCAGCTTGTCGTCCTCACCGGCGGCCCACACGAAGCTGCCCAGGTCGTCGTGGGCGATGTAAGAGGCCGGCAGCCAGATGCCCTCCCGCTGGGCGGCGGGGCCCAGGTCCGGCTCGATATACACATGCTGTCCCAGGATCAATCCCTCCAGCGAGTCCAGGGTGACATAGAAATTGTACCGGGAACTGCGCTGTCCAGCGTCGCCAATATAATAACCATTGTTGTTCTGGTCGTTGGTGGGCTCCATCTCAATCACGTCCACCATGCCGGTCCAGCTCATCTGGGGGTCCACCCGGGAGTGGACGATCGCCGCTTGTCCCTGGTAAAGGCTGCCCAGGTTCAGCTCGCTGATGGTGCCCTTGACCCGGAACTGGCCGGAGGAGAGGATGCTCATAAAGGGCAGGGGCTGGCCCATGGAGTCGGTGCCCCCGTTTTCGTTGATCTCCTTCACGGTGCCTTCCACGTCGGCGTAGACCTCGGCGTTGGCCAGGTCCTCCTTGAGCTTGTCGATCTCGCTCTTCTTCACGGAGCTGTTGTACTCCTGGTTCTTGATCTGCAATTCCACCGCCTGGATCTGCACGGTGTAGGCGTACTGCTCGTCCTCGCTGGCGTCGTCCTTCTCGTCCTCCAGGTCGTCCAGCTGGTCCTCCAGGGTGGTGATCTGGTTGGCGATGCCCTCCAGGTCCAGCTCGGCCTGGTCCAGGGTCAGCTGCATCTCCTCGGTGTCGTACCGGAACAAGGGCGTGCCGGGGCTGACCTGGTCGCCTTCCGCCACCAGGATCTCTGCCACGGTCTTGCTCTCGTCCCGCTTGATCTCGTAGGTCTCCTGGGGCTCTACCACCCCGGCGTACCGGGGAGTGGTGCCGGCGTCCATGCCGGTGATGGAGGCCACGGTGTTCACGTAGACCGGCGCGGCCTGGGAGGCGGCCAGGTAGTCTTTCAGCCAGAAGAACCACAGGCACACCGCGGCCACAGCCAGGGCCGCAACGCAGCCCAACACAATGAGCAGGACCTTTCTCTTGTTCACTTTCTTATGTCTCATAAGCCGGGGGCTCCTTATATCTAATTATTAAACCACACCTGTTTATTATACTCCATCCCCCGCCAGCCTGCAAGGAAAAGCGGGTCTTTTCCCGAAATTTTCCCCTGCTCACAAAGGACCGGGCCCAGCTTTCCCCATTTTTGTGAGACCCTCCGGGGAGGCGGACGGGAGGAGAGAGCAGAACCGATAAAGTTATGGTAACTGAAACGAGAGGGGGAAGTGGGGCGGCCTCTCTCCTGACCAATGGAAGGGAGAGGGAGAGAATGTGCAGCCGGTTCCCTGGAAATTGAGAAATTTGGGTGGAGCTTGGAGCTTCAATGGGGAAGTCTGCTCAAAAATCGGAAAGAGAATTGGGAAAAGTGGCTCCTTGTGGAAAATTGGAGCGAGCCCTGATTTGCGGGGGTGGTTCCTGCGTGGGAGGAAGAGACAAAAAGTTATGGTAACTTATAAGACAGATCTGGCGGTACGGCTCTGGGCGGGGAGGGAGCCGGGCGGTTTTGTGAAAAAAACGGCCCTTGCGGGAAAATCCCCCCGGGGGTATACTAGGGGTAGTAGTTGAGAAAGGGGCGAGACACATGAAAGGCGTGGTCAAAGGGATCGAGCAATTGGTGGGGGGCACCCCCCTGCTGGAGGCCGGGCGGTTCTCCCGTGCCCAGGGGCTGGAGCGGCCCCTGCTGTGCAAGCTGGAGTACCTGAACCCGGCGGGGAGCTGCAAGGACCGGGTGGCCCTGTCCATGATCGAGAGGGCGGAGGAGGAGGGGAAACTCTCCCCCGGCGGGGTCATCGTGGAGCCCACCTCCGGCAACACGGGGATCGGCCTGGCGGCCATTGGCGGGGCCAGGGGCTATCGGGTGGTGCTCACCATGCCGGACACCATGAGCGTGGAGCGCATCGCCCTGCTGAAAGCCTACGGCGCCCAGGTGGTGCTCACCCCCGGGGAGCAGGGCATGGCCGGGGCCATCGCCAAGGCGGAGGAGCTGTGCCGGGAGATCCCGGGGAGCTTTCTGGCCGGGCAGTTCCAGAACCCCGCCAACCCCGACGCCCACTACCGCACCACCGGCCCGGAGCTGTGGGAACAGACCGGCGGGGACCTGGACATGTTCGTGGCGGGCACCGGCACCGGGGGGACCCTCACCGGCACCGGCCGGTACCTGCGGGAGCAAAACCAGCGGATGTACCTGTTGGGGGTGGAGCCTGCCTCCTCGGCGGTGCTCACCGGGGGAGAGCCGGGGCCCCACGGCCTGCAGGGCATGGGGGCGGGGTTCGTGCCCCAGGTGCTGGACACGGAATTGTACGACGAGATCCTCCCCTGCACCGAGGAGGACGCCTACCAGGCCGCCAGGCTCTTCGCCAAAACCGAGGGAATCTTGGTGGGGATTTCCTCCGGGGCGGCCCTGTGGGCGGCCTGCCAGGCGGCGGTCCGGCCGGAGTTCCGGGGAAAGGCCGCGGCGGTGCTCCTTCCCGACACGGGGGACCGGTATTTGTCCACCCCTCTGTTTGCAGGGTGAGGGCTTGCCCTGTTCCCCTGGGTGTGGTATGATAGGCGGACCAGAGAAGGAGGCGCACCATGGGAAAGAAATACTACGCGGTGAAAAACGGCCGGGATGGTGACGGCATCTGGGAGAGCTGGGAGCAGTGCCGGGCCCAGACCCACGGGGTGAAGGGGGTGCTGTTCAAGAGCTTCCCCACCCGGGAGGAGGCGGAGGCCTTTCTCCAGAAGGCGGCGAAGGCGGGGGAGGAGCCGGCCCAAGGCCAGAACCCCCAAGGTGGGGACCCCCAGGGCCGGGAGGGCCAGGCGGTGGCCTACGTGGACGGCAGCTTCTCCCGGGAGACAGGGGAGATCGGCTGCGGGGCGGTGCTGTTCTACGGCGGGGAGCGGAAGCTCTTCTCCCAGAAGTACCGGGACCCGGACCTGGCGGAGATGCACAACGTGGCCGGGGAGATCCTGGGGGCGGCGGCGGTGATCCGCTACTGCCTGGAGCAGGGCATCCCGGCGCTGGAGATCCACCACGACTACGAAGGGGTGGGGAAGTGGGCCATGGGCCTGTGGAAGGCAAACAAGCCCGGGACCCAGGCCTACGCCGCCCTGTGCCGGCAGGCCTCTGCCCGGCTGGAGCTGCGCTTTGTGAAGGTGAAGGGGCACTCGGGTAACCAGTGGAACGACCTGGCGGACGAACTTGCCAGGAAGGCCCTGGGGAAGGACAAGTCCCAGCGGTAAAAGGGGCCCCGGGAGGCCCTGCCCCGGCGGAGGCCCAGCCTCCGCCGGGGGCCGCCCTGCCGGGCGGCGCTCCCTCCCCGCTGCCAGGCGGGGAGGGA
>DXDU01000083.1 GCA_019115285.1 Candidatus Acutalibacter pullistercoris
CAGAGCGTTGGGGTTGGACTTCATGTTGGTGCCGGGGGCCACGCCGAAGAAGCCGTTCTCCGGGTTGATGGCGTACAGCTTGCCATCGGCGCCCTGGCGCATCCAGGCGATGTCGTCGCCCACGGTCCAAACCTTGTAGCCCTTGTTGCGGTAGCCTTCCGGCGGGATGAGCATGGCCAGGTTGGTCTTGCCGCAGGCGGAGGGGAAGGCGGCGGAGACGTACTTCACCTCGCCCTGGGGATCCTCGATGCCCAGGATGAGCATGTGCTCGGCCATCCAGCCCTCGTTCTTGCCCTGGTAGGAGGCGATGCGCAGGGCGAAGCACTTCTTGCCCAGCAGCACGTTGCCGCCGTAACCGGAGTTGACGCTGATGATATAGTTGTCCTCGGGGAAGTGGCAGATGTACCGCTTCTCCTCATCGATCTGGCACTTGCAGTGCAGGCCCTTCACCCAGTCGGTGCTGTCGCCCAGCACATCCAGAACGGCCTGGCCCACCCGGGTCATGATGGCCATGTTCAGCACCACGTAGATGGAGTCGGTGACCTCCAGGCCGATCTTGGCCAGGGGAGAGCCCACAGGACCCATGGAGTAGGGGATGATATACATGGTGCGGCCCTTGTAGCTGCCGCGGGCGATGTCGAACAGCATCTTGTAGGCAGCCTGGGGCTCCATCCAATGGTTGGTGGGGCCGGCGTCCTCTTCCTTGCGGGAGCAGATGAAGGTGCGGCCTTCCACACGGGCCACGTCGTTGACGGCGGTGCGGTGCAGGTAGCAGCCAGGCAGCTTCTCCTCGTTGAGTTTGATCATCTCGCCGGTGGTGCAAGCCTCTTTGCGGAGGGCTTCCAGCTGCTCTTCCGAGCCGTCGATCCACACGACTTTGTCAGGGTTGACCAGCTCTTTCATTTCGTCGAGCCAGGCCAAAACAGACTTGTTGTTGGTCATTGTGATTATCTCCTTTCGCCCAATGGCAAAATAGTCCAACAAATGGGCGCTCGTGGCCCAGTTTCATTCTATCACAGGGCGGAGAAAGAATCAATGACCAATTTGTTAAAAACAAGGCAAAGGGCAAAAAACGTGGGGGGTTCACAAAGGGGGCGTTTTCTTGCCCACCCGGCAGGCGAGCTGGGAGCGACCCTGCTCGGCTCTCCCTCTGGGAGAGCTGGCGGCGCGCAGCGCCGACTGAGAGGGCTGCCCTCAAGGGGGTTCACAAAGGGGGCAACGCCCCCTTTGGAATGAGATTATAGAATATAATCCCCCTCCCGTACAGAAAAGCTAACGACTACCGCTTGGTAGGTCTACGGGAGGGGGTGAGCGAGCGCCAGTGGCGCTCTGCCGCGAACCGGTCTACGTTGCCACGACCGTCGGCGCTGAACGGTCGCCACTGGCGACCAGCGCCCGACGCGGCAGCGGAGACCAGGGGGTGGGCACCGCTAAGCTTGCACTCCCGGCTGGCGAGCTGGGGGCGACCCTACCCGGCTCCCCCTTTTGGGGGCGCTGCCCTTAAAAGGGGGTTGCCAAAGGGGGCAACGCCCCCTTTGGAATTAAAGTATATATCTATCTCCCCCTCCCATGCCGGCAGGCTATCCTCTTTTGCACGGTAAGCGCATGGGAGGGGGCAGGGGGTGGGCAGCACATAACTTTCCCACCCGGCTGGCGAGATGGGAGGTACCCTCCAGCGTAAGGGCTGGCAACAAGAAAGAGGGCCGGAGCATTGTTTACAGCCCTGCGGGCTGGTATGACAATGCTCCTACCCTCTTGCGTCGCGGCTTCGCCGCTTTTAAGGTCGTGGAGCTCCGCTCCACACCTCGCAAGCTTTTTGAAAAAAGGCTGTTACGCCCCAGTGGGGCGTTGCCCAACAGCCGACCGAGCCGGCAGGCGAGAAGACCAAAAACTTTTATTTTTGCTCTGCCGTGCCCCCGCGGGTCCGCGCCCGGCGGGACAGCTCCCGCCAGATGGTGAGGAGCATGGTGATGTAGCACGCCGCCCCGCCAATAAAGTTGGAGATGGGCTCCGCCAGGAACACCCCTGTGACCCCCAGGCCAAACAGCCGGGGCAGCAGAAGCGTCAGCGGGGTGACGATGATGACCTTGCGGAACAGGGAGAAGAACACCGCCTGCTTCGACCGGCCCAGGGCCACCGCCGCCGACTGCCCCGCCATCTGCAGGCTCATCATGAAGAAGCCGAAGAAGTAGATGTGCATGCAGGGCACCGCCGCCTCCCGCAGGGCGGCCTCCCCGGAGAACAGGCCGATGAAGAACTCTGGGAACAGGAACAGCAGCAGCCATACCAGGGTGGTGTAGCCCACGCACACCAGGGTGCAGAACAAAATTCCCGACTGCACCCGGCGGTATTCCTCCGCCCCGTAGTTAAAGCCCATCACAGGCTGGGCGGCGCTGGTCACGCCCTGGATGGGGGTGGAGACCACCTCCCGCACGGAGTTGATGATGGTCATCACTCCTACGTACAGGTCGCCGCCAAAGGTCTGCAGGGTGGAGTTGCAGGCCACCTGCACGATGGAGTTGGTGATGGCCATGACAAAGCTGGAAAAGCCCAGGGTGACGATCTGCCACACCAGCCGGGCCTTCAGCCGCAGATAGGGCCATTCCAGGCGGATGAGGGCCTTCTTCCCCCGGAGGAAGGACAGGGCCCAGGCGGCCGAGAGCCCCTGGGAGAGGATGGTGGCCAGGGCCGCCCCCTGCACCCCCATGTCAAAGACGAAGATGAACAGGGGATCTAGGAGGATGTTGGCCACCGCCCCGATGAGGACGGTCATCATTCCTTTGCGGCCAAAGCCCTGGGCGTTGATGAACTGGTTCATGCCCAGGCTGATCATGACGAACAGGCTGCCGCACAGGTAGATGGTCAGGTACCCGTCGGCGTAGGGGAAGGTGGCGTTGCTGGCGCCGAAGGCGTAGAGCAGGGGCTTTTTGAGCAGCAGCAGCGCCGCCGTCAGCACTGCCCCGGTGCCGATGAGCAGGGCGAAGGTGTTGCCCAGGATGGTCTTGGCCTTCTCATAGTCGCCCCGGCCCCGCTCGATGGAGAACAGGGGCGAGCCGCCCATGCCGAACAAGTTGGCGAAGGCCGTGACGATGGAGAGGATGGGGAAGGTGAGCCCCAGGCCCGTCAGGGCGTTGCCGGCAGCGTCCGGCAGCCGGCCGATGTACATCCGGTCCACCACGCTGTAGAGCACGTTGATGATCTGGGCCACGGTCATGGGTAAGGCCAGGCGGAGGATGTTCCCCGCCACGCTGCCTTTGGAAAAGTCGTTGGAAGAGGAGAGGGACCGGCTGGGCATGGGAGACATCAGATCCTTTCAAAAGAGTGGGGGCGAAAATGGTATCTTTTGCATCTATTTTACAGGAACAGGGCCCCGGATGCAAGTGCCCCCGCCCCCCGGGGGAAAAAGTTGGGAAACTCCTGGCCTTTCCGGAAAAACCGTCTTTTCAAAGCGGTGGTTTGGTGGTATAATGAACCGGTTATCCAAATGGAACAGAGAACCCCGGGGCAGGCGCGCCCCGGAAAGGGCCGGCAGGGCCCGCCTCCCCTGGGGGGAGGTGAGACGGAGAAAGGAAGGACCGATAGAATGGGCAAGAGAGAAGATCTGCGCAACGTGGCCATCATCGCCCACGTGGACCA
>DXDU01000084.1 GCA_019115285.1 Candidatus Acutalibacter pullistercoris
CCACCAACGTGGTGATCTCCCCCGACGGGGAGAGCTGGTCCGTGCTGGACTGGGCCCATGTGACCCAGGGCAACGCCAGCGCCGACGCCGCCCGCACCTACCTGCTGTTCTGGCTCTCCGGCGACATCAACTCCGCCGAGAAGTACCTGGACCTCTTCTGCAAGAAGAGCGACACCGCCAAGCAGTATGTGCAGAAGTGGCTGCCCATCGTGGCCGCCTCCCAGTCCGTAAAGGGCAAGCCCGAGGAGAAGGAATTCCTCATGAGCTGGGTCAACGTGGTCGAGTACGAATAAGCCCCGCACTTCCCTGTCAAGCGCAAGGCCCCTTGTCCCGCCCCGGGCGGGGCAGGGGAGGCCTTGTATCAAAGTAAAAATAGCATAGAACGCATTTCCAGGAGGAATGGATCATGAAATGTACGATTTGCATCGGCAGTTCCTGCCACCTGAAAGGCTCCCGCCAGATCGTGGAGGAGCTCCAGTACCTGGTAAAGGAGAACAATCTGGAGGACAAGGTGGAGCTGGGCGGCACGTTCTGCATGGGCAACTGTGTCAACGGCGTCAACGTTACGGTGGATGACAAGCTGTTCTCCGTCTCCCCCGAGACCGCCAAGGAATTCTTCGAGAAAGAGATCCTGGCTAAAGTAAAATAAACCCATTTTGCGGAGGGCTCCATCTGTGGTTTCCATAGATGGAGCTTGCCGTAAAAGCCTTTATTTTGTGAGGAGGAAGAGGTCGTTCCCCATGACTGAATACTTAAAGCTGAAAAAATCCAACTGTGTCAACTGCTATAAATGCATCCGGCACTGCCCGGTGAAGTCCATCAAGTATTCGACAGGCCAGGCCCAGATCGTTAGCGACGAGTGCATCCTGTGCGGCCAGTGCTTCGTGGTGTGCCCCCAGAATGCCAAAGAGATCCGCAACGACGTGCCCAGCGCCATGGAACTCATCAAGAGCGGCCCGGTTATTGCCAGCCTGGCGCCCTCCTTTGTGGCAAACTATCCGGGAGCCACCGCGGCCACCATGGAGAAGGCCTTAAAGCAGCTGGGCTTTACAGGGGTAGAGGAGACCGCCATCGGCGCTTCTATTGTCAAAACGGAATATGAGTGTATCATCGCCGAGGGCAAGCAGGAGGTCATCATCTCCACCTGCTGCCATTCGGTGAACACCCTGGTGGAGAAGTACTTCCCCGAAGTGCTGCCCTACCTTGCCACCGTGCTCTCTCCCATGCAGGCCCACTGCCAGAAGATCAAGCAGGAGCACCCCGATGTGAAGACCGTGTTCATCGGGCCCTGCATCTCGAAAAAAGCCGAGGCCGATGCCTACCCCGGCTACGCCGACTGCGTGCTCACCTTCGAGGAGCTCTCCGACTGGCTCAAGCAGGAGGGGGTCACCATCGAGGAGGGCCAGGACGACCTGGAGGAGAGCCGTGCCCGGCTGTTCCCCACCAGCGGCGGCATTCTGCGCACCATGAACTGCGACTCTCCCGACTACACCTACCTGGTGGTGGACGGGGTGGACAACTGCCTGGCTGCCATTGAGGACATCAAGCAGGGGCGGCTGAAGAAGTGCTTCATCGAAATGTCCATCTGCGCCGGCAGCTGCATCAGCGGCCCCGCCATGGAGCGCACCCGTCGCCTGCCTGTCACCGATTACATCGCCGTGAACAGGTACGCCGGCAAGAAGGACTTTGCCGTGGAGCAGCCCGATCCCAAGGACCTGGTGAAGGACCACAAGTTCATCGGCCTGCACCGGCAGATGCCCGGGGAGAAGGAGATCGAGGAGATCCTGCAGAAGATGGGCAAGAACTCCCCCGAGCAGGAGCTCAACTGCGGCGCCTGCGGCTACAATACCTGCCGGGAGAAGGCCATCGCCGTGTACCAGGGCAAGGCCAACATCAACATGTGCCTGCCCTTCCTGAAGGACAAGGCCGAGAGCTTCTCCGACACCATCATCAACAACACCCCCAATGGCATCATCGTCTTGAACGAGGACCTGGAGGTGCAGCAGATCAACTCCGCCGCCTGCCACATGATGAACATCCGCCACGCCAGCGACGTGCTGGGGGATCAGGTCATCCGCATTCTGGACCCCAAGGTGTTCCTGGACGTGATGGCCACCGGCATGAGCGTGCGGGACGAGCGGGTGTACCTGGCTGAGTACAAGCGCTATGTGGAGCAGTCCGTCATCTACGACAAGAGCTACCACATCGTCATGTGCATCATGCGGGATATCACCGCCGAGGCCAGGGAGAAGAGAAAGAAAGAAGAGATCAGCCGGTCCACCATCGAGGTGACCGATCAGGTCATCGAAAAACAGATGCGAGTAGTGCAGGAGATCGCCTCCCTGCTGGGCGAGACCACAGCCGAGACCAAGATCGCATTGACGAACTTGAGGGATTCGCTGAACGATGAATAATCTTTGTACTGATACCGGATACATGAGCCTGAACAAGTGGGGCGAGCAGCTCTGCGGTGACCGGGTGGAGATCGTCGAGCAGGGCGAGAACTCCTCTGTCATCGTGCTGGCTGACGGTATGGGCAGCGGCGTAAAAGCCAACATCCTGTCCTCCCTCACTTCCAAGATCATCTCCACCATGATGGCGGCCAACATGAAGCTGGAGGACTGCGTGTCCACCATCGCCGCCACCCTGCCGGTGTGCGCGGTGCGGAAGGTGGCCTACTCCACCTTTACTATCATCCACATCATCGACAACGAAGAGGCGGAGATCATCCAGTACGACAACCCCTTGCTGATCCTCATCCGGGACGGGAAGTTCGTGGAGATCCCCAAGGTGGGCAACGAGATTGAGGGGAAGATGATCTACCGCTCTCGAATCAAGCTCCAGGAGAACGACTTCCTCTTCGCCATGAGCGACGGCACCATCCACGCCGGGGTAGGGCAGTCCTTGAACTTCGGCTGGGAGCGGAAAGACATCATCTCCTTCCTGGAGATGATGTACGACCCCTCCTACACCGCCAAGACTTACGCCACCCTGCTGGTGGAGGAGTGCAACCACCTCTACGGCGGCCACCCCGGGGACGACACCACCGTCTGCGTGGTGAAGGTCCGGGACCGCTCCCAGGTGAACCTGATGATCGGTCCGCCCTCGGACCGGAAGGACACCAACAAGTACATGTCCCTGTTCTTCTCCAAAGCGGGCAAGCACATCGTCTGCGGCGGCACCACCTCCACCATCGCTTCCGAGTTCCTCCACAAGCCCATGGTGGCGGACCTGAACTACCTGGACCCCGAGATCCCGCCCATCGCCAAGATTGAGGGCGTGGACCTGGTGACCGAGGGCGTGATCACCATCAGCCGGGTGCTGGAGTACGCCAAGGACTACATCACAGACAACGAGTCCTACTCCCAGTGGGGCTACAAGCGGGACGGGGCTTCCCTCATCGCCCGGATGCTCTTTGAGGAAGCCACGGACATCAACTTCTTTGTGGGCCGGGCCGTGAACCCCGCCCACCAGAACCCCAACCTGCCCATCAACTTCAACATCAAGATGCGTCTGGTAGAGGAGCTCAGCGAGTGCCTCAAGAAGATGGGCAAACGCATCAAGGTAAGCTATTTCTAAATCATAGAAGCGCCGGGGAGTCCCCAGAAACGGCTCTGGGGACTTCCGCCTGCCGGCTGACCCTTCCGAAACAGAAAGGATTGACCCTATGCCTTCCATCCCACTGAAAGACAGAAAGTTCGACACCCAGGTCCAGTACCTGAAGTACAAGGTCCTGCGGGAAGTGGCCCGCTACGCCTTTGAAGACCGCCTGCTGGACGCCTACACCGAGATCCCCAAGCTCATTGTGAAAGACAAGCCCACCATGCGCTGCTGCATCTACAAAGAGCGGGCCATTGTGGAGGAGCGGATCAAGCTGGCCATGGGCGGCGACAAGAACAACCCCAACGTCATCGAAGTCATCGACATCGCCTGCGACGAGTGCCCCATGTCCGGCTACAATGTCTCCGACGCCTGCCGGGGCTGTATCGCCCACCGCTGCGAGGACGTGTGCCCCCGGGGGGCCATCACCTTCGACGGCCACCTGAAGGCCCACATCGACAAGAGCAAGTGCGTGGAGTGCGGCCGCTGCGCCCAGGTGTGCCCCTACAGCGCCATCGTCAACCAGAAGCGCCCCTGTGAGAACGCCTGCAAGATCCACGCCATCAGCATGGGGGAGAGCGGCGCCGCTCACATCGACAACGACACCTGCATCTCCTGCGGCGCCTGCGCCTACCAGTGCCCCTTCGGCGCCATTGTGGACAAGTCCTTTATCCTGGACGTGGTGGACCTGATTAAGAAGAGCGAGAACAACACCAAGTATAAGCTCTACGCCGTCATCGCTCCCTCCATCTCCAGCCAGTTCACCTATGCCAAGCTGGGCCAGGTGATCACCGGCATCCAGAAGCTGGGCTTCTTCCACGTGGTGGAGGCCGCCCTGGGCGCCGACATGGTGGCCTATGAGGAGTGCAAAGAGCTGGCGGAGAAGGGCTTCCTCACCAGCTCCTGCTGCCCGGCGTTTGTGGACTACATCGAGAAGCAGTTCCCCCAGCTGAAGGAGCACATCTCCCACAACCTGTCTCCCGCGGCCACCATCGCCAAGTACATCAAGGAGACCACCCCCGGCGCCAAGATCGTCTTCATCGGGCCCTGCACCGCCAAGAAGATGGAGTTCCAGAAGGAGGAGCTCAAGCCCTATATCGATAGCACGATCACCTTCGAGGAGCTGCAGGCTCTGTTCGACAGCCGGGATATGGACCTGAAGACCCTGGAGGAGGGCGTGCTGGACAACGCCTCTTACTACGGGCGCATCTTCGCCCGCAGCGGCGGCCTGAGCGACGCCGTGGCTGAGGGCCTGAAGGAGCGGGGCATCGAGTTTGAGCTGCAGGCTGTGCCCTGCGACGGCATCGAGGCCTGCCGGGCCGCCCTGCTGAAAGCTTCCAAGAACGTGCTCAAGGGGAACTTTATCGAAGGCATGGCCTGCGTGGGCGGGTGCATCGGCGGCGCCGGCTGCCTGACCCACGGGGAGAAGAACAAGGCCGACGTGGACAAGTACGGCATGGAGGCCTATGAGAAATCCATCGAGCAGGCCATCAGCCTGCTGCCGAAATAAACGCCAAGTAAAGGAGAGCGTATGGCAATGAAAGCGTCCTATTTTGTGGGCAAAGGCAGTTTTGAGGTGCGCCAGGCCCCGGAGCTCCATCCCGGCGCCGGGGAAGTGGTGGTGCGCAACAAGTTCTGCGGCGTGTGCGGCACCGACGTGCACATCTTCCACGGGGAGCCTGGCTCCGCCGACGTGAACCCGCCCGTGGTGCTGGGGCATGAGTACTCCGGCGAGATTGTGGAAGTGGGGGAGGGCGTCACCGATTTGCAGGTGGGCGACCACGTCACCGTAGACCCCAACATCTACTGCGGCAAGTGCGAGCACTGCCGCAACGGCAAGAAACAGCTGTGCGAGAGCATGGAGGCCATCGGCGTCACCCGGGACGGCGGCTTTGCCGAGTACAGCCGCATCCCCGCCTCTCAGGCCTTTAAGCTGGACCCCGCCGTGCCCTACGAGGCCGCCGCTATGGCGGAGCCTCTGGCCTGCTGCCTTCACGGCATCGACCTGGCCGGGATCAAGCCCGGGCAGAAGGTGTGCGTCATCGGCGGCGGCGCCATCGGCCTGATTATGGTGCAGCTGGCCAAGCTCTCCGGGGCATCCACTTTGGTGCTCAGCGAGCCCAACGAGCTGCGCCGCCAGGTGGGCCTTGGCCTGGGGGCGGACGCCGCCATCGACCCCACCGCCGCCGATGCCCAGAGCGCCTACGAGGCTGCCCTGGGGGACGGGGCCGACGTGGTCATCGAGTGCGTGGGCAACAACCCCGCGGTGAAGAGCGCCTTCCAGCTGGCCGCCAAGGGAGCCACCATCGTGCTGTTCAGCGTGCCCAAGGTGGAGGCCACCTTCGACCTGCCCCTCTTCGACATGTACAAGAAGGAGCTGACCGTCAAGGGCTCCTTCGTCAACCCCGACACCCACGCCCGTGCCGTGGCCCTGATCAACAGCGGGAAGGTCCGGTTCGACACCATCATCACTCACAAGTTCACCCTGGACCAGCTGCCCGAAGCCATCGCCATGCAGATGAGCAGCGAGTCCATCAAGGTCATTGTAGAGCCCAAGTAAGCAAGAAAAAAAGAGGACTGCCGCAAAAGCGCGGCAGTCCGTTTTTTTATAAGAAGAGAAACCACACCAGCGTCCCGATTAGCAGCAGGATCCCTATCACCCGATTGAAAAGCAGCGCGCCAGGAGAGGGTTCGGCACCCTTGAAATGCCAGCCCCACTCTATGTACCAGGCCCCATAGGGATACCCGGCGAAGAAGATGCCCAAGACTAGCAGCAGGAGAAGCAAAAGAACGCTCTTATTCCCCCGCTGGGCCTGCTTTTGGGGAGCTGTCACCACGTCTGCCTGCTGCAGGACCTCTTCCAGGGTGTCCCCGTCGGGATAGGCCGAGGGGGTGGATCTGTAATCCTCCCCATACTCTTCGGAGTATCCGCCGGGAAAAGCAGTCCGGCTGTATTCCACCCCGTTGGGATAGGTGATGTCCAGTGTGTATCCATCGCTGCGGAGGGTGATCTGGTACTGGTAAAAGTTTTCCCCGTCGCTGATGGTGCCGGCCTCTGTATCTACCGTGTAGGTTACATTGTCCAGCAACACCTGGTCCTGCAGGGCGGCGGCAGGGATTGAGAAACAGCAAATCACCAGGGCGACCAATCGTACTGCCAACCGTTTCATAAGGAATCCTCCTTTTTCTTTTATCATATCATAGGGATCGATGAAAGAATACTCGGGAACATACACAAAAAAGCTGCCCTTCTTTTGGGAGGACAGCTTTTTTCGCGGGTGCAACTTACAGCAGCCTGGTGCCGTTGATGATGAGCTCGAACTGCAGGCCCAGGGTCTGGGCGGCCTTGCGGCAGAGGACCATGCGGTCCATGAAGATCTCGAAGTACTCCATCACCGGGCAGATCTTGGTGTCGATGGTCAGGTGGAAGATCAGCAGCTTCTCCTGGGGGTCGATCTGCAGGCGGGAGTTCTCCACGGCGTAGTTGACCCTGTCGTGGATGTCCTCCTCCAGCTCGGCGTCTTTGCGCACCCGGGAGCGCCGCACGTCGCTTTTGTCCGAGAGGATCAGGGCGGCAGCCACAGGGTTGACCGGGAAGGCGGTGCGCTCGTCGTGGTGGCCGATGGCCGAGCAGATCAGCCCTGTCTCCTGGGGGGACATGCCCAGTTTCGTCAGGATGGTGAAGGCCATGAGGGCGCCGCTGTGGGCGTGGTCCACCCGGTTGACGGTGTTGCCGATGTCGTGCATATACCCGGCGATGGCCGCCAGCTGGCAGGTGCGCTCCGGGTACCCCAGGGCGGTGAGGATCTCCCGGGCGGTGTCGCTGCTGCGCTTGGCGTGGGCGAAGCCGTGCTCGGTAAAGCCTATGACCCCCAGGTTGTCGTTGCCCTGCTGGATGTAGGCCCGGACCTCCTGGTCCTTGAAAATGTCCTCAGGGGAAAGAACGGCGTATCCCATAGGCTCACTCCGCGGTGAGCATCCGGTACATGGCTTCCAGGCAGATCTGGGCGTGGAGCTTGAACCGGCGCAGGTCGATGCGCTCGTTGACGTCGTGGGCGTGGCTGTCCTCCTGGTCCTTAAAGCCGGCGCCGAAGGCCACGCCCCGGCCCTGCATGGTGCGGGCGTAGGTGCCGCCGCCCATGGCGAAGACCTCGCAGTCCTCCCCGGTGATGTCTTTGTAGGCCCCGGACAGCAGGGTGACCAGCTGGCTCTCCTTGGGCAGGTACAGGGGCACGGACAGGGACAGGCGCTCGAAGTTGAGGCCGCAGGCCTCCACCTGCTGGCGCAGGGTGGCGGTGATCTCCTCCCCGTCCTTGGTGGCGGGGTAGCGGATATCCACCGTCAGGCTGGCGGCGCCGTCCTTGACCTGCATCAGGCCCAGGTTGAAGGTGAGGGGCCCGCTGGGCTCATCCCACAGGTTTACGCCGATCAGGGAGCCGTCGTAGGTAAGGCCGATTTTCTCGTGGACGAACTGGAAGAAGGTCCCCAGCTTCTCGCCGAACACGTCCCACAGGAGCTCCACCAGGTAAGACACGGCGTTGACGCCCTCCTGGGGGGAGGCGGCGTGGGCGGCTTTGCCCACAGCCACGATGGAGGCGCCGTCCTCGGTGGCGGTGATGGTGAAAGAGGCCTTTTGTCCCTGGGCTTTTTCCTCCAGGGCGGCCCGCTCCTCCGGTGTGCAGCGGATCTGGCACAGGGCCTTATAGGGCACGGCGTTTACCACGGTGCCGGCGGAGAGGGAAATCACCACAGGGCCGCTCTCCCCGGTGACCCGGAAGTTCAGCCCGCCCTTTTCGCAGTGGCACACGCCGTACTCCGCGTCGGGGGTGAAGCCCATGTCGGGGAGCTGCTCCTTGGAAAAGTAGTGCTTCATGTCCTGCATGCCGATCTCCTCGGCGGAACCGAAGATGACCCGCAGCTTCCGGTTGCCTTTCACGCCGGCGTCTTTCAGGGCGCGCAGGCAGTGGAGGGCCACCACGGCGGCGCCCTTGTTGTCAGAGACGCCCCGGCCGTAGGCGTGGTTGTCGTCCAGCACCATGGTGAAGGGGTCGGTGGCCCAGCCCTCGCCTGCGGGGACCACGTCCAAATGGGCCATGACCACCGCGTTGCCCTCGCCCTCGCCGTACTCGGCGTGGGCGGCGTAGTAGTCCACGTTTTTCGCGGTGAGGCCGTAGCCCCGGGCCAGTTCCACCGCGGTATCCAAGGCCTTGGCGCAGGGGTCCCCAAAGGGGTGGGGGCCCTCTGTGGGCACGGCCACCGAGGGGATGGCCACCAAGGTCTCCAGGTCTTTCAGAATATCGTCCCAGTACTCCAGGATCTTTTCTCCAAACATGCTGGCATGCTTCCTTTCTGTCGGCATAAGTGCTGCCGTGATTCCATACACGTTAACCATACCTGTTTTTAGATGGAAAGTCAAGGGCGGGAAGGGATTTCCGCTCCCTGGGGAGGATGGGCCCCAGGGGGGAGGGAGGCGGGGCTGATGCTGGATGCCATCTGGTTTGGGGTGCTGTTTTGCGGGGTGCTCTGCGCGCTGTGCACCGGCCGGGGAGAAGAACTCTCCGCCGGGCTTCTGGAGGGGGCGGGGAAGGGGGTGGAGCTCACCCTGTCCCTTTTGGGGAGCCTGTGCGCCTGGACGGGGTTTCTTCACATCGCCCAGGACAGCGGCCTGAGCGGAAAGCTGGCGAAAGCCCTGTCCCCGGTGATCGTGCGGCTGTTTCCCGATTACAGGGAGGACAGGGAGGTGCAGGGGAAGATCGCCATGAACCTGGCGGCGAACTTTTTAGGGCTGGGCAACGCCGCCACGCCCCTGGGGCTCTCCGCCATGGAGGCCATGTCCCGCCGGTGGAAGGGGGAGACTCCCAGCCGGGGGATGGTGCTGTTCGTGGTGATGAACACCGCCTCCTTCCAGCTGGTGCCGGTGACCCTCACCGCCTTGCGGGCCGCTTACGGAAGCGATCAGCCCTTTGGGGTCCTGCCCCAGGTGTGGGCGGTATCCCTGCTGGGGCTGGGCGCCTGCGTGGCCGTGTGCAAGCTGTGGGAGCGGGCCCACCCCGGGGAGGGCTTAGGATGACCGCCGCCGGGGCAGGGGCCTTGGCGGTGCCCGTGCTGGTGTGCGGGATTTTGGTCTACGGGTATGTCAAGGGGGTGCCGGTGTTCCAGAGCTTTCTCACCGGGGCCAGGGAGGGCCTGTCCACCGGGGTCAGGCTGCTGCCCACGTTGGTGGGTCTGGTGCTGGCGGTGACCGTAGCCCAGACCTCCGGCCTGCTGGAGCTGGTCTGCTCCCTGGGGGAGCCCCTGGCCCAGGCCTTTGGGGTGCCCAAAGAGCTGCTGCCCCTGGCCTTGCTGCGGCCTGTGTCAGGCAGCGGGGCCTCCGCCTACACGGCGGCCCTGTTCCAGCAGTTCGGTCCGGACAGCCAGCTGGGGAAGATGGCCTCAGTGCTCAGCGCCTCCACCGAGACCACCTTCTACGCGGTGGCGGTGTACTTCGGGGCCTGGCAGGGCAGGCGGCTGGGGATCACCATCCCAGCGGCGCTGCTGGGGGACATGGTGGCCCTGGTGGGCTCGGTGGCGGCGGTAAAACTTTTCCCCTGACCCTTGCTCCTTTTCCCAGGCTGGGGTATAATAACCCCAGATGAAAAGAGAGGGGAAAGCTTATGCTGCTTGCATTGGATGTGGGAAATACCAACGTGACCATCGGTGTGTACGACAGGGAGGAGCTGCTGTTCGTCTCCCGCATGGCCACGGACAGCGCCCGGATGGAGGACCAGTACGCCATCGAGCTCTTGGACATTCTGGGCCTGCATAAGGTGGACCGGGAAGCCATCACCGGGGCGGTGCTCAGCTCTGTGGTGCCCAAGCTCACCGAGTACATCTCCGCGGCGGTAAAGCGCATTTTCGGCTTTCGCCCCTTGGTGGTGTCTTACGAGAGCCTGGAGGGACTGAAGATCTCCATCCGCCACCCGGAGACCACCGGCCCGGACCTGATCGCCGGGTACGTGGCGGCCAAAGAGCTGTACGGCTGCCCCTGCATCGTCATCGACATGGGCACCGCCACCACCATCACCGTCATCGACAAAGAAGGGGCCCTGCTGGGAGGCGGCATCGTCCCCGGGGTGGGCATCTCCTTAGACGCCCTGACCAGCCGGGCGGCGCTGCTCTCCTCCATCAGCCTGGACACCCCGGCCCACGTCATCGGCCGGGATACGGTGGAGTGCTTGCAGTCGGGCATGGTGTACGGCACCGCCTCCATGCTGGACGGCTTCTGCGACAGGATTGAGGAGGAGCTGGGCTACCCCTGCCGGGTGGTGGCCACCGGGGGCCTGGCGGGCCAGGTGGTGCGCTGCTGCCGCCGGAAGGTGGAGCTCAGCGACACCCTGCTGCTGGACGGGTTAAAGCTCATCTACGACCGGGAGAAGCACTGAGACGAATTCGGGCCGCCGCGTTCCGGCGGCTTTTTGCTTCCCCCTGGGAAAATCCGGTCTGTTGCATTCCCCGGGGGATTCTGGTATAATCGGTCGTGCGAATGGACGAGGAAAGAAGGTGGCCTATGAGCCGGACTAGAACAAAAGGGGAGAAGCGGAAGATCCCCTGGAGCTGGATTTATATCGGGGTCACCGTGGTGGCGGTGCTGCTGTTCGGGCTGTTCAACCAGGAGTTTGGCAACGTCTTCGCCACCCTTTCCCGGCTGACCCCAGGGTTCCTGCTCCTGGGCATTGGGGTGTCGTTGGTGTACTTCCTTTTTGAGGGGGAGCTGATCCGCCTGCTGATGAGAAGCCAGGACATCCATTTGAGCTTCTGGACCGGGCAGAAGATCGGCCTGCTGGGGATTTACTACTCCTACATCACCCCCAGCTCCACGGGAGGGCAGCCTATGCAGGCGGCCTACCTTTTGCGGGACAAGATCCCCGCCGGGGTGTCCACGGCGGTGCTGCTCGTCAAGTTCTTCTGCTTCCAGTGCGCCTTTGTGCTGGTGTCCCTGGCATCGTTTTTCTACATGCTGCCAAAGCTCCAGGCGGAGAACCCCGGCATCATCCCCTGGATCGTCCTGGGGCTTGTGATCAACGGGGGCTCGGTGGTGTTTTTCCGGGCGGTGTTCTATCAGCCCGTGCTCCACGGCCTGTGCCGGGCGGCCAAGTGGATCACCCGGCGGGTCCCCAGGCTGGAGAAGCGCTTTCACGCCCAGGAGGCCATCGACAAGTTCGAGGGGGACTTCTCCAGCTACTCCGACGACTTCCAATCCAAAAAGAAGAGCATCGTCCTGGGAGTGCTGGGGTCCATCCCCCAGTTTATTCTGCAGATGAGCGTGATCTACTTTGTGTTTCTCTCCTTCGGCTACCGCAGTGTGAGCTACTGGGAGGTGCTGGCGGTGCAGAGCCTGCTGCAGGTCTCCGTGTCCTTTATGCCCATGCCGGGGGCTTCCGGCGCCCAGGAGATCGGCTTCTCCACCTTTTTCCGCAACTACTTCGTCAACGACGACCTGTACGCCGCGGTGATGGTGTGGCGGTTCTTCACCTACTACCTGGTGGTCATCGCCGGGGCGGTGCTGGTGGTGGCGGACCAGATCTGGTACCGGAAGAAACGGCTGCGCCAGGCGCTGGACGTTCCCCCCGAAACAGAGTGAAAGGGCCCATAGGGCCCTTTTTTCGCAACTCAACCCCTGGTATGTGGCCAAACTCCCTCCAAGGTGGTAGGCTGGTGAGCGAAAGGAGGTTTCCCCATGGACCAGGAAAAGACAGGGAAATTTATCGCCAGGCGGCGCAAGGAGAAAGGCTTTACGCAAGCCGCCCTGGGAGAGCGCTTGGGGGTCACCGACCGGGCGGTCTCCAAGTGGGAGCGTGGCCTCTGCCTGCCAGACGCCGCGCTGATGCTCCCCTTGTGCCAGCTGCTGGGCATCACCGTCAACGAGCTCCTGACCGGGGAAGAGGTCATCATGGAAAACTACAAAGCCAAAGCGGAACAAAACCTGCTGGAGCTCCGCCGCCAGGAGGAGGAAAACAACCGGGTGCTCCTCCGGCTGGAGACGGTCATCGGCTGTTTGGGCACGGCGGCGGGGGTGATTCTCATCCTGGCCGCCGGCCTGGCGGTGGAGGCCCTGCCCTGGCGGGTGGTACTGATTGCCGCCGGGGCGGCCATCGCAGCGGTGGCCATCGGCTTTGCCCTGTGCATCGAGCACGACGCCGGGTACTACCAGTGCCCCCACTGCGGGAAGGCCTATGTGCCCACAAAAAGAGCGGTGGTCATGGCCCCGCACCTGGGCCGCAGCCGGAAGATGCGCTGCCCCTACTGCGGGCAGAAGGGCTACCACAAAAAAGTCCTTACCCAAAAATAGCAAAAGGGAGAGCCCGATGGCTCTCCCTTTTCCTGTAGTGTGGGTTATTGCAGCCCCAGGAGGAAGATCACCAGGGCGATGAGGGGCAGCGCCGTCCAGGCGGCGTACCGGCTGAACAGCTCCCAGTCCGAGGGCTCCGCCCGCTCTGGGCTGCGGATCTGGAACCAGAGCTGGAAGCGGAACAGCTCGTCGGCGAAGAGGATGGTCACGGCGGTGGCCGCGCAGAGGAACAGCCCCAACAAGTAGGGGAGCCAGTCCCCCTTGTGGGTGAGGGCCGGGCCGCTCATCAGCTCCAAAATGGTGGAGAGGGGGGGCTCATTGGGGTCTACCTCGTTCCCGTTCTCGTCCAGGGTCACGCCTTCCTGGGCGGTGATGGTGACGCCCTCTGTCTCCACACGGCCGTCCTTGTGGTAGAGCCAGTAGCTGCCTCCCTGTTTCACCACCCCGCCTTGGAAGACCACATCCTCCCCGTCCCGGAGGACGATGCCCGTGGGGGCGCCGCCTCCCAGGTCCCAGCCGGAAGCCCCCTCCTCCGGCAGGGCGTCAGGGTCTTCCGTGATGGTGTAGGGGCCGTAGGAGGTCTCCCCATACTGGAAGGTCACCGCCTTGTCGGGAGAGACTGTGAACAGGGCCCGCTCCCCGCCAACGGTGCCGGCGTAGACCTGGCTGTCCCCCTCCTGGCTGGGGGTGAGGAGGCTCCCCCTGTAGGCAAAGCCCACCTGGCGGATGGTGATGGGATAGATCACGGAAAACACCACCGCCAGCACTAGGACCAGAATCAGCACGGCCTTTTGATACGTGCCCAGCTTTTTGATACGGTTTTTCATGTTCCTTCCTCCTTGATCGGTCGCCGCAGTTGGTCCGTCTCTTCTCGGAACTTGAGAAAGTCCTCACAGGCCGCCGCTTTGGGTGAGAGAGTTCCCCAGAACTCTCTCACCTCTTAGCCACGTCGCAGCCCAGCTCATCCATCTTCTCCCGGAGCTTGAGGAAGTCCTCGCAGGCAGCCGCTTTGGTGAGAGAGTTCCCTAAAACTCTCTCACCCTTTCGCTATATCGCAGCCCAGTTCGTCCATCTTCTCCCGGAGTTTCAGGAAGTCCTCACAGGCCGCCGCTTTGGGTGAGAGAGTTCCCCAAAACTCTCTCATCTCCTAGCTATATCGCAGCCCAGCTCATCCATCTTCTCCCGGAGCTTGAGGAAGTCCTCGCAGGCAGCCGCTTTGGTGGGAGAGTTCCTAAAACTCCCTCACCCCTTCGCTATATCGCAGCCCAGCTCATCCATCTTCTCCCGGAGCTTGAGGAAGTCTTCAAAGGCGGCGGGCTTTTGGTTGGGGTTGCGAAGCAGGGCGGCGGGGTGGAGGGTGGCCATCATCAGCACGCCGTTTTTCTCGAGGAACTCCCCGTGCTCCTTGGTGATCTTGATGTCGGGCTTGATCAGCTTCATGGCGGCCACCCGGCCCAGGCACACCAGGATCTTGGGCCGGAGCAGGGCGAACTGGTTGCGCAGCCAGCCGATGCAGGCCTCCTGCTCCTGGGGGAGGGGGTCCCTGTTCTTAGGGGGCCGGCACTTGACGATATTGGTGATGTAGATATTGCTCTTCCGGTCCAGGTCCACCGCCGCCAAGAGCTTATCCAGGTACTGGCCGGCCCGGCCCACAAAGGGCTCTCCCTGCAGGTCCTCGTTTTCGCCCGGGCCCTCTCCCACGAACATCACCTTGGCCTTGGGGTTGCCCACCCCGAACACCACGTGGTGGCGGGTCTCGCAAAGGCCGCAGGCACGGCAGTCTTTGCAGGAGGTCTCCAATTCGTTCCAGTTTTGCAGCATGAACGCCACTTCTCCTCTCGTAACTTCTCTTTTTCATTGTACCACAGGAAAGCCCCCGGGGCAAATCCCGTTTTTTCTGTTGAATTTTCCCACAGCAGGTAGTACAATTAAGAAAGAAGGCCTAGAGCTTAAAGGAGGAAATACCCGTGAAAGTTATGGTTGAAACGTCCGCCCATCACGTCCATGTGTCCGAAGCCGACCTGGAGACCCTGTTCGGCAAAGGCGCCGCCCTCACCAACAAGAAGGACCTGTCCCAGCCCGGCCAGTTCGCCTGCGAGGAGAAGGTGGAAGTGGTCGGTCCCAAGGGCGCTATGAAAATGTCCATCCTGGGGCCCACCCGTCCCGAGACCCAGGTGGAGATCTCTTTGACCGATGCCCGGAAGCTGGGCCTGACCGCTCCCATCCGGGAGTCCGGCGACCTGGAGGGCACCCCCGGCTGCACCCTGCGGGGCCCCGCTGGGGAAGTCACCATTGAGAAGGGCGTCATCGCCGCCAAGCGCCACATCCACTTCAACCCCGACGAGGCCAAAGAGGCCGGCGTGGTGGACAAGCAGGTGGTCTCTGTCAAGGTGGACTACAACGGCCGCGGCCTGATCTTCGGCGACGTGGTGTGCCGGGTCAGCCCCAAGTACGCCCTGGCCATGCACGTGGACACCGACGAGTCCAACGCCGCCGCCCTGCCCGGCACGGTGGACGGGGAGATCATCCTGTAACACGTTGTTTCGCAGCCGCCTAAGTGCGGGAACATAGAAGAAAGCCCCGGAGACCCGGGGCTTTTTTACTGCTCTTTTGCGGGCTGGTACCAGTGGGGCACAAAGCGTTTCATGTTGTCATACCAGCCCAGCACCTCTGCGGCCTGCTGTTTGGCAACGCGGATCTCTCCCTCCCCATAGGGGATGGCCCAGGGCAAGGAGCCCAAGGTGTTGCTGGAAATGTACAGGGCCAGCAGCTTCCAGAACGCCAACGGCGGCTCCCCGCCGAAGTAGCCGTCCACCATGCCGCTTGCAAAGGCAGGGGAGGCCTGCACGCACCAGGGGATGCGGTTGAACTCCTCCCAGGGGTCGCCCCAGTCGAAGCGGTCAAAGTCAATGACATAAAGCTTCCCCCCACAGAGCATCATGTTCCCTGAGTGATAGTCCCCGTGCTGCCGGCACTGGGGCCTGCCATGGAGAAGCCCTCGGTTTTCCTCCAAATACCGGACGAACGCCCCTCCGCTTTCGTACTGTAGGGGGCACTCCCGGTACAGCTGAAGTTTCCGGTCGATCTTTGCGTTAAAGCGGCTCTCCCAGTCCTCTGCCTCCGCCGGGGCGGGGATGGTGTGCAGTGTCCGCAGAATTTCCCCGGCCTCCCAGCCCAAGCGCCGCTGTTCCGGCTGGGGCAGGGAGGGCAGGGCTTCTTTCAGCAGCGTGCCGGGGAGCCACCGCTCCCACATGTAAATCCCGTCTTCCCGGGGCTCAAACCCCAAAGGCTGGCTGACGGGCAGGCCCAGGTCCCAGGCGCCCTGCTGCAGCTCCCGGGCTTTTCTCATCCGGCCCTCTTTTTCCGGGGAGCACACCCGCAGGAAGTATTCCTTCCCGTGGGCGTCCCAGGCGTGATACTTCTTGTCCCCAGACCAGCCGTAGTCCACGGGCTCCCGCTTGACGAATTCCATGGTCCCCCTCCTTTATGAAAAACTGCCGGGGAAGCCCCGGCAGCGTGTGTTAGTTTTTGCTGAACTCCGAGAGCAGCAGGCCTTCGTTGTGCTCTAAGGCCCAGTTGATGCTCCACTGGTTGGCGAAGAGCAGCAGGTACCGGCCCTTCATGTCCTGGACCTTCCGGGTGTCGGAGGTGAGGTTCAGCTTTTTCAGGTCGATTTCCTCGTTGTCGATCCACCGGATATAGGAGTAGGGCAAGGTCTGCATGGTGATGTCCACGTTGTACTCGTTTTCCATCCGGTACTGGAACACGTCGAACTGCAGGCTGCCCACCACCCCCACGATGATCTCCTCCATGCCGGAGGAGATCTCTTGGAAGATCTGGATGGCGCCTTCCTGGGCGATTTGGGTGGCGCCCTTGACGAACTGTTTCCGCTTCATGGTGTCCTTCTGGCGCACCAGGCTGAACAGCTCTGGGGCGAAGGTGGGGATGCCCTCGAACTGGACCTTCTTCCCCGGGGCGCAGAGGGTGTCCCCGATGGAGAACACGCCGGGATCGAACACGCCGATGATGTCCCCGGCGTAGGCTTCCTCGATGATCTCCCGGCTCTGGGCCATGAGCTGCTGGGGCTGGGAGAGCTTCATCTTCCGGCCGCCCTGGACGTGGTCCACCTCCATGCCCTTCTCAAACTTGCCCGAGCAGATGCGGATGAAGGCGATGCGGTCCCGGTGGGCCTTGTTCATGTTGGCCTGGATTTTGAAGACGAAGGCGGAGAAGTCCTGGTCGAAGGGGTCCACTGTGCCCAGGGAGGTGTTCCGGGGCAGGGGCGGGGTGGTGAGCTTTAAGAAGCTCTCCAAGAAGGGCTCCACGCCGAAGTTTGTGAGAGCCGAGCCGAAGAACACGGGGGAGAGCTTGCCGTGGCGGACCTTGTCCAGATCGAAGTCGTAGCCCGCCCCGTCGATGAGCTCCACGTCGTCTTTCAATGTGTCGTACAGGTAGTCCCCCAAGGCGTCTTTCAGGCCTGGGTCGTCCAGGGAGAAGTCGTGCTCCCGGGCCTCTTTCCGGCCGGCGTTGTCCCCGTCCGGCTCGAACTGCAGCACCTGTCTCCGCTCCCGGTCGTACACCCCTTTAAAGTCCACCCCAGAGCCGATGGGCCAGTTCATGGGGTAGGTGCCGATGCCAAGCTCCTTCTCGATCTCGTCCAGCAGGTCGTAGGGGCTCTGGGAGTCCCGGTCCATCTTGTTGATGAAGGTGAAGATGGGGATGTCCCGCATGACGCAGACTTTAAAGAGCTTTCTGGTCTGGGCCTCCACGCCCTTGCTGGCGTCGATGACCATGACGGCGGAGTCCGCTGCCATCAGGGTGCGGTAGGTGTCTTCGGAGAAGTCCTGGTGGCCGGGGGTGTCCAGAATGTTGATGCAGTAGCCGTCGTACTGGAACTGCATGACGGAGGAGGTGACGGAGATGCCGCGCTGCTTTTCAATCTCCATCCAGTCGGACACGGCGTGGCGGGAGTTGCGCTTGCCCTTGACCATGCCCGCCAGGTTGATGGCCCCGCCGTAGAGCAGGAATTTTTCTGTCAATGTGGTCTTACCGGCGTCGGGGTGGGAGATGATGGCAAAGGTCCGCCGGCGCTGTATCTCGCTTTTCAGATCTGGCAAAGTGAAGTCATCCTTTCTCGGGTAGGTGGTTTCTCTGGATGGCTGAAGCCGCTACATGGGTGTCGCCCTTTCTCTGTGGGGTGGGGAGTCTCGTGTCCCGGGGGACCAGGGAGGGTGGGAGACCGCCCCCTCTCCC
>DXDU01000085.1 GCA_019115285.1 Candidatus Acutalibacter pullistercoris
AAACGGAACGGGCAGGGCGGAAGCTCTGCTGGTGTCGCTTTGGGGAGGCGGTGCTGGGGCCCGCCCCCGGGGTGTGGGTCAAACGGAACGGGCAGGGCGAGAGCTCTGCTGGTTTCGTTTTGGGGGGGCGGTGCTGGGGCCCGCTCCCCGGGGTTGGGGTAAACGGAGCGGGCAGGGCGGAAGCTCTGCTCGTTTCGTTTTTTGGCGCGAAACGCCTAAAATTTCTTTGTAAAATTCTAAAATTCTATTTACTCTACGAAAGGCGTCCCTATAATTAACTTGAGATAGTCTGCGGAAAGGAGAGGGTGACAATGCTGCTGCGGGAAGACAAGAAAAAACTGGTGGGCATCGGGATCGTGTGCCTGGTGGCGGCGGGGGTGCTCCTGTGCCTTGCCTTTCTGCGGGATGGGAAACGGCTGTTTTCCATCGACGCCCAGAAGGTGGCTGCCGTAGAGCTGGGCTACCAGATGGATGACCAGGGCCCGCTGCTGCGCATCGAGGACCGGGAGACGGTGGAGACCCTGGTGGAGTACCTTAACCGGTACCAGTACCAGGGGGTGAAAGACCCCGACCCCTTTTCGCTCCGGTCCGGCGGCAACCTTCCTGGCATCTGGCTGCTCAACGAGGAGGACCTGGTGATCACCGGCGTGTCCGTGAGAGCCAACGGCGTGACAAAAGACAATGCCTTTTACTACTGCACGGACAACTACTTCCGGCCGGTTCTGGACCTGCTGAAACAGTGAACGAAACAGGGCGCTCCGTTGTTTGACAGGGCGCCTTGCCCCTTTGGGCCCATCGTGGTATACTAGGGGAAAGGAAAGCCCCAACGGGGGCTTTGGGAGGAACGATTGCGATGAACGTATTTGAGAAGATCCGGGCGGGGCTTGTGACAGTGCCCGAGACCCCCAGCCTGGTGGTGGACAAATCCGTTGCCTGGGAGAACATCCTGCGGGTGCAGGAGGCGGTGGACCAGGCCGGGTGCTGCCTGCGCCCCCATGTAAAGACCCACAAGATGCCCTATTTCACGAACCTCCAGCTGAAGGCCGGGGCGGCGGGGATCACCTGCGCCAAGGTCAGCGAGGCGGAGGTCATGGCTGCAGGGGGCGCCAGGGATATCTTCCTGGCCTACCCCATGGTGGGGGAGTTCCGCATCCGCCGGGCGTTGGAGCTGCGGCAGAAGGTGGACCGGCTCATTCTGGCGGTGGACAGCATCGAGGGGGCCCACGCCCTGGAAAAGGCCGGGGCCCAGGCGGGCATCCGGTGGGAGGTGCGGCTGGAGATCGACACCGGAGCCCGGCGCACCGGGGTGCTGCGGGAGCAGGCGGTGTCCCTGGCCAAGGCGGTGGCGGCCCTGCCCCACCTGCGGCTGACGGGCATCTACACCTTTAAGAGCCTGGTTTTCCAGGGGCAGCCCACCACCGACAACGAGGCCGCCGGCCGGGAAGAGGCGGAGCTGATGTACGACATGGCCCAGGCCATCCGCCAAGAGGGGCCGGACATCCGGGAGATCAGCGTGGGGTCTACCCCCACCTGGCTTCAGGCCGCCCAGACCGGGCTGGTCACCGAGGTGCGGCCGGGGACCTACATCTTCGGGGACTGGATGCTCACCCAGGAGAAGTGCGCCAGGTTCTCCCAGATCGCCGTGCGGCTGTACGCCACGGTGGTGAGCACCCCCGCCCCGGGCTACGCCATTCTGGACGGGGGCACCAAGACCTTCCCCATGGACATCCCCTTGGACGCGGCGCCCTATCACTACCCGGGGTACGCCATTCCCATCGGGGCGGACGGCCAGCCGGACCTGAACCTGCAGCTGCGCCGCATGAATGAGGAGCACGGCATTCTCACCGCGGTAAACGGCGCCACCGGCCTGAAGGTGGGCCAGGTGGTGGAGCTGGTGCCCATTCACGTGTGCACCGCGGTGAACATGCAGAACCACGTGTTCGTGGCCCAGGACGACAGCCTGGAGCCCATGGAAGTGGCCGCCCGGGGGATGCTGGTATGATCCACATCAAAAACGTGCGGGTCTGCGACGGCACCGGCCGGGAGCCCTTCCCCGGGGAGCTGCTGCTCCAAGGAGAGCGCGTCGTGGCCGTCAGCGAAAGGCCGCTGGGGGAGCTGGACGCCCAGACCATCGACGGGGAGGGGCAGATCGCCGCCCCCGGGTTTATCGACGCCCACCGCCACTGCGACCTGGCGGCGCTGTACGACCCCAAGTTCGGGGAGCTGGAGCTCTCCCAGGGGCTGACCACGGTGGTCATGGGCAACTGCGGCCTGGCCCCCGCCCCCTGCCGGGAGGACCTGCGCCAGGAGCTGTACGACTTTATCGAGCCCTGCCTGGGCAAGGCCCCGGAGGACAGCTTCTTCCCCAAGGTCTCCG
Organism: Candidatus Acutalibacter pullistercoris; assembly: GCA_019115285.1. Classification (GTDB taxonomy): domain Bacteria; phylum Bacillota; class Clostridia; order Oscillospirales; family Acutalibacteraceae; genus Acutalibacter; species Acutalibacter pullistercoris. The sequence continues at coordinate 2,378 of DXDU01000085.1, forward strand.
ACTTTATGGCCGCCCTGGAGAGCCGTCCCCACCCCCTGAATCTGGGGGTGCTGGGGGCCACTGGGGCCATCACCACCGCCTGTAAGGGCTACGGGGACGTGCCCTTCACCGAGGACACCCGGAAGCAGGCGGAGGCCTACGTCCGGGACGCCATGGAGGCCGGGGCCTTGGGGCTGTCCTGCGGCATTATGTACACACCGGAGTGCTACAGCACCACGGAAGACTTTGCCTTCCTTGCCAAAATCGCTGGGGAGTACGGCGGGTACCTGACCAGCCACATCCGGGGGGAGGGCAACTCCCTGGCCCAGTCTGTGGCGGAGGTATTGGAGATCGGCCGGAAAGCCGGGGTGGGGGTGAACATCAGCCACTTTAAGGTGACCGGGCTGAAAAACCACGGCTGGGGCATAGAGAGAGCCATCGCCCTGCTGGAGGAAGCCCGCTCCCAGGGACAGGACGCCACCGCCGACGCCTACCCCTACGGGGCGGGGTCCACCACCATCCTCTCCCTGGTGCCCCCCACGGTGCTCCAGGCGGCGGGGGGAGACCTGTACCGCTTCTTGGACACCAGGGCCGGGAGGGACCTGGCCGGGGAGGAACTTGCCAGGGACTTCCCCCAGTGGGACAATATGGTGGCCTCCATCGGCTGGGAGCGCATTGTCCTGAGCTCCGCGGTGGTGGAGGAACACCGGGCCCTGGCGGGGCTTTCTTTCACCGACGCCGCCCGGCAGGCGGGGATGGGGGAGGTGGAGCTGTTCTGCCGGCTGATTGTGGAGAACCGGGGGAAGGTGGGGATCATCCTGCAGAGCATGGCCCCTGCCGACGTGGACCGGGTGCTCACCCTGCCCTGGGTGTCGGTGATCTCCGACGCCCTCTACGGCGGCGGGGACATGCCCCACCCCAGGCTCTACGGGGCCTTCCCCAAGTTTTTGCGGGAGTACGTCCGGGAGAAAAAGCTCCTGTCTTTGGGGGAGGCGGTGCGCAAGATGACCAGCCTGCCCGCAAAGCGCTTAGGGCTCCAGGACCGGGGGGCCCTGCTCCCCGGGTACTATGCCGACGTGCTCCTCTTTGACCCGGCAAAGTTCACCGACCGGGCCACCTTCCAAAGCCCCAAGGAGCTGGCCGCCGGGCTCTCCCGGGTGTTTGTCAACGGAAAAGACCCGCGCCACCGGGGCGGGAAACTTCTCAAAAGAAACTAAAATTCCATACAAGAAAGGAACGATCACCATGAGCAAGATTGAAGAAAAACTGCAAGCCCTGGGCCTGACCCTGCCCCAGCCCCCCGCCAAGGGCGGCCTGTACACCCCGGCCAAGCGCTTTGGGGAGAAGCTGCTGTACGTCTCCGGCTGCGGCCCCTCTCTGGACGGCACCCCCATCGTGGGCAAGCTGGGGGAGGAAGTCACCCAGGAGCAGGGCTACGACTACGCAAGGGACAGTATGCTCAACGTACTGGCGGTGGTCAAGGCCGCTGTGGGGGACCTGGACCTGGTGAAGTGCCCGGTGAAAGTGACCTGCTTTGTGGCCTCCACCCCGGACTTCTACGCCCAGCCCCAGGTGGCCAACGGCGGCACCCAGCTGCTCATCGACCTGTGGGGCCAGGAGGAAGGGGCCCCCAGCCGCTCCGCCATCGGCATGAGCGTCCTCCCCGGCAACATGCCTGTGGAGACGGAAGCCTTGTTCGAGCTGAAGTAAGCGAAACGAAAACCCCCGGCAGGCTGCGCTGTCGGGGGTTTTTATGAAAAAATAGGAGATGGAGCGAAAAATCTGTTTACTATGGCGGGGCGCCGTGGTATACTGAAACTGAAAAAATGTCCCCTGAGAGGGGAAGGAGGTGGGGCCCATGGCCCGGAAGAGTAGCTGGCGGATCTTGGCCTTGGCGGCTCTGGCCCTGACCCTGAGCGCCTGCGGGAGTGGTTCCGACGGCGGGAGCCACTACAACCTCCAGGCGGAGGACGTGGACCGGGTGGTGCTCCACTACAAGGACGCCCAGGGCCGGTACAGCACCATCGAGGACCCGGAGGTGATCCGCCAGATTGTGGCGTGCATCAACGAGATGGAGCTGGAGGAGGGCGACCCCTTCCTCCAGTGAGAGAGGAGGAAACGGCCATGCTGCGGGAAGATAAGAAAAAACTGTTGTCCCTGGGGGTGGTGATCGCCCTGCTGGCGGGAGCCCTGCTGTGCATGAACTTCACCCCCGCCGGGGAAAAGCTCTTTGACATCGACCCCGATCAGGTGGACCAGGTCGTTTTTCGCTACGGGCGGTTTGGGGCCACCGACGACCAGGAGACCATCGAAGCGGTGGTGGACCACATCAACGGCTACCGGTACAACGGGGAATCCACCTGGCACGGCGATCCCCTTCCCACCAGGACGGTGAGCCTCGTCCTGGGGGAGGAGTATTTGAACGTGTCCTTTAACCACATGGGTGTGTGGAGGGAGAACGAGGACGGCACCACCACCGTTTATTCCAGCTACAGCTGGATGGACTATTTCGAGCCCCTGGTCCACTACTAAGGCTCGGGAAAGGGGGAGGTTTTATGCTGCGGGAAGATAAGAAAAAACTGTTGTCCCTGGGGGTGGTGATCGCCCTGCTGGCGGGAGCCCTGCTGTGTATGAACTTCACCCCCGCCGGGGAGAAGCTCTTTGAGATCGACCCCGATCAGGTGGAGGAGATACAGCTGGCCATGGGCTACGCCTGGGAGGGAAAAGAGCCCAAGGTCATAGGGGACCGGGAGACCATTGAGGCCGTGGTGGAGCACTTTAACGGCTACCGCTACAACAGCCGGCAGGTCTACGACCGGGAGATTATGACCGGGAAAGACGTGACCTTCCTGATGACAGACGGGGACAGCGCCACCGTGGAGCTGACCCCCTGGGGCATTGTGGAGCACTGGGGGACCCCAGAGGACCCAGGGGTGGTGATTTACTCTTCCAGAGCCTGGGGATATGACTTCTGGCCCCTGTATGAGACCATGCTGGAGTGATGGGGGCGCGGGCCCGTGGCCGTTGGCACCACACCCGCGTCTCGCCTGCCAGTGGGCGAGCTATCTGGTGCCTACCCCCCTACCCCCCTCCCGCGCCCATACCTGAGAGGTATCTGTCGCCTTGCCGGCGCGGGAGGGGGATTATATTCTATAATCTCATTCCAAAGGGGGCTTTGCCCCCTTTGGGAACCCCCACTGTTGTTGCAAGCCTCC
>DXDU01000086.1 GCA_019115285.1 Candidatus Acutalibacter pullistercoris
AGGGGGAGAAAGCTATATAGTTTAATTCCAAAGGGGGAGCTCCCGCTCCCCCTTTGTGAACCCCTCTTTTAGGAAAGCCGTCCTGTATCGCGTGAGGTCTCTACAGTAGGGGGTTATCAAAGGGGGGCCGCTAGGCCCCCCTTTGGAATGAGATTATAGAGTAACATCCCCCTCCCGTACTGCGAAGGTGCAGATTATAGCCTTTGTTCCCTTACGGGAGGGGGCAGGGGGTGGGCACCATAAAACTCGCCCATCGGCAGGCGAGACGGGGCTGGGGCGGTTGCCGCCGCAGGCCAATAAAATCCCTCCGCTGAGGAGCGTTCCGGGGCGCGTGCCCGCGCTGGGCAATAAAATCCCTCCGCAAAGGGCGCTCCGAGATTTTAAGTTGCTCCGACCGACCAGGTTGGGAAAACCATCCTCGAAAATCCCGGTGAGTGAGCGCAGCGAACGGGTAGGGGTTTTCCCTGCCCCGCGCGGGCACGCGCCCGGCCACGGACCGGACTAGGCGAAGTACCAGGTGGGGAAAAGCTCCAAGGCGTTGGCGTAGGCCTGGGTGGTGGGGGCGCCGGAGATCACCGGGAAGTACAGGAGGAACAGCCCCAGGCAGGCCGCCGTCAGCACAAAGAGGAACAGCTGCGCCAGGGAGACCTGACCCACCGGCCCCAGGGGCAGCCGCCGGGACAGGGGCCCCGCCCGGTCCAGCTGCTGGAACACCGCCAGCAGGGCCAGCACCAGAAAGGGCACCGCCGTGAAGTAGTGGTAGATAAAGGTCAGCCGGGGCACCAGCACCCAGGGCAGGTACACCGAGAGGAATCCCCCCAGGGCCAGAGAGGTCCCCAGGCTGCGCTTTCTCATCCACAGCGCCGCCGCCCCCACCAGGCCCGCCAGGCCCGCCCACCACAGCAGGGGGTTGCCGAAGGAGGAGATGGTGCTGTAGGAGCCTGCGGCGTCCGCCCCGTCCAGGGCGAAGTACCAGATGGGCCGCAAATCCAGGGGCCACTCGTACCAGGGAGAGGCGAAGTAGTGCTCCGCCACCAGGGTGGAGTGGTAGCTGAACATGGTCTCCTGGTACTGCCAGAAGCTGCCCCACAGGTCTCCCCCGTGGTGGGGCAGGGTGGTCAGGGGCAGGTAGGCGGCAAAGTACAGGGTAAAGGGAAGGGCCAGGAAGAACAGGCAGCACCAGGCGGAGAGCTTCCCCCACTTTTTCCACAGGGGGATCAGGTCTCCCCCCTCCCGCTTTTCCCGGAGAAGGGACAGGGCCATCTTCCCGAAGTACAGCGCCCCCAGGCCCAGGGCGCCGTAGGCCGCCGTCCACTTGGCGGCAAAGCCCAGACCGGTGAAGGCCCCGCACAGCAGCAGGGGCGGCAGCAGCTGTCTCCAGCCGGCGGTCTTCACGTCCCGGCGGAGGAACACCCCCATGGCCCCGTACATCAGCAGCAGGAAGAACACGGCATAGGTGTCTATGGTGGCGATGCGGGTCTGGGTGAAGTGCATAAAGTCAAAGGCGAAGAGCACCGTGCCAAAAGCGCACAGCCAGGTCTTGCGAAAGGCCTGCCACAGCAGGAAGTACAGCGCCGGCAGCATGAGCACCCCGAAGAGCGTCCCCACGCAGCGCCAGCCAAAGGGGTTCATGCCGAAGAGCCGTATCCCCAGGGAGATCAGGTACTTTCCCAGGGGGGGATGGGTGTTCTCGTAGGGCTCCAGGTTTAAGAGGTGCTCGTAGGCGGTGCGGGCGTGGTAGATCTCGTCAAAGTAGGCGGAGGTCTCATAGCCGAAGTACAGGGGCACCTGCTCCTGCTCGTCCACCAAAGCCTCCCCTGCCCCCTGGACCAGGGTGAGGCGGGAGAGCTCCCGGTAGCCCTGGCGCTTCAGGGCCGCCTCGTTGAGCACCACGTTTTCGTCTAGGGCGGTGAGGCGCACGTACCTGGCCGCCTCCGGCAGCTGGAAAGAGGCCCAGGTGAACACATAGCTCTCCGGCAGGGAGCCCCCGTCGGTCCAGTGCTCCCCGTCGGAGCTGACCTCCACCTGCACGCTGCTCCCCACCCGATAGGAGACCCCTTCCCGGTCGGCGGCGAGCCCCGGCAGGTAGTAGAGGGCCTCCACCGGCTCCTCCGCTTCCAGCACCACCTGGTCCCCGGCCTCCGGCGTCCAGCTGGTCTGGGGCATTTCGGCGGAGCCCAGGTTCCAGAAGGCCACACAGCCGTAGGCCAGGGTGATCCCCCCCACCAAAGCCCAGTCCACCCACCGGGGGCGGACTTTCTCCTGGGGGTAGGCCAACTCCCCCAAAGATCTCTGGGGCCGGACAGGCGGGGGCAGGGGCCTGTCCTTCCAGTACACCCAGAAGGCCCCCCACAGGCCGTAGCCCACCGAGGCCATCTGCACCGCCGCCAGCAGCCTGGTGCCCCAGGTGTTGGGCACGTAGTTCTGCCCCAGCTCCTGGAAGATCCACAGCACGTGGGCCACGTTCAGGTAGTGGGCCCCCGCCGTCACCCCAAAAGAGCGGAGGATCCTCCTGTCCCCGGTGGCGGCGCAGGACAGCAGCAAAAACAGCAGCGCCGGGAACAGGTACCGCTCGTGCATCTTTACCCCGAACAGGTACATCACTCCCATGAGCAGGGCCGGGGCGAAGAACACCGCGTCCCGCCGCTTGCTGCCCAGCAGCAGGGCGCCGCACCCGGCGGTGGCCAGCACCGGCGCCCCCAGGGTGAGCAGCCCCTTCCCCAGGGCGTCCTGGGGGAGCATCTCCCAGTTCTTGCCAAGCAATGCCCAGAAGTTGTAGGCGTTCACCGAGTAGTAGTCGTAGTAGTTCAGGGTGGAGGTGTACTCCGTCCACAGCCACTGGAAGTGGAAGTTGGTGGTAAAGGGCAGGGCGACGAGCAGCAGCGCCCCCACCCCGCAAAAGATCCCCGCGACCAGCCGCAGCCACTTTCTCTCCCGGATGACGAAGAACAGGTACAGGGGGGCGAAGATGAGCATCTGGGGCTTGCAGGCCACCGACACCCCGTAGAGCAGGGCGGAGACCTCGTACTGTCCACAGTAGAGCAGCACCACGGACAGGAGCAGGATGGCGGTGCAGAAGGAGTCCACCTGGCCCCACTGGGCGGAGTTTACCAGCACCGCCGGGCAGAAGAGATAGGCCCCGGCCAGCAGCAGCCCGGGCTTCTCCCCCAGCCGGCGCTTGCCCACCCACAGCAGGGCCCCGGCGCAGCCCAGGTCCGCCAGCAGGGAGGGCAGCTTCATCACCAGGGTAAAGGCCTGGGAGCTGGCGTCCAGCCCCAGCAGGAGCCGGAGCTGCTCCAGCCCCCGGAGGACGTACAGGTACCCGGGGGGATAGTCTAAGAAGATGTCCTGCCGGTAGATCTGGGAAAAGCCCACCTCGTTGACGATCCTGGCCCAGGCCTTGAAGGTGTCCATGTCGATCTGGTAGCCGCTTTCGGAGTAGCCCAGGAAGAGCCGCAGGGCAAAGCCCCCCAGAAACAGCAGGGAGGCCCACAGGGCAAAGCTCCCCCTGCCCTGCCGGGGCTGGCGGAAGCCCCTTCCCCCGGCCCACAGGACCAGGGCGGAAAACGCCGCCCCTGTAAAGATCGCCGCGCCCATCGCTCGCTCCTTTCTCCCTCTTTTTTCTTTTTTGGAAATTTGAAAAAGACGGTTGACACTTGTGCCGTTTCAGAGTAATCTAGCAACTGTAAGGAAAAGTATACCTTCTTTTCCTCCCAAAAGCAAACAAAACTCTCTGGAAAGGGGACCGATCACTATGAGCGAGACCTTGGGCCAGTTCCATCAAGACCCCCACATCCTCCATGTGGGCACCTGCCCCATCCGCAGCTACTACCTGCCTTACGCCGACCAGGAAGAGAGCCACACCGGCCTCTCCTCCCGGGTGTTTTCCTTAAATGGGGAGTGGGCCTTCCGGTACTTCCCGTCCTTCCAGCAGGCCATCGACCCGGAAGAGGGCCTGTGCTTCGACGAGGAGGAGATGGACTCCATCCCCGTGCCCTCCTGCTGGCAGAACCACGGCTACGGCCGGCACATGTACACCAACGTCCGCTACCCCTTCCCGGTGGACCCTCCCTTTGTGCCCGACGAGAACCCCTGCGGGCTGTGCGTGCGCCACTTCGAGCTGGAGGAGAAGGACCCGGAGACCCGGTGGTTCTTAAACTTTGAAGGGGTGGACTCCTGCTTCTACCTGTGGGTCAACGGGGAGTTCGCCGGCTACAGCCAGGTGTCCCACTGCACCTCCGAGTTTGAGCTCACCGACCTGCTGGAGCAGGGAGACAACGTGGTGGCGGTGCTGGTGCTGCAGTGGTGCGACGGCAGCTACTTAGAGGACCAGGACAAGCTGCGCATGAGCGGCATTTTCCGGGACGTGTACCTTCTGGCCCGGCCCCAGGAACACTTGCGGGACTTCTTTGTGAAAGAGAGCTTCGCCCCGGACTTCTCCAGCGCCCAGGTCACCGTGGAGCTGGAGCTGGAGGGCAAGCCCGCCCTCACCGCCAGCCTGTACGCCCCCGACGGGCAGCTGGTGTCCACCGCCCAGCCCCAGGAGGACCAGGTGTCCTTCCAGGTGGAGGCCCCGGTGCTGTGGAACGCCGAGCACCCCGCCCAGTACACCCTGGTGCTGGAGAGCCCCGACGAGTGCATCGTCCAGATGGTGGGACTGCGGAAGATTGAGGTAAAGGACGGGGTGGTGCTCTTAAACGGGGTGGCCATCAAGTTCCGGGGGGTCAACCGCCACGACAGCGACCCGGTCACCGGCTACACCATCTCCCGGGAGCAGGCCCTGCTGGACCTGGCTTTGATGAAGCGCCACAACATCAACGCCATCCGCACCAGCCACTACCCCAACGCCCCCTGGTTCTTGCAGCTGTGCTCGGAGTACGGCTTCTACGTGGTGGCCGAGGCGGATATGGAATCCCACGGCATGGCCATGCGCACGGGCTTCCACAGCCTGGAGAACTACGCCGACGCCGCCGACGACCCCCAGTTCGGGGAGGCCATCCTGGACCGGGTGCAGCGCAGCGTCATCCGGGACAAGAACAACGCCGCCGCGGTGATCTGGTCCCTGGGCAACGAGAGCGGCTGGGGCGAGAACTTTGAGACCGCCGGCCGGTGGATCAAGGAGTACGACCCCTCCCGGCTGGTCCACTACGAGAACTTCCTCACCTACCACAAGGCCAGGACCCCGGACTTCTCCATGCTGGACCTGTACAGCCGGATGTACGCCCCCACCCAGGACGTGGACGACTACTTCCACGGCTGCGACTTGGACGAGAACCTCCACGGCCGGCGGATGCCCTTCATCCAGTGCGAGTACATCCACGCCATGGGCAACGGCCCCGGGGACGCCGAGGACTATCAGCAGCGCATTATGCAGTACCCCGGCTTCTGCG
>DXDU01000087.1 GCA_019115285.1 Candidatus Acutalibacter pullistercoris
CAGCCCACGCACTTGGAGTGGTCGATGCTGGCCTTCCGGTCGGTGATGGTGATGGCGCTGTGGGCGCAGTCCTTCTGGCAGGAGCCGCAGCCGATGCACAGGTCCTGGTCCACGTGGGGCTTGCCCGCGGAGTGCATCTCCATCTTCCCGGCCCGGGAGCCGCAGCCCATGCCGATATTCTTCAGACACCCGCCGAAGCCTGTGGCCTCGTGGCCCTTAAAGTGGGTCAGGCTGATGAACACGTCGGCGTCCATAATGGCGGTGCCGATCTTGGCCTCTTTCACGTACTCCCCGTCGATGGGCACCAAGGTTTCGTCGGTGCCCTTTAACCCATCGGCGATGAGCACGTGGCAGCCGGTGGAGAAGGGGGAGAAGCCGTTTTCGTAGGCGGCGTCCAAGTGGTCCAGGGCGTTTTTCCGCCGGCCCACGTACAGGGTGTTGCAGTCGGTGAGGAAGGGCTTGCCGCCCAGGTCCTTCACCAGGTCGGCCACCACCTTGGCGTAGTTGGGCCGCAGGAAGGCCAGGTTCCCCGGCTCGCCGAAGTGGATCTTGATGGCGGCGTACTTGTTCGTAAAGTCGATCTGGTCCATGCCGGCGGCCAGCAGCAGCTTGCGCAGCTTTTGCAGCAGGTTGCAGTTGTAGCTGGCCCGCAGGTTGGTAAAGTAAACTTTGGACTTTTCCATGTTGTCTCCTCCCGAAATAGGTTGTCTTCATCATACAGGATGAAGTGGGCTTTAAGTCAAGGGAAAAGGGGGTTTTCCTTCCCTTTGGGACAGGGGCGGTGGAGGGCAGCCAGGCGGGGCCCCCTCCCGCCCCGCGCAGCGGGGCCAGCCGTCTCCCAGCCCGCCGCCCCTGGGGGCGGGGGGCTGGGCGGAGGCCGCCTGGACCGAAGGCCCAGGGGGAGGGGGCCCCGCCCCCGGCACCGGCCCGCTACTTCTTTTTCGGGGAGAGTTTCTCTCCCCCAGGCCCTACCCCGGCCTTTTTGCAGAAGCTGGCCATGCAGCACTTGCCGCAGTAGGCCTTGCGGGCGGTGCACACCGCCCTGCCGTGGAGCACCAGCCGGTGGCAGAAGTCGTTGGACTCCTCAGGGGGCAGCACGGCCCGCAGGTCCTGCTCCACCTTCTCCGGGGCGGTGTTCCCGGTCAGCCCCAGCCGCCCGGCGATGCGGATGCAGTGGGTGTCCGTCACCACCGCGGGCTGGCCGAACACGTCCCCCAGGATCAGGTTGGCGGTCTTGCGCCCCACCCCGGGGAGCTTCAGCAAGTCCTCCATGGTGTCCGGGACCTTCCCCCCGAAGTCGTCCCGGATCATCCGGCACATCTGCAGGATGTCCTTGCTCTTGGTGTTGTAAAACCCGCAGGAGCGGATGAGCTCCCCGATCTCCTCCTCGGTGCCTTCGCAGAAGGCCTCTAAGGTGGGGAACCGGGCGAAGAGCCCGGGGGTCACCAGGTTTACCCGGGCGTCGGTACACTGGGCGGAGAGCCGCACGGCAATGAGCAGCCGCAGAGGGTCCGGGTAGTCCAGGGAGCAGATGGCGTCGGGGTACTCCGCCTTCAGGGCTTCCACCGCCAGGGCCGCCCGCTGTTTTTTCGTCATGGGGATCACCTTCTCGCGGGCCCCCAAAAGGGAAAAAGGGGGCCGAATCTGGCATTATTATACCACGAACCCGGGGATTTGGAAAGGCGCTGTTCTTTTTCGTTGCCACCCGGGGATTTTTCCGGTATAATAGGAGAAAAGGGCAAACCCTCACACTTGGAACAGGAAGGAAGTCGAACCGCAATGTTTAACGATCTGATGGACACCATCGGCTTTGCCTCTGGGAAAGACCCGGAAGTGGGCCAGGCCATGGAGAAGGAATTTGGGCGGCAGCAGCGGAACCTGGAGCTCATCGCTTCGGAGAATATCGTCTCCCCGGCGGTGATGGCCGCCATGGGCAGCGTGCTCACCAACAAGTACGCCGAGGGCTACCCCGGCAAGCGGTACTACGGCGGCTGCCAGTGCGTGGACGTGGTGGAGGACATCGCCAGAAAGCGTGCCTGCCAGCTCTTCGGCGCGGAACACGCCAACGTCCAGCCCCACTCCGGGGCCCAGGCCAACCTGGCGGTGTACTTTGCCCTGCTCCAGCCCGGGGACACGGTGCTGGGCATGAACCTGGCCGAGGGCGGCCACCTGACCCACGGCTCCCCGGTGAACATGTCCGGGGCCCTCTACAACTTCGTGGCCTACGGCGTGGACGAGCAGACCGGCCGCATCGACTACGACAAGCTCATGGCCCAGGCCCTGGAAGTGCGCCCCAAGCTCATCGTGGCCGGGGCCAGCGCCTACCCCCGTGCCATAGACTTTCAGAAGTTCCGGGAGATCGCCGACGCCTGCGGCGCCCTGCTCATGGTGGACATGGCTCACATCGCCGGGCTGGTGGCCGCCGGGGTCCACCAGAACCCGGTGCCCTACGCCCACGTGGTCACCACCACCACCCACAAGACCCTCCGGGGCCCCCGGGGCGGCATGATCCTCTGCAAGGAGGAGTTCGCCAAGGCCATCGACAAGGCCATCTTCCCCGGCACCCAGGGCGGCCCCCTGATGCACGTCATCGCCGCCAAAGCCGTGTGCCTGGGGGAGGCCCTGCGGCCGGAGTTCAAAGCCTACGGGGAGCAGGTGGTGAAAAACGCCCAGGCCCTGGCCCAGGGCCTGCTGTCCCGGGGGGTGAAGCTGGTCTCCGGCGGCACCGACAACCACCTGATGCTCATCGACCTGTCCGACTCGGAGCTCACCGGCAAAGAGCTGGAGCGCCGCCTGGACGAGGTGTACATCACCGCCAACAAGAACACGGTGCCCGGGGAAAAGCGCAGCCCCTTCACCACCAGCGGCGTGCGGCTGGGCACCCCGGCGGTCACCACCCGGGGCCTGGTGGAGGCTGACATGGACCAGATCGCCGCCTGCATTGCCCTTTCCATGGAGGACGGCTTTGAAGGCAATGTGGAGAAGCTCCGCGCCATGGTGGAGGACATCTGCAAAAAGTACCCCCTCTACGCCTGAGGTGGCGGGAAGCTCTAAGCCCACCGCCGCCATGCCTGCCTAGGCGATGCCCACCCCCTGGTCTCGCCTGCCGGGTCCGTGGCCGGACGGGCCAGGGAAAACCCCTATCCGTTCGCTTCGCTCACTCACCGGGGTTTTCGGGGATGGTTTACCCAACCTGTCGGTCGGGGCGACTGAAAATCCCGGAGCTTGCGGAGGGATTTTATTGCCCAGCGCGGGCACGCGCCCCGGAGCGCCCCTCAGCGGAGGGATTTTATTGGCCTGCGGTGCCAACCGCCCCACCCCCGTCTCGCCTGCCGGCTCGGTCGGTTCGCGGCAGAGCGCCACTGGCGCTCGCTCACCCCCTCCCGCGCTCATACATCGGAGATGCTTTTTTACTTCTCTGGCGCGGGAGGGGGATTATATTTTTATATTTTTAATAGGATTTTCAAGGGGGGCTGCGGTCTCACCTGCCGGTTCGGTCGGTCCTGGGCGGTGCCCACTGGGCACCAGGACCCCTTGGACCCCCATGATAGATAGCTGGTTCTGAGGCAGGAAGCTACAAAACGTGAGGGGGTGCCAAAGGGGTCGCTGCGTGCCAGTGGCACGCGTCCAGCGACCGGTCTCGCCTGCCAGCGGGTTAGCTTTATCAAGCCCACCCCCTGGTCTCACCTGCCGGCTCGGGTCCTGCGCCCCGGTGGGGCGCGTCCAGGACCGACCGAAGCGGGAGCGGAGACCAGGGGGTGGGTATCGCAAAGCTGTGGGAAACCCGCCCAAAATCCCGGAGCTTGCGGAGGGATTTTATTGCCCAGCGCGGGCACGCGCCCCGGCGGGCGAAGCCCAGAGGGATTTTCACGGCCAGTCCGGCCACGGACCCCCGCGCGGGCACGCGCCGGACAGGTTGCGTTTTTTGGGGAAAAATGATAGAATGGTAGCAGTTCTGGATTTTGCGAGAAAAAGGGGGGCTTCTATGGCCGCGCCGCTGGCAGACAGGGTCCGTCCCACCTCCCTGGACGAGGTGGTGGGCCAGAAGCATATTTTGGGCCCGGGGAAGGCGCTGCGGCGCATCCTCCAGTCCGGGAAGATCCCCAACATGGTGTTCTACGGCCCCGCCGGCGTGGGCAAGACCACCGTGGCCTCCCTCATCGCCAAGACCACCGACCGGTGCCTGGTAAAGCTCAACGGCACCACCGCCTCCACCGCGGACATCAAAGAGGCCGTGGCCCGCACCCACACCTTCGAGGGGCTCCACGGGGTGCTGCTGTACCTGGACGAGATCCAGTACTTCAACAAAAAGCAGCAGCAGACTTTGCTGGAGTTCCTGGAGGATGGCAGCGTCACCCTCATCGCCTCCACCACGGAGAACCCCTATTTCTACGTGTACAGCGCCATCCTCAGCCGGTCCACGGTGTTCGAGTTCAAGGCCGTGGAGCCGGAGGAGATTCAGCGGGCGGTGGAGCGGGCGTTCCGCTTTCTGGGAGAGGAACAGGGCTGGGAGATCCTGCCGGAGGAGGGGGTGGCCGCCCACATCGCCGCCGCCTGCGGGGGAGACGTGCGCAAGGCCATGAACGCCGTGGAGCTCACCACCCTGGCCTGCGACGAGGGGGGACCTGCCATCCAGGTGAGCTTGGAGCTGGCCAGGGAGCTCACCCAGAAAAGCGCCCTGCGGTACGACCGGGCGGGGGACGAGCACTACGACGTGATCTCCGCCTTCCAGAAGTCCATGCGGGGCTCTGACCCAGACGCGGCCCTCCACTACCTGGCCCGGCTGCTGGAAGCGGGAGACCTGCCCTCCGCCTGCCGCAGGCTGCTGGTGTGCGCCTGCGAGGACGTGGGCCTGGCCTGGCCCCAGATCATCCCCATCGTCAAGGCCGCGGTGGACGCCGCCCAGATGGTGGGCCTGCCCGAGGCCGCCATCCCCCTGGCGGACGCGGTGGTGCTGGTGGCCACGGCGCCCAAGTCCAATTCCGCTCACATGGCCTACGAACGGGCGGCGGCGGACGTGCGGGCGGGCAAGGGCGGACCTGTTCCCAGAAACTTGCAGAACAAGCATTACGATTCCGCCGAGGTGGAGCGCAAAGGGCAGTTTTACCAGTATCCCCACGACGCCCTCCACCACTGGCTGCCCCAGCAGTACTTGCCCGACAGCCTGCTGGGCGCCCAGTACTACCGCTATGGCGACAACAAAAACGAGCAGAGCTTTCGGGCCTACTGGGACAAGATTAAGCATAACTGAGCCCCAGGCCCGTATGTATAGAACACACAGCCTACAAAAGAGACGGAGGTAACAACAGTGAAACCCCAGGTATTGAGCAGCCTCACCTACGGCATGTACGCCATCGGCGTCAAGGACGGAAACAAGCCCAACGCCTGCATCTGCAACACGGTGATGCAGCTGACCAAAGCCACCCCGGCGGACAACCCCCTGGTGGCCGTGAGCATGCACAAGGCAAACTACAGCTGCGGCTGCATCCAGCGGGAGGGGGTGTTCACCATCTCCGTCCTCTCCCAGGAGACCCCGGCCTCGGTAATCGGGGCCCTGGGCCTGGTGTCTGGAGAGCACGCGGACAAGCTGGAGAACGTGCGGCACAAGGTCCTCATCGAGGGCGTGCCGGTGATTAAGGAGAACACCTGCTGCTGGTTCTTGTGCAAGGTGAAGGAAGTGGTGGAGTCCGGGGCCCAGAAGCTGTTTATCGGCGAGGTCGTCGCCGGCAGCGATGAGTCTGTGGGCGTGCCCATGACCTACCGGTACTACGTGGAGCAGCTGGGCGGGGTGAGCCCCAAGCACTCTCCCACCTACCTGCCCCCCGAGCTGACCTTCGACAAGTCCAGCGGGGAGAGCTTTGTGTGCTCCGTGTGCGGCTACGTGTACAGCGACCCCAACTTCGGCTTTGAGGAACTCCCCGCCGACTGGACCTGCCCCGTGTGCCGCATGCCCAAAAAGGCCTTTGTCCGGAAGAAGTAAGCTGGGGTGCGTGCCCGCACTGGGGTCCGTGGCCGGACGGGCCAGGGAAAACCCCTATCCGCTCACTACGTTCGCTCACCGGGGTTTTCGGGGATGGTCTACGCAACTCAGGAGGTCGGGGCGACTGAAAATCCCGGCGCACGCAGTGCAGAGGGATTTTATTGCCCAGCGCGGGCACGCGCCCCGGCGGGCGAAGCCCAGAGGGATTTTATTGGCCTGCGGTGCCAACCGCCCCACCCCCTGGTCTCGCCTGGCGATGGGGAAGCTATATGCTGCCCACCCCCTGGTCTCCGCTGCCGCGTCGGTCGGTTCGCGGCAGAGCGCCACCGGCACGCAGCGACCCCTTTGTGAACCCCCTTTTTAAGGGCGCCCTCTCAGTCAGCGCTACGCGCTGCCAGCTCCCCCATAGGGGGAGCCAAGTCGTGGTTGCTGAGGGGCAAGTTTTCTGCGCCCCACCCCCGTCTCGCCTGCCGCACAGACAAGATTTGCGAAGCCCACCCCCTGCCCCCTCCCGTAAATGTACCGAGCGGTAATCGTTGGCTTATCTGTACGGGAGGGGGACGGTTTTATATAGTCTAATTCCAAAGGGGGCCGTAAGGCCCCCTTTGGAATTAAACTATATAACTATCTCCCCCTCCCGCGCCAGCGAGGTTAGATATACCTCCATGGTATGGGCGCGGGAGGGGGTAGGGGGTGGGCCTTATAAGGCTTTCCCGTGCCGGCAGGCGAGACGGGGCTGCACATAAATCGCCCACAGGGCAGGTAAAACTGGGGGGGATCACTGCCGACGGGCAGCAGAGGCGCTGGGCAGGTCCCCCAGGTTGCTGGCGGGGTCGCCGTCGGGTAGGGAGCGCAGGTACTCGCTGCCGTTGCGGCTGGCGATGGCCACCCCCCGGATGCCTCCCTGTTTCGCCAGGGCCACCCCCTGGCTCTTGGTCAGGTGGGTGCCGTCGGAAAGCTCGTAGCCAGAGACCTTCCCGTTGGTGCGCAGGAGCCGGACGACGGACTTGGCGTCCTTGTTGGGCACGGGGTTCATCAGGTTGATGTTGGCTGGCAGATTGCCAATGCGGCCGTTGTGCTGTTTCATAGGGGACTTCCTTTCTGGCGCAGACGCGCGGTGGATGTTTCTCCCCTAGTGTGGCCTCGGTGAGCGGGAATATACCTGCTCCCACCCAAAGCGGGGGGCGAGCTTTATCTCTCTTTCGAGATTTTAGGACGTGTATCTCGCGGCTTTGTGAATTCCGCTCCCCCGTCGCCTGCCGCTTTGCTCTGGATGAGCGGTACCCACCCCCGTCTCGCCTGTCTGCCGACCGGGAAAGCTATGTGCTGCCCACCCCCTGCCCCCTCCCGTAAGGATAGAGAGCTATAATCTCATCCCTTTCCGTACGGGAGGGGGATTATAATCTATAATCTCATTCCAAAGGGGGGCCTAGCGGCCCCCCTTTGACAACCCCCACTTGTTGAAGCCTTCTGCCATATAAGGAGGCTGCCACAAGAGAGGGGGTTCACAAAGGGGGAGACGCAAGTCTCCCCCTTTGGAATTTAGACTATAGTACTTTCTCCCCCTCCCATGCCGGAAGGCTATCTTCCTTAGGAAATGTTTGTGCATGGGAGGGGGCAGGGGGTGGGCCTCGCCAAACCCCCGGCAGGCGAGACGGGGGTGGGGCGGTTGGCACCGCAGGCCAGGAAAATCCCTCCACAAAGGGCGCTCCGGGATTTTCAGTCGCCCTAACCACCTAAGTTGCGTAGACCATCCCCGAAAACCCCGGTGAGTGAGCGAAGCGAACGGATAGGGGTTTTCCCTGGCCAGTCCGGCCACGGACCCCCGCGCGGGCACGCGCCTGGCCCGTCCGGCCACGGACCGGTTTTTGTCAGCATAGCATAAAAGCTGGGGCTGGGGAGGCGGGAAGTTTGCGATTGCTTTTTTTCGGGAAATGCGATAAAATCAACACTGTATGAGCTAATGACTGTCAGGACGGAAAGGATCGGTGTAGACCATGAACGCACAAGAACGCAAAGATCTGCTGGTCGCGGCGGCCAAAGTGCGCCTGGGGATCTTGGAGGGCGTGTTCCACGCCAAATCCGGCCACCCCGGCGGCTCCCTGTCCGCGGCGGACCTGTTCACCTACCTGTACTTCAGCGAGCTGCGGGTGGACCCCCAAAACCCCAAGGACCCGGACCGGGACCGGTTCGTGCTCTCCAAGGGCCACTGCGCCCCCGGGCTGTACGCCGCCCTGGCCCTGAAGGGCTACTTCCCCTGGGAGGAGCTCTCCCGGCTGCGGCACATCGGGGCCATGCTCCAGGGGCACCCGGACATGAAAGGCACTCCCGGCGTGGATATGAGCTCCGGCTCCCTGGGCCAGGGGATCTCCGCCGCCGTGGGCATGGCCCTGGCGGGCAAAATGGACGGGAAGGACTACCGGGTCTACACCCTGCTGGGCGACGGCGAGTGTGAGGAGGGCCAGGTGTGGGAGGCCGCCATGTTCGCCGGCCACCGGAAACTGGACAACCTCTGCGTCATTGTGGACTACAACGGCCTGCAGATCGATGGGCCGGTGGAGAAGGTGGCGGGCCCCGCTCCCTTTGAGCCCAAGTTCCAGGCCTTCGGCTTCGAGACCATGACCATCGACGGCCACGACTTCGACGAGCTGGAGCGGGCCTTCCAGGCCGCCAAAGCCTGCAAGGGCAAGCCCTTCGCCATCATTATGAAGACCGTCAAGGGCAAGGGCGTCTCCTTTATGGAAAACCAGGTGGGCTGGCACGGCAAGGCCCCCAACAAGGACGAGTATGAAGTGGCCCTGAAAGAGCTGCAAGAGAACCTGGAGGTGCTGGAAAATGGCTGAACTGGTAAAAAAGGCCACCCGGGAGAGCTTCGGGGAAGCTGTGACTGCCCTGGCGGCGGAAAACCCTGACATTGTGGTGCTGGACGCCGACCTGGCGGAGGCCACCAAGACCTGCATCTTCGAGAAGAAGTACCCCGAGCGCTTTATCGACTGCGGCATCGCCGAGGGGAATATGATCGGCATCGCCGCGGGCCTGGCCGCCTGCGGGAAGATCCCCTTCGCCGCCTCCTTCGCCATGTTCTCCGCGGGGCGGGCCTACGAGCAGGTGCGCAACTCTGTGGGCTACCCCCATTTGAACGTGAAGATCGCCGGCTCCCACGCGGGCATCTCCACCGGCGAGGACGGCGCCACCCACCAGTGCTGCGAGGATATCGCCCTGATGCGGACCATCCCCGGCATGGTGGTATTAAACCCCGCCGACCACTACGAGATGCTGGCCGCGGTGAAGGCCGCCGCCCAGCACAACGGCCCTGTGTACCTGCGCCTGGGCCGCCTGGCGGTGGAGAGCGTCCACAACAACGACGACTACCAGTTTGAGCTGGGCAAGGGCATCACCCTGCGGGACGGCAAGGATATCACCATCGCCGCCACCGGCCTGATGGTGGGGGAGGCCGTGAAGGCCGCCAAGAGCCTGGAGGCCCAGGGCATCGACGCCCGGGTCATCGACATCCACACCATCAAGCCCTTAGACGAGGACCTGCTGGTGAAGGCCGCCCAGGAGACGGGCCACATCGTCACCGTGGAAGAGCACAATGTCATCGGCGGCCTGGGGGAGGCGGTGTGCGCCTGCCTGAGCCAGCGCTGCCCCACCCCGGTGACCAGGATCGGCGTCCAGGATGTGTACGGCCACTCCGGCCCCGCCCTGGACCTGCTCCAGGAGTTCGGCCTGTGCGCGGAGAACATCGAAGCCACCGTGAAGAAGATCCTGGGCAAGTAACCCCCAAAAAGAGAAGGCCTGGCGCGCTGCCGGGCCTTTTTTCGTGAAAGGAGCTTTCGTATGGAGTGGACCATCCGGGAGGCGCGGCTTTCCGACTGCGCCGCCATCGCCCGGCTGAACCGGGAGGAGATGGGGTACGACTACCCGGAGGAGCAGACCCGGGAGAAGCTGCGCGCCTGCCTCGCGAACTCCGCCCACAAGGTCCTGGTGGCCGAGGGCGGGGGAGAGGTGCTGGGGTACCTGCACCTGGCGGACTACGACGTGCTGTATTTTCCCCACTTGAAAAACGTGCTGGGCCTGGCGGTATCTCACCGCTGCCGCCGCCAGGGGGCGGGAAAGGCCCTGCTGGCCGCCGGGGAGGCCTGGGCCAGGGAGACCGGGGCCGCGGGGGTGCGCCTGGTGTCAGGCGAGGAGAGAAAGGGAGCCCACGCCTTTTACCAAAGCCAGGGGTACAGGGGGAATAAGCTCCAGCGGAACTTCAAAAAGGCCTTGTGAAACAGGAGCCGGGTTGCCGGCTCCTGTTTACGCTTCCCCCACTAAGTCTTTGCCCTGTTTGCCGGAGACGTGCTCCGGGGTCAGCTCCAACATGCAGAGAGGGCCCCAGTCCCGCCGGATGGCCTCCTCCCGGTGGGCGGGGGTGTTCTGTAAACCAGGAGCCGGATCACCGGCTCCTGGTTACGCTTTCCCCACCAAGTCTTTGCCCTGCTTGCCGGAGATGTGCTCCGGGGTCAGCTCCAGCACGCAGAGGGGGCCCCAGTCCCGCCGGATGGCCTCCTCCCGGTGGGTCGGGGTGTTCTGTGAAACAGGAGCCGGGTCACCGGCTCCTGTTTTACGCTTTCCCGATTAAGTTTTTGCCCTGTTTACCGGAGATGTGCTCCGGGGTCAGTTCCAGCACGCAGAGAGGGCCCCAGTCCCGCCGGATGGCCTCCTCCCGGTGGGCGGGGGTGTCCTGGGGGGCGTACTTCAGGGCCAGGGTCTCGATGGCGGCACGCTTCTCTCTGTCGTCCTCCAGCTCCCGCAGCCTGCCGAAGACGATGACGCTGCGGTAGAGGGTGGTGTACTCCAGGGGCGCCACCTGGTCCTGGGCCACCACGCAGAAGGAGGCCTTGGGCTCCCGGCGCAGGGCGTCCAGCTTGTGGCCGCTTTTGGCGGAGTGGAAGTACAGCTTCCCCTGGTGGTACAGGTAGCTCAGGGGCACGGCGTAGGGGTACCCGCCGTCCCCGGAGAGGGCCAGCACCCCGCAGCTGCCCTGTTCCAAAATAGCCTGGCACTGGGCCTGGGTCAAAGCCTGGCGCTTCCGGCGCATTTCTCGAAACATTTCCCATCCCTCCTGTTCTGTTCCAGCCCACTATAGCACAAGCCCTATTCCCGGTCAAGGGGAGGAGGCCGGGCTTGCGCCGCCCTTTCGGACACGAAACAGGCCGCGGGGGGTGCGGCGGCCCGGTTCGGGTTTTGTGGTGGTATGCAGCCCCGGCCCCGGTCAAGGGGAGGGCCAGGCTTGCGCCGCCCTTTCGGACACGAAACAGGCCGCCGGGGGTGCCGGCGGCCCGGTTCTGGTCTTGTGGTGGTATGCAGCCCCCGCCCCCGGTCAAGGGGAGGGGGCCGGGCTTGCGCCGCGCTTTCGAATATGAAACAGGCCGCCGGGGGTGCCGGCGGCCTGCTGCTAGCTCCAGGAGCTTACTGCTCCTGGGGCTCTTTTGTTTTCTCCTTGTCCTTGCCTTCCTTTTCCTGGGGCTTTTCCGGGGGGAGCTTCTGCACGAAGGCCCAGATCACTTTCCGGTCCTCGATCTTCTCCACCCGCACCCGCAGGCCGTTGATCTCCACAGTGAGCTTGGAGCCGTCTTCGGGGATGGTGGACAGGCAGCTCATGACCATGCCGCCCAGGGTGTCGTAGTCCGCGTCTTCCGGGATCTCGATGTCGGCCACGTCGGCCAGCTCTTCCACCCGGGCGCTGCCCTGGACCCGCCACAGGCCCTCTTTCACTTCCACGATGGCCTGGGGTTCCTCGGGGTCGAACTCGTCGTAGATGTTGCCCACGATCTCTTCCAGCAGGTCTTCCATGGTGACTACGCCGGCGGTGCCGCCGTACTCATCCACCACAATGGCGAAGTGATGCTTCTGGGACTGCATGTCCTTGAACAGCTGGTCCGCGTGGACGCTTTCGGGAACGAAATACGCCCTGCGGAGCAGGCCCTTTAAGGGCTTGGGAGAATCGGACTGGAGGTTCAAGAGGAAATCCCTGGCGTTGAGGACGCCGCAGATGTCGTTGATGTCCTCTTCGTACACAGGGTAGCGGCTGAGACCCGTCTCCTGAATGGCCTTGATGATGTCCTCGTTGCTCTCGTCTAAGCTGAAAGCGGTGACATCCGGCTCGGGGGTCATCACGTCGCTGGCGACCATATCGCCAAAGTCAAATACATTCTCGATCCACTTTTGCTCGTCTTCCGCGATGGCGCCCTGTTCGCCGCTGTTCTCCACCATCAGGCGGATGTCCTCCTCGCTGGCGGCGCCCTCGTCGGCGTCGGTCTTCATGCCCAAAAGCTTCAGGGTGCCGTTGGTGGTCACGTCCAGCAGGATCATCATGGGGGCGAACACCAGGCTGATGGCCTTGACCACGCCCAGGGACATTTTCGCCCACATGTCAGGCTTCTGCATGGCGATGCGCTTGGGCACCATCTCGCCAAAGGCGATGGAGAAGAACGAAATGATCACGGTGATGACCACCATGGACACCACGCTCATCACTTCCCGGGAAAGGGGCAGGCCCAGTCCCAGCAGGCCGTCGGTGAGGTAGTCGGAGAAGTTCTCCGTACCGAAGGCGGCGCCCAAAAAGCCGGACAGGGTGATGGCCACCTGGATGGCGGACAGGAACCGGTTGGGGTTCTCCACCAGCACCAGCAGCCGGGCGGCGGTCTTGTCGCCCTCTTCCGCCTGCTTCGAGAGCTTGATCTGGTTCAGAGAAAGGAACGCAATCTCAGAACCGGCGAAAAACGCGTTGAGCAAAATGAAAAAGATCTGCAAAAGTATTTGCGCAGGTAGGCCGTCCACTAAAATTTCTCTCCTTCTTTACGCTAAAAAGATTTGCGCCAGCCGGGCGGCAGCCCGCCCGGAGGCGCGGCATAAGTTGTCAGTTTGCCCCCGAAGGGGCGGCTCCAGGCCGGTTTTTTAGATGATGGCCAGGAGGATGAAGTTCAACACGAACAGAGCGGTGACCACCCACAGGATGGGATGGACCTTCTTGGCCTCGCCCTTGCACACCTTCACAATGCAGTAGGTGATGAAGCCGGTGGCGATGCCGTAGGAAATGCTGTAGCACAGGGCCATGAAAATGCCGGCGAAGAAAGCCGGGATGGCTTCACTCAGGTCGTCCCACTTGATCTCCTTGAAGGAGGAGGTCATCATCACGCCCACCAGCACCAGGGCGGGAGCCGTGGCGGCGGAGGGAATGGCGCTGACGAAGGTGGCCAGGAAGGCGCTTAAGGCAAAGCAGATGGCAACCACCACGCTGGTAAGGCCCGTGCGGCCGCCAGCGCCGATGCCCGCGGCGCTCTCCACGAAGGTGGTGGTGTTAGAGGTGCCGAAGATGGCGCCGATGGAAGTGGCGGTGGCGTCGGCGAACAGGGCCTTGTCCATCTTGGAGTGGAACCCGGCCTTGGTCTCCATGGCCTTCTCGTCCTCATCGGAGAAGATGCCGGTGCGCCGGCCGGTGCCGATGAAGGTGCCGATGGTGTCGAAGGTGTCGGAGATGCTGAAGGCGAAGATGGTGATCAGCACCAGGGGGATCTTGGCCGCGTCAGAGAACAGGGCGGGCAGGCCCGCGGGGGTGAAGATGGCGCAGAAAGTGGTGGGCAGCTGCTGGCAGGCCTCGGTAAAGCTGATGGAGCTGGCCACGGAGGTGACCCCCATGGGGATGCCGATGATGGCGGTGGCCACGATGCCGATGAGAATGGCGCCCTTCACATTGAGCACCAGCAGCACCACGGTGAGCACCAGGCCGATGATGAACAGCCACAGCACAGGGGTGTTCAGGGTGGCCATGGCGGGCACGCCGGAACCGAAGTTCACGAAGCCCACGTTCAAAAAGCCGATGTAGGCCACGAAGATGCCGATGCCGCCGCCGGTGGCGTTCTGCAGGCTGCGGGGGATGGACTTGATGATGAACTTACGGATCTTGGTCACGGTGATGAGAATGTTGATCAGGCCGCAGATGAACACCATGGACAGGGTCTGCTGCCAGGTGAAGCCCAGGCCCAGGCACACGGTGTACACGAAGAACGCGTTCAGGCCCATGCCGGGAGCCTGCGCGTAGGGCACGTTTGCCACCAGGCCCATCACCAGAGTGCCGATGATAGAGGCGATGATGGTGGCCAGGAACACGGCGC
>DXDU01000088.1 GCA_019115285.1 Candidatus Acutalibacter pullistercoris
GTACTCGCTGTACTACGCCCTTATCGACAACATGGGGTCCCAGGAGTTTGTGGGGCTGAAGAACTTTTCCGACACCCTGACAAACTCCCTGTTCCAGAGCGCGGCCTTCAACAGCGCCGTGTTCATGGTGATCTCCGTCCCCCTGGGCATGGCCCTGGCCCTGGTGCTGTCCCTGTGCCTGCAGAAGATGAAACGGGGCCGGGTGGCCGCCACCATGGTGCTTCTGCTGCCCCTGGTAGTCCCCTCGGGGACCATCGTCTACTTCTGGAAAGTGCTCTTTGACTCCAACGGCCTGGTAAACGAGCTGCTGCTGCAGCTGGGCCTCTCCCACCAGTGGGTGAGCCAGAACCAGTGGCACATGGCCATTTTAGTGGTCATCTTCCTGTGGAAGAACGTGAGCTACAACATCGTGCTGTTCTGGTCGGGTCTGAACTGGATCCCCAAGACCTATTACGAGCAGATGGAGCTGGAAGGCGCCGGCCCCTGGACCCAGTTCTGGAACGTGACCTGGATCTACCTGTCCCCCACCACTTTCGTGGTGCTGCTCATGAGCATCGTCAACAACTTCAAGGTGTTCAAAGAGGTGTACATGCTCTACGGGGCCTATCCCGATCCTGACATCTACATGCTGCAGCACTACATGAACAACCAGTTCCTGTCCCTGAACATGCAGAAGCTGTCCAGCGCGGCCTACATCTTGTTCCTGGTGATCGGGATCCTGCTGCTCATCGTGTTCTACGCCCAAAAGCGCGTCACCGACGCCTACCAGTGAGGAGGGAAACGCCATGGCAAAGCGACACATCCTGCCCACCGTCCTCATCGCAATCGCCGCCATCGTGGCCCTGTTTCCCATTGTGTTCACGGTGGCCAGCTCCTTTATGAGCGGGACGGAGATCGCCGACCGGTACACGGCGGAGATCACCGAGACAAACGCCGGGGACTTCAACTCCAGCGGCATCCACTTCGTGCGGTTCGGGCTCATCCCCGAGCAGCCCACCCTGGACCAGTATAAGGAGCTGCTGCTGAACAGCCCCGACTACCTGCGGATGTTCTGGAACTCGGTGCTCCTGGTGGTGCCGGTGCTCATCGGCCAGTGCGTGTTGGCGCCTTTAGCGGCTTTCGGCATCGAGAACCTCCGCTGGAAGTACAAGGAGGCCATCTATTTTACGTACATCATCGTCATGCTCATGCCCACTCAGATCTTGCTGGTGCCCAACTTCATCGTGGCCGGGTGGCTGGGCATCCGAGAGAATTATCTTGCCATCATCCTGCCCGCCATGTTCCACCCCCTGGGGGTGTTCCTGGTGCGGCAGCAATTGAAAAACTTCCCCAAGGAGTGCCTAGAGGCTGCCCAGCTGGACGGGGCGGGAGCCTTTCAGGCCTACCGGTACATCGTCCGGCCCAACCTGACCTCGGTGATCGCCGCCCTGGCGGTGCTGCTCTTCGCCGACAACTGGAACATTGTGGACCAGGCGGTGGTGTTCTTAAAAGAGACCTTCGACAACCCCCTGTCCGTGTACCTGGGGACCGTGGTCTCCGGCGACCCGGGGATGTTCTTTGCCGTGTCCGTGTTCTACCTCATCCCGGCGCTGCTGGTGTTCTTCTTAGGCCAGGACTACCTGGCCGAAGGCATCGCCCTGTCCGGCGTGAAAGCGTGAGGGGGCGGAAAGCGTGGAAAACAAAAGAAGGACGTTCTTCCGCCGGCTGGCGGTGTGGGTGGCGGGCGCTATTTACCTGTTGGCGGTGGTGGGGGCCACGGTGTACAGCCAGACAGGGTACATCGAAAGCCTGCCCCTGGTGACCCTGGCCATGGTGGACGGCAACTCCGTGCCCAACGAGGCCATTGTGGACCTGCCCGACGGCAGCCGGGTGCTCAACTATGTGGAGCAGGAAAACGGCCCCTGGGGCAAACGGTACATCCTGCGGCAGCGACAGATGACCAGCCGCCGGAAAGCTGACGAGAACCACACCCTGGCCTATGACATGAACGAGTTTTACTGGCCGGTGGCCACTTCCGTGTCCGGGGACCTGTACCTGGACGGCATCGAAGTCCGGCTGAGCTGAGACGCAGCAGAGGCCTTCCCCTCAGGGAGGCCTCTCTGTTTTACCCAAAAATTGCTGTCAATTTTCAGCAGGCCGCGGGGGGGCAGCCCTGTTCCCATTGCCTTGCCTCAACTGACGTGGTAAACTAAAAAATCATAGGGGATCTTTTTTGAAAGACGCCCCGCCAAGGAGGGAAAGAGCGTGAAAAAGGAGATTGTGGCCCTGGCGCTGGCCTTGTGCCTGCTGCTTGGGTGCTTTGGGTGCCAAAGCGAGCAAGAGGACATCTACGACCAGTTCGCGGGGAGCGAGACTTCCCAGGAGAAGAGCCAGGCGGAGGAGAGCGCCGCCCCGGAGGAGGAGACCCAGGAGGACGCCCTCTCCGGGGAGCTGACCATCTCGGTGAAGTTCCCCACCTCGGAGAGCAGCGGCCTGGGGATGGTGGCCGCGGAGTTTGAGGAGCAGCATCCCGGAGTGACCGTGACCATCCAGCCGGGCCTGACCATGGAGGAGGCCTACAGCGGGGACACCGCCCTGTTCCAGGCGGCGGAAAAGAGCTACACCGAAGCCCTGGCGGTGGAGCTCACCAGCGGGGCCGGGGCTGACCTGATCGACGTGGGCAGCCTGAGCTTTAACCGCTACGCCGAGAGCGGGGTACTCTGCGACCTGTACACCCTGTGCGACTGGGAAGAGACCTTCCCGGAGGAGGAGTACTTCCGGGGGATTATGGACGCCACCGCCACCCAGGGGAAGCTGTACGCCCTGGTGGTCACCGCCAACCCCTCGGCCTGCTGGCTCAACAGGCCGGTGGCAAGCCTCCTGGGCGCGGAGGGCTTGGAGGAGCTCACTGCCAGCAAGCTGGTGGAGCTGTACGGCCAGGCGGTGAGCCAGGGTCTGGTGGAGGAGAGCTTTGTCACCGACGAGGAGATGGTGGCCGCCACCTTCGTGAAAAACCAGTTCCCCGACCTGCTGGATCTGGAGGGGGAAACCGCCGCCTTTGACACCCCGGAGTTCGTCGCCCTGCTGGAGGGGCTGCACACCCTGCAGTTTACCCGCACCGTGGAGGAAGGGGAACTGTACCAGTCCACCACAGGCTCCTACCCGGTGCTGGACAACACCACCCGGCTGGTGGCCAGCGCGGCCCTGTCCCAGGGGGAGCTGATGGGCTACCTCACCGGGCAGATCGACGGGATCCTCCTCCCCGAGGCCACGGAACAGGGCAGCCGGCTGTTCACCGGCAGCCTGTACGCCGTCAATTCCGCCAGCCAGCAGCAGGAGCTTGCCTGGGAGTTTTTGAAGTTCTGGGTGAGCTGGCAGGAGGAGGACAGCGCGGAGGATTCCTCTTTCTACGACCGGTACGGCGGGGAGTACCCGGTGAACCGGGCCATCGCCCAGCAAAAGCTCCAGGTGGAGCTGGGGAAACTCTACGACGAGGAGCTGGCCGAGAAAGTCCTGGACCTGCTGGACAGCGCCGACGCCCTGAACCAGTTCGATCCCCTGCTGTACCAGAACTTCCAGCCCATCCTGGCCGACTACTTTGACCGGGATCTCACCGACGCCGCTGCCTGCGCCACCCAGCTCCAGGAGCGGGCGGACCTGTACCTGAAAGAATGAGGGGCGGCGGCGCGCTCCGGAAGGTCGCCCTGGGGGCGTTGGGCCTGTACCTGCTGGCGTTGGCCGGCTTTACCCTGTACGCCCAGACGGGCTATGTGGACAGCCTGCCCACGGCCTACCTCACCAGCCCTGGCCCGGGGGAGATCTCCTTCACCCTGGCGGAGACGGGCACCGTGGAGGATGGGAAACTCCACTACAGCCACCAGCTGGGCAAGGGCCTTCCCAACGACGTAATCGTCCCCGGGCTGAAAGCCCAGTACACCGGGGAGGACGGCCAGCAGGGCGAGGGGGAAGTGCTCTCCATCGCCAGCGGCATCCGGGGTCTCTCCGGGGCGGAGATCTGGCTGTCCCTGCCGGAGGGCGTGTTCCGGGAGGGGGAGCGGGTGGCCTTCCAGGTGGAGGAGCGGACCCTCACCTTCCGGGACGCCATCCCCCGCCAGGCGGTGCAGGAGAGGGAAAACGGGGACCCGGTGGTGTACGTCATCGAGGAGTCGGAGGGCCCCTGGGGCAGGCGGTACCAGCTGCAGGCCCGCTCCTGCGGCAGCGTGTGGCCCTATAACGACCCGAATTCGGCATACGTCATGGTCAGCGCCTCCCTGCGGCAAGGCGGCCAGCCCATCGTGGTAGACGTGGAGGGCGGCCTGTTCTTCGACGGCCTGGAAGTGCGGCTGGCCGCCGCGCAAATCTCGGAACAGTAAAAGCGCTCCCCAGCCTTTTAAAGGGCTGGGGAGCGCTTTCTTTTCCCCTCGGAGTATCCCTTTACCGCTCCCCCTTGCGCACGGAGCGTATCAGGGTCAGGTCCCCGTTGGCCTCTTTGCGAAAGGTGTTTTCCTCGAAGAAGATTGGGCAGCGAAACAGCCCCTCCTCATAACTGGGAACCCCGTAGTACAGCCGGTTTACCAGGGCCTCCTCGTCCTCAAAGACGTCAAAGTCCCCCAGGGGCACAGGGGTTACTCGCTCCCTGGCAGGGGCGCGGTGTATCTTGCTCTGCATGGTCAGAAAGCCTCCTCAGCGTGGTCTGCATCCGCCTGGTTCGCCAAGGGGGAGCGGGCCTAGGCCTTCCCCTAGCCGCCCGCCGGAGGACAGCTTCCGTTCCGCGCCCCTTCACGAACAGGAAGATCTTACCAATTCTTCTTGCAGTCTACCACATCCCCTGGCACGAGTTTTGTCGATTTTTGTAGAGACGCCTATTTTTTCGGTACTCCGCAACTCCGCGGGCCACCTTCTGGTCTCGCCCACACAGGCGGGAAAGCTATGTGGTACCCACCCCCTGCCCCCCTCCCGTAAGGGGGCAAAAGCTATAATCCGTACCTTTGAAGTACGGGAGGGGGATATCAATCTATAATCTCATTCCAAAGGGGGGAGACACCCGTCTCCCCCCTTTGATAACCCCCTTATAAAGGACACCCCCTCCGTCATCGCTTCTAGCGATGACACCTCCCCCAAAGGGGGAGGC
>DXDU01000089.1 GCA_019115285.1 Candidatus Acutalibacter pullistercoris
GTCTTCGGCGTGGTGGGGGTGGCCCGGGCCGGGGTCTGCGAAAAGGACCTGGGGAAGATCCAGGAGAAGGCCGGGGAGTACCTGGAGGAAGCCCTGGAAGAGGCCTCTACCTTTAAGGTGGAGTGCAAGCGCAGCGACAAGAAGTTCCCCCTCAAGTCCCCGGAGATCTCCGCCCAGGTGGGGGGCTACCTGCTGGAAAAATTTCCCCATCTCTCTGTAAACGTCCACGCCCCGGACGTCACCGTGCGGGTGGAGGTCCGGGAGGAGCACGCCTACGTCCACACCGACCCCAAGCCCGGGGCCGGGGGCATCCCCGTGGGCACCGGGGGCCGGGCGGCCATTTTGATCAGCGGCGGCCTGGACAGCCCGGTGGCCGCCTGGATGATGGCCAAGCGGGGGGTGGAGCTCACCGCCGTCCACTTCGCAAGCCCCCCTTACACCAGCGAGCTGGCCCGGGAGAAGGTGAAGCGCCTGCTCCAGAAGGTGGCCCAGTACGCCGGGCGGGTGAAGTTCATCACCGTGAACTTCACCCATCTCCAGGAGGAGATCCGGGACCACTGCCCCGAGGACCTGAACACCGTGATCCTCCGGCGGTTTATGCTCCGGGCGGCGGATCGGGTGGCCAAAGACGAGAGCTGCTCCGCCCTGATCACCGGGGAGAGCCTGGGCCAGGTGGCCAGCCAGACCATCCAGGCCATCGCCTGCACCGACGCCGTGGCCACCCTGCCGGTGTTCCGGCCGCTGATCGGCATGGACAAGTCGGAGATTGTGAAGATCGCCTACCAGATCGACACCTACGACATCTCCATCGAGCCCTACGAGGACTGCTGCACCATCTTCACCCCCAAGCACCCCCGCACCCGGCCCATCCTCCACTTTGTGGAGGACGGGGAGCGGCGCATCGACGGGGACGCCCTGCTGGAAGAGGCCCTGCAAACCCTGGAGACGGAGTGGGTGTACCCGTAAAGGAGAGAGGATAGGAATGGAAACGGCTGTGCGCAAACGGCTCAATGACCAACTGGTCTCCTGGCTGCAGGAGAGGGCGGCCGGGGCGTTCGCCGGGGAGCTCTCCCTGGTGGTGTCCTACGGCTCCCACTGGAACGGCACCGCCGGCCCCCTGTCCGACGTGGACTGCTACTTTGTACCTAAAACAGAACGGGGCCAGGAGTTCGGCGGCCAGTTTATCCTCCAGGGGGTGGGGTACGATATTTTCCCTCTGTCCTGGGAGCGGCTGGGGGGCATCGCCAGGCTGGAGGAATCCCTGGCCCCGCTGGTGGGGGACGCCCAGGTCCTGTACTATGGGGACCAGGGTGACCTGGAGCGGTTTCGGGGGCTGGAACGGGAACTGCGGCACTGCCTGGGGGACGGCGCCTACTGCCGGGAAATGGCTGGAAAGCGCTTTGACCGGGCCTGGGGACAATGGGGCCGGCTGAAAACCGGCGACCTGTGCTCCCGGCGGCTGGCGGCGGGACTGCTGCTGATGGACGCCGGGGAGGCGGTGGCCTTCGCCAATGGGACCTACTTTCACCGGGGCTTGAAGGGCCAGTTCGCGGACCTGCAGGCCATGGCCCAAACGCCGGAAGGGTTTCTCGCCCTGTACCAGCAGGTCATCCAGGCCGGGGACGCCCAGGCCCTGGAGAAGGCCTGCGGGGAGCTGCTCGCCCTGTTGGGGGACTGGCTGGAATTCACAAGGCCTGCCCCGGCCCCGGCGCGGCGGGAGGGGGAGCCGGGCCAGAGGAAAGACGCGGCGGCTCTGGGCCCTTGGTATGAGGAGCTCTGCTCCACGTTTCAAAAGCTCCGCTCCTGCCAGGAGCGGGGGGACTGGGTGCTGGCCTTTCTCTCGGCGGTGTGTTTGCAGCGGGAGCTGGAGGACATCGCGGGGGAGTACGCGGTGCCCCGGCACCAGGTGCTGGACGCCTACCGGTGGGACGACCTGGACCCGTTGGTCCAGGCGGCGGACCGGGCGGAAGCTGCCCTGGTTGCCGCCATCCGCCGCGGCGGCGGGGTCATCAAGGAATATGACAGCTGGGAGGACTTTCTGGCCGCCCGGCTGTAGGTTACGAAGCGATAGAAGGAGGATGTTCCATGAACGCTGAAATCATTTCTGTGGGCACCGAGCTTTTGCTGGGCCAGGTGGTGAACACCGACACCGCCATTGTGGCCCAGGCCCTGTCCGGGCTGGGGATCAACCTGCTGTACTCCGCCGTGGTGGGGGACAACGTGGAGCGCCTGCGCCACGCGGTGGAGACGGCCATCTCCCGCAGCGAGCTGCTGATTATGACCGGGGGGCTGGGGCCCACCACCGACGACCTGACCAAGGAGACCACCGCCGCCTGCGCCGGGAAGAAGCTCCAGCTCCACCAGCCCAGCTTAGACCGGATTCTCAACTACTTCAACGAGAAGAAGGTGAGCGAGAACCAAGAAAAGCAGGCCTGGCTCCCCGAGGGCTGCCACGTGTTCCAAAACGACAACGGCACCGCCCCGGGCTGCGCCTTCACCGCCCAGACGGGCTGCCTGATCGTCATGCTCCCCGGGCCGCCCAGCGAGCTTACCCCCATGCTCCACAACTACGTGGTGCCCTACCTGCAAAAGGGCCAGGAGAGCGTCATTGTCTCTCACAACGTGCACATCTACGGCAGGGGGGAGGCCCCGGTGGCCCAGATGATGGACGACCTGATGGACGGGGAGAACCCCACCCTGGCCCCCTACGCCAAGGAGGGGGAGTGCTACCTGCGGGTCACCGCCAAGGCGGCCACGGTGGAGGAGGCCGACGCCCTGTGCCAGCCCCTCATCGATGAGATCAAGTCCCGGCTGGGGAACTTCGTCTACAGCGTGGACGTGGAGACCTTAGAGGAGCTGGTGGTGTCTCTCTTAAAGGAACAGGGCAAGACCCTGGCCACCGCCGAGAGCTGCACTGGCGGCCTGCTGGCCAAGCGCCTCACCGATGTCTCCGGGTCCTCCGCCGTGTTCCACATGGGCTGCGTCACCTACGCCAACGAGGCCAAGGAGATGCTGCTCCATGTGGACCACCAGACTTTGCTGGACCACGGCGCCGTCAGCGAGGAGACTGCCCGGGAGATGGCCGAAGGCATCCTGCGCCGGTCCGGCAGCGACCTGGGCATCGGCATCACCGGCATCGCCGGGCCCGAAGGGGGCACGCCGGAGAAGCCTGTGGGGTTGATCTACATCGCCCTCTCCGACGGGGAGCGCACCTGGGTGACCAAGCGCAGCCCCATCGGCCGCACCAAGAGCCGGGCCTGGCACCGCCACTGCGCCGCCAGCCAGGCCCTGGATATGGTCCGCCGCTACCTGTGCGGGATGCCTGTCACCGGGGAAGACTAAAAGACGCAAAAAAGGGGCCGCTGCGCTGGGCAGCGGCCTCCTTTTTGTGCAGTCGCCTCAGTCCTCTTTGGGGACGGACTGGTTGAATTTGTCCAGGGCCAGGGCGGCGATGACGCCCACCGCCAGGCAGATCACGTTGGCGGCGGCCGCGCCCGCTCCCAGGGTGAAGCTCTGGAAGGGGATGATCACCAAGGTGGCGGCGATGACGATGCCGATGATGGCGTGGAAGGCGAAGCTGTAAAAGTGGGTGAACAGAGCGTCGATGGCCTTGGCCAGGCACAAAATGGTGACCAGGGCGCCGATCCCCGCAGGGGCCAGGACCCCCAGGTCCAGGCTGCCGATGCCGTCCACCAGGGGAGTGTACAGTCCCAGGGGCATGAGCAGGGTGGAGAAGCTCATGCCGGGGGCGATGATGGACAGGGCAATGCAGAACCCGCAGAACAGGTACCAGCCAAAGCTGGGCAGGATGGTGACGGACAGGACGTTCAGGGACAGCAGCAGAGCCAGCACCACGCAGAAAGCCACCACCATGGAGATCCAGCTGCCCTTGGAGCGGCCCTGTTCCCCGGCCTCCCGGAAGAGAGAGGGGAGCATGCCGCCGATGAGGCCCACGAACAGGCACACGCTTTGGTCGGGGTACTTTTCCAGGAAGAAGGCCAGCACCTTGGCCACCCCCAGAAAGCCCAGGGCGCCGCCGATGATCACCGGCAGAAGCTTGGGCACGTGGGTCTTGAACTTTTTAAAGGGGCTGGAGAGCAGCTCCATCACCGGCTTGTAGATGCCGAACACCACGCACAGCACCCCGCCGGAGATGCCGGGCAGCACGGCCCCCACGCCGATGACCATGCCCTGCAGCACCCGGAGCACCAGGCGCAGGACCCCTGCATTTTTCTCTTTCATGAAAGAACTCCTTTCTGTAAGACAGGACTGCGGCGCAGCCGCGTTCCATTTATTATACGGCAGATCCACCGAAAGTGCAAGGGCCCCATCCCTGGCCCAGCGTGCAGGGGGTGAGTCTCGCGGTGCCCACCCCCTGGTCTCGCCTGCTGGGCGGGAAAGCTATGTGCTACCCACCCCCTGCCCCCTCCCATGCACTCACCGTGCGTAGGAGGATAGCCTTCCAGCATGGGAGGGGGAGATAATAATATAGTTTAATTCCAAAGGGGGATTTCATCCCCCTTTGAGAACCCCCTTGAAAGACAGCCCTCTCAGTCACGACTACGTCGTGCCAGCGTCTCACCTGCCGGTTCGGTCGGCCGCTGGACAACGTGCCACCGGCACGTAGCGGCCCCAGAGGGAGAGCCAAGTCTCGCCTCCCCCTATGGGGGCGCAGGTGCCCGGTGGGCACCGTTCTGCGACCGGTCTCAGCTCCCGCTTCGGTCGGCGCTGAACGGTCGCCACCGGCGACCAGCGCCCGAGCCGGCAGGCGAGACGGTGTCATCGCTGCAAGCGATGACGGAGAGGGCCGCTCTAAAAAAAGGGGGATTATCCAAAGGGGGGGAGGCATTGCCTCCCCCCTTTGGAATGAGATTATAGATTACACACCCCCTCCCGTACGGTAACGGTGCAGGTTATAGCCATTGTCCCCTTACGGGAGGGGGCAGGGGGTGGGCAGCACCCGACCAGAGCAAGGCGGCGGGCAGGCCGGTATAATCCCCCCATTGATTGACAGCCTCTGGGGGGGCGGGGTATAATCGGGGAAGATTGGAAAGAAAAGGAGGGCTTGCTATGGGGCAGGTGGTGGGGCGGTTCGCCCCTACGCCCAGCGGGCGGATGCACCTGGGGAACTTGTTCTGTTCCCTGCTGGCCTGGCTGGCGGCGAAACGGGAGGGCGGCCGTGTGGTGCTGCGGGTGGAGGACCTGGACCAGGAGCGTACCAGCCCTCTCTTCGCCCGGCAGGCGGAGGAGGACCTGAAGTTTCTGGGGCTTTTTTGGGATGAGGGCGGCAGCCTGGGCGGCCCCCACGGGCCCTATGAACAGGGCAAACGCTCCCCCTACTACCAGGAGCTTTTAGACCGCCTGGAGGCCCTGGGCCTGGTGTATCCCTGCTTTTGCAGCCGGGCGGAGCTCCACGCCGCCAACGCCCCCCACGCCTCCGACGGGGAGGTGGTCTACTCCGGCAAGTGCCGCTCTCTGACGGCGGAGGAGATAACCCTGCGCCGGGAGAAGCGCTCCCCGGCCCTGCGGCTGCGGGTGCCGGAGGAGACCATTGCCTTTGTGGACGGCCACTACGGCCTGGTGGAACAGGATCTGGCCACAGAGTGCGGGGATTTTATCCTCCGGCGCAGCGACGGGGTGTTCGCCTACCAGCTGGCGGTGGTGGCCGACGACGCCGCCATGGGGGTGACCCAGGTGGTGCGGGGGAGGGACCTGCTGTCCTCCGCCCCCAGGCAGATCTACCTGTACCGGCTGCTGGGCTTTCCGGAGCCGGAGTTCGCCCACGCCCCCCTGCTGCTGGCCCCCGACGGCCGGCGGCTCTCCAAGCGGGACCGGGACGTGAGCCTGGAGGCCTTGGAGGAAAAGGAATACACCGGACCGGAGATCGTGGGGAAGCTGGCCTTTCTGGCGGGGCTTCTCCACCGGCCGGAGGCCGTCACCCCCCAGGAGCTGCTGCCGGTGTTCTCCTGGGATAAGGTGCCCCGGGAGGACGTGTGCCTGCCCCAGGGGCTGTTCTGAAAATTGGAAAACGAGGAGGCAGCCTATGCCTAAGCTCATTGTGCTGCGGGGAAATTCCGGCAGCGGGAAAACCACGGCGGCCAAGGCCCTGCAGGAAAAATTCGGCCCCAACACCATGCTGATCTCCCACGACATGGTGCGGATGCAGATACTGCACGTGGGGGGCAGGGAGGGGGTGCTCCGCTCCCTGCCGCTGCTGGCGGAGCTGCTGCGCTACGGCAGGCAGCACTCGGAGGTCACCATCCTGGAGGGGATTTTGCCCGCCGGGGACTACCGCCCCCTGTTCGATGCCGCCCTGGAGGCCTACGGCCCGGACATCTTCGCCTACTATTACGACCTCCCCATTGAGGAGACTTTGCTGCGCCACCGCACCAAGCCCAACCGCAACGACTTCGGGGAGGAGGAGATGCGCCGCTGGTGGCGGGAGAAGGACCTGCTCCCTATGCTCCGGGAGACCGTGTTCACAAAAGAGGTGGGCCTGGAGGACGCGGTGGAGACCATCTACCGCCAGGTGACGGCGGGGAAATAGGCAGAGCATAAAAAAGAGCTGCGGGAAACACCGCAGCTCTTTCGCGTGGCTGTGATTTAGTAGTTTTCGGCCTTGATCTGGAAGTAGGCCTTGGGGTGGGCGCACACGGGACACACCTCGGGGGCCTCTTTGCCGATGACGATATGGCCGCAGTTCTGGCACTGCCAGATCTTGTCCCCGTCCCGGGAGAACACCAGGCCGCCCTCGATGTTCTGCACCAGCTTCAGGTACCGCTCCTCGTGCTCCTTCTCGATCTTGGCCACGCCCTCGAACAGCTCGGCGATGTGGTCGAAGCCCTCTTCCCGGGCGGTCTTGGCGAAGCCGGCGTACATGTCGGTCCACTCGTAGTTCTCGCCGGCGGCGGCGTCCTTCAGGTTGTCCAGGGTGTCGCCGATGCCGTCGTGGAGGAGCTTGAACCAGATCTTGGCGTGCTCCTTCTCGTTGTTGGCAGTCTCCTCGAAGATGTTGGCGATCTGCACGTAGCCGTCCTTCTTGGCCTTGCTGGCGTAGTAGGTGTACTTGTTCCGGGCCTGGGACTCTCCGGCGAAAGCGGCCATCAAGTTGGCCTCGGTCTTGGAGCCTTTCAGTTCGGGCATAGCTGGTTCCTCCTTGTGATATTTTAACGATCTCTCCGGTCTTTCCTCCAGTATACAGGAAGGAATTGGTAAAGTCAAGCATATTTTTGCGAATAATTCTTAATTTTGACTTTTCCCTCCCGCCGGGGAACGGGAAGGGAACCCCTGGCCCCGGCGCCCAGGCATCGGGGCTGCGGCCCGCCCTTCTTCCGATTTATTCTGGCCGGGGCGGCGGGGTTTATGCGGGTCAGTCCAAGAGGGACCGTGCCTGGGCCATTTTCTCCACGACTTCCCCATAAAGGGCCGGGGGCTGCTCCGGGGAAAGGGAGGGCCTGCTCCCTCAGGCAGGGCCCGCCAGGGGAGCGGCCCGCCCTTCTCCCAGTCTATTCTGGCCAGGGCGGCGGGGGGGTATGCGCGTCAGCCCAAGAGGAACCGGGCCTGGGCCATTTTCTCTATGACTTTTACCTCGAAGGGGCGGGGGGCTGCTCCGGGGAAAGGAGAGAGGCTGCTCTATCGGGCAGGTCCCGCCAGGGGAGAGGCCCTCTCTTCTCCCGGTTTATTCTGACCAGGGCGGCGGGGATTATGCGGGTCAGTCCAAGAGGGACCGTGCCTGGGCCATTTTCTCCACGACTTCCCCATAAAGGGCCGGGGAGCTGCTCCGGGGAAAGGGGAGTGTCCGCCCTCCCGGGCAGGTCCCGCCAGGGGAGAGGCCCTCTCTTCTCCCGGTTTATTCTGGCCAGACCGGCGGGGTTTATGCGGGTCAGTCCAAGAGGGACCGTGCCTGGGCCATTTTCTCTATGACCTTCACCCCAAAGGGACAGCGGCTCTCGCAGCCGCCGCAGGCGATGCAGTCAGCCGCGGTGGCGGGCAGGGCCTGGTAGTGGGCCTTGACCGAGGCGGGGACCTCCGGCTGCATGGCAGCCAGGTCGCAGAGCTTGTTCACCATGGCGATGTCGATGCCCTTGGGGCAGGGGGCGCAGTGGCCGCAGTAGGTGCACTGGCCGGCGTAGGCGTGACGGGGGGCGTTGGCCAGCACGGTGGCGTAGTCCCGCTCTTCTTCCGAGGCGGTCTCATAGGCCACGGCGGCGTCCACGTGCTCCGGGGTGTCGTACCCCGCCAGGATGCTGGCCACCGCCGGCCGGGTCAGGGCGTAGTGGATGCACTGCACCGGAGTCAAGGCCACGCCGAAGGGGGAGGCCTTGGGGTCGAACAGCCGGCCCCCGGCGTAGCCCTTCATCACGGTGAGGCCCACCCCCCGCTGCTCGCAGAGTTTATAGAGCTCCGCCCGCTCCGGGTCTATGCCCCCCAGGCCTTCTGTGTAGGTCTCCGCCTCAAAATAGGTGTCCAGGTCTTCGCTGGCGGGGAGCAGGTCAAAGGCGGGGTTGACGCTGAACAGCAGCATCTCCACCTCCCCGGAGAGGACGGCCAGCTTGGCGGTCTTGGGGTTGTGGGTGCTCATGCCGATGTGGCGGACAACGCCCTGTTCCTTCTGCTCTTTGACGTACTGGAGGAACGGCCCCTGGAAAACCCGATGGAAGTCCTCCTCCGTGTCCACGTAGTGGATCATCCCCAAGTCGATGTAGTCCGTCCCCAGGCGGGCGAGGAGGTCCTGGAAGGCCTCCTGCACCAGGAGCAGCTCCCGGGTGCGCACGTACTGGCCCTGCTGCCAGGTGGAGCCGAAATGACCCTGGATGATCCACTTTTCCCGGTGGCCTTTGATGGCGTTGCCGATCTTCGTGCGCACCTGGGGGTTGGACATCCAGCAGTCTAAGATGTTGATGCCCTGTTCCTCGCACCGGCGGATGACGGCGGTGACCTCTTCCTGATTGTGGCGCTCCAGCCACTCGGCCCCCAGGCCGATCTCACTGACGGAGAGCCCTGTGTTTCCCAACTGACGATACCGCATAACGCGCCTCCTCTCCCCAGGGGGGATCTGTTTGATTGCTTAACAGAATCATACCACGATCTTAGGGAAAAAGCCAGGGAAAGAAAAAGGGAGGGAATTGTAAATTTATCGTGAAGTGGCCCGGGGCGGTTGAAAAAGCCCGGGCGGGGCGGTATACTGAAAAGGCAGTCTGGAAAGGATGTGTTTTACTTGCTGTTTCAAAAGTTTCAGCAGTTCATGTACGGCCGCTACGGCGGGGACCTGTTCAACCTGGTGCTGCTGGGAGCGGGCCTGCTCCTCTCCCTGCTGGGAGGGCTGCTGTTCTGGCCCCTGACTTTGGCGGCGGACGCGCTTTATATCTACGCCCTGTTCCGCATGTTTTCCAAGAATATCCCCGCCCGGCAGCGGGAGTACTACGCCTTTTTGAAGGTGTGGAACCCCCTGGTGGGCTGGTGCAAGCTCCAGCGCCAGAAGTGGAGCCTGCGCAAGACCTACAAGTACTTTAAATGTCCCAACTGCAAGCAGCAGCTGCGGGCCCCCCGGGGCCGGGGAAACATCGAGGTGACCTGCCAGCGGTGCCACAACGTGTTCCGCACCAAGACCTGAGGAGCCCCACACCACGCCCAGGGACCGGCCCTGGAGGAGAGGAGTGATCCCATGCGGATCAAAGACATTGGAAAGAGCCTGAACGACGAGCGGAAGGTGCTGCGCAACGGCCTGATCCTGCTGGTGTGCGGGGCGGCCCTGGTGCTGCTGGTGCTGCGGTTCGACCAGGTGTGGGGGGCCGTCTCCACGGTAATCAGCACCCTGTCCCCGGTGGCCTTCGGCATCGTGCTGGCCTATGTGCTCAACGTATTCGTGCACTTTTTCGAGGACTTCGCCTTCCTGCCTTTGAAAAACGTCCAGTCCCCCCTGTGGCGGAAGGCCAGGCGGCCCCTGGCAGTGCTGCTGGCCTACCTGGTGGTGGCCCTGGTCGCCGTGTTCATCTGCGCCTTTATCGTGCCCGGGCTCATCGAGTCGGTGCGGCTGCTGGCGGACACGGTGCAGCAGACGGCGCCGGTGTATTTCAACAGCGCCGTCAAGTGGCTGACGAAGTTTGCCGCGGAAAACGATCTCACCTTTATCCAGGACTTTTTGTCGGACTTTAGCTGGCCCACGCTGCTGGGGAGCTTCACCACCGTGGCCACCAACTTCCTCACCTCCCTGCTGGACGTGACCTTCAACGTGGCCAGCGGCGTGTTCTCCTTCATCATGGGCTTTATCTTCTCCGTCTACATGCTGGTGGGGAAGGAAAAGCTCCTGCGGGGGGTGCGGTCCACGGCTTTGGCGTTCCTTCCCAAGGGAGCCGCCCGGCGGCTGGGGCGGGTGGGCCGGGTGGCCAACCAGGTGTTCTTCTCCTTTATCAAGGGGCAGCTCACCGAGTGCGTCATCCTGGGGACCCTGTGCTATGTGGGCATGGGCCTTTTGGGCCTGCAGTACGCCCTGCTCATCTCCTCTGTGGTGGCCCTGAGCTCCCTGATCCCCATTCTGGGGGCGTATATCGGGGCGGCGGTGGGAGTGTTCATCCTGCTGCTGGTCCACCCCATCGACGCTTTGGTGTTCCTCATTTTCCTGCTGGTGCTGCAGCAGGTGGAGGGCAACCTGATCTACCCCCGGGTGGTGGGGTCCTCCATCGGTCTGCCCCCGGTGTGGACGCTGTTCGCCGTGCTGTTCTGGGGCGGCGTGCTGGGCATCCCGGGGATCCTGCTGGGCACCCCCACCACGGCGGTGCTCTACCGGCTGCTGCGCACAGGGGTGCGCCGCCGGCTGCGGGAGCGGGGCATGGACCCGGACGACCCCTCCCTGGTGCCGGCAAGCCTGCGGGCCGCCACCCAGGAGAAGGAGGAAAGCCCTTCTCAGGGAGAATAAAGGCGATTTCCCGGGAGAGGGCCAGGCGGCCCTCTCTTTTGGTTTGGCGGGGCGGGGAGAAGAACCGGTGAGAAGGCCCTCCCACGGACAGGGCTGGGAGAAGGAGGAAAGCCCTCCTCAGGAAGAATAAAGGCGATTTCCCGGGAGAGGGCCAGGCGGCCCTCTCCTTTGGTTTTGGCCCGGGCGGGGAGAAGAACCGGTGAGACGGCCCTC
>DXDU01000090.1 GCA_019115285.1 Candidatus Acutalibacter pullistercoris
GGGCGGGAAGGCCGGCCTCGGCTAGGGTGTTTCCCCTCCCCCGGGGGCGGAGGGGGAGAGGGCGGGCCTCACGCCTTTTTCATTTTTAAAGGCTGGGGGCGGGGGCAGTGCCCGATCCGGGCAAAAGAAAAAGACCGGCGGGAGCCGGTCCTTCCAGTTAGGCTTGCTGGGGCTGGCCCAGGGCGATGGCCCGCAGGTCTTGGGCGTGGGCGGCCAGGTATTTGGCCCCGTGAGAGAGAAGCTCCTCCCGGTCCCGGAAGCCCCACAGCACCCCGCAGGGGTCCATGCCGGCGTTTCTGCCGGTGTCCATGTCCACGCCGCTGTCCCCCACGTAGAGGACTTCTCCCAGCTCCACCCCCAGCTCCCCCGCCAGGGCCAGCACGGCGGTGGGATCGGGCTTTTTGGGCACCCCGGCCCGCTGGCCGTGGACGCCGTCCAGTACCGCCCCGTACAGCTCCCCGGCGATATACCGGGTCATGTTGTCCGGCTTGTTGGACAGCACCCCCAGCTTCAGGCCCTGGGCTTTCAGCTCACTGAGCAGTTCCGGCAGGCCGGGGTAAGGGGTGACCAGCCGCATGGGCTGGGCCTCGTAACGGCGGTCGTACTCCTGGCGGAAGCGCTTCCGCTCTTCCGGGGACAGGTCCGCCCCCACGGTGCGCAGCATCCGGTCCATGAGCACGTCGGCCCCGTTGCCCACCAGCTGCTTGTAGTCCTCCACCGGGATAGCGGGCAGGCCGAAGGCAGAGAGGGTGTCGTTGCCAAACCCGGCGATGGATCGCAGGGTGTCCGCCAGGGTGCCGTCCAGATCGAAAATACAGGCTTTGTACGCCATGAGAATGACCTCTTTTCTATGCTGTAAACGTAAGGGTGACCGCCTGGACCAGGGCAAGGTCCTCCCCGTCAAAGGCGGCGGGGTCGGCGAAATCGGTGAGGGGGTGGGTGCGCAGGCTGCCGTCCCCGCTGTAGAGGAACAGGGCCACGGGCACCGGCTCCCCTAAAGTGATGGGTGTTTCCTCCTCCAGGAATTGCAGGGTCCAGCCCAGGGGGTCGCTGTCCGGCTCGGCGGGGCCGGTGGTGTAGGAGGCGATGCCCTCCGTCCGCACCCGCAGGCCGATGGAGTAATCCTCCCGGCTCTGGAGAACCGCCAGGCCCTCCCAGGGCTGACCGGCCGCCTCCCGGCTGAGCTGCCCGCCGCCGGTGGGCTCCCACTGGCCGTCTCGCAGCTGGTAGGTGTCGATGGAGAGGACTGTCGCCTCCTCCGGCCCGGAGAAGGTCACCAGGCCTGCCCGGTCCGAAAGACCTAAGAGCTCCAGCAGCTCCCCTTGGTCCTGGGTCAGGCTGAAAGGGGCGGCGGTGTTCTGGGTAAGCTCCTGTTGGGTCCCACACCCCGGCAGCAGAGCCAGAGCCAGGAGCAGGGAGAGGAGCAGGGCTGTCCTTTTCATAAAAACGCCTCCTTGTTCGAGGGATGTCCCGGTCCCATTGTACTGGAAAACAGGGGGAAAAGCAAGAGCTTTCGCCCCTTGCGCTCTCTTGACAGAGGTGCTACAATGGGACTAGAAATCCCAAGGAGGAACGAGCATGGACCGCAACGAAAAAGCCCTGGAGCTGCACCGCCAGTGGAGGGGGAAGATCCGCGTGACCACCCCCTGCAAACTGGAGGATCGGGAGGATCTGTCCCTGGCCTACACCCCCGGCGTGGCAGCCCCCTGCTTAGAGATACAGAAGGACGTGGAGAAATCTTACGAGTACACCCGCCGGGGAAACCTGGTGGCCGTAGTCACCGACGGCACCGCCGTGCTGGGCCTGGGGGACATCGGCCCCGAGGCGGGCATGCCTGTGATGGAGGGCAAGTGCGCCCTGTTCCAGGCCTTCGCCGGGGTGGACGCGTTTCCGATCTGCGTCCGCTCCAAGGACGTGGACGAGATCGTCCACACGGTGGAGATGATCGCCGGGTCCTTCGGGGGCATCAACCTGGAGGACATTGCCGCTCCCCGGTGCTTTGAGGTGGAGCGGAAGCTGAAAGAGAAGCTGGACATCCCTGTGTTCCACGACGACCAGCACGGCACCGCGGTGGTCACCGTGGCGGCTATGCTCAACGCCCTGAAGGTGGTGGGCAAGGAGATCGGGGAGGTCAAGGCCGTAGTCAACGGGGCCGGGGCCGCCGGCTCCGCCTGCACCAAGCTGCTCATGGCCCTGGGCCTGAAAAACGTGGTGGTCTGCGACAAGATGGGCGCCCTGGTGCCGGGCCTTGCCGGCATGACCGAGGCCCAGGCCCAGCTGGCGGAAGTCACCAACCCGGAGAGACAGTCCGGTACCCTGGCCGACGTGATAAAGGGGGCCGACGTGTTCATGGGCTTCTCCGCGCCGGGTGTGCTCACCGGCGACATGGTGCGCACCATGGCAAAAGACCCGGTGATCTTCGCCTGCGCCAACCCCACCCCGGAGATCTTCCCCGAGGAGGCACTGGCCGCCGGGGCGAAGGTGGTGGGCACCGGCCGGTCCGACTACCCCAACCAGATCAACAACGTGCTGGTGTTCCCTGGGATCTTCCGGGGGGCCCTGGACGTGCGGGCCTCGGATATCAACGACGAGATGAAGGTGGCGGCGGCCAAGGCCATCGCCAGCCTGATCCCCGAAAGCGAGCTGCGGGCGGACAACATCATCCCCTCGGCTTTCGATCCTCGGGTGGCTAAAGCCGTGGCCGCCGCCGTGGCCCAGGCCGCCCGGGAGACAGGTGTGGCGCGTGCGGCTGCCGCCGCAGGGCAATAAAATCCCTCCGCTGAGGGGCGCTCCGGGATTTTGGGCGGGTTGACCGAACCTGGGGTGGTAGAGGAACATGAAAGTTTTCGCCAGCCATTTACAAAAAGCTGCGGGTTGCAGGGCAGGGCGAAGGCCCCACGCGCCCCCAGGGCGATAGGTCGCCGCCCCGTCCGGCTGCGCAGCAGGATGGCAGGCGAGAAAGCGCCCCCTTTGGGAACCCCCTTACTGGACTGCCCTCTCAGTCGGCTATCGCCGGCACCTCCCCCGCAGGGGGAGGCAAGTCTCGGCGCCCCCTATGGGGGCGATGGTCGCCAGTGGCGACCATCGCCGGTCTCCGCTCCCACGACCGTCGGTCCTGGACGCGCCCCATTGGGGCGCAGGACCCGAGCCGGCAGGCGAGACGGTGTCATCGCAAAGCGATGACGGAAGGGGTGACTGGCTATGTGCCTCCCGCCCCCTTACCCCCTCCCGTTGTTCTAGTTTGTGCGGGAGGCAGGCTCACTGCAACGGGAGGGAGAATACTCTATACTCTCATTCCAAAGGGGGATGAAATCCCCCTTTGGGAACCCCCTTACTGGACTGCCCTCTCAGTCGGCTATCGCCGGCACCTCCCCCGCAGGGGGAGGCAAGTCTTGGCTCCCCTTTGGGGACCCCCTTTCGGGGCGTCCCTCCGCCGCGATGACAGCGTGATACGGGGCGCCAGGATTTTAAGGCCGGGGACAGTTCGGTTTTGCGAGGCAAGTTCTTTCATTCCTTTTCATATTTTATAGAAAGAAGCGATTCTTATGGCAAGAGAGAACCAGAAAACCATTTACGCCATTGTGGCGGTGGCCTTGTTCGCCGCCCTGGTGTTCGTGGGCAGCGTCATCCAGGTGCCCGTCCCCGCCGCGTTCGGCATGACCCGCATCCACCTGGGGAACATCTTCTGCCTGCTCTCCGGCTTTATGCTGGGGCCGGTCAGCGGGGGCCTGGCGGCCGGCATCGGCTCTGGGCTCTACGACATCATCATCTACGGCGATATGCTCTCCGCCCCCTTCACTTTGGTGTTCA
Organism: Candidatus Acutalibacter pullistercoris; assembly: GCA_019115285.1. Lineage (GTDB taxonomy): Bacteria > Bacillota > Clostridia > Oscillospirales > Acutalibacteraceae > Acutalibacter > Acutalibacter pullistercoris. The sequence continues at coordinate 3,811 of DXDU01000090.1, forward strand.
AGGGGCTGCTGGCCGGTGTCTGCGGCCTGATCGCCTATGCCGGCCACAATAGGGGAGAGAACCACAAGCTCAACATCGTCGCCGGCATTTGCGGCAGCGTGACCTATATGATCCTCTACCTGGGCAAAAGCTTCGCCGAGGGGCTGCTCCTCGGCAGCGAGATGGGCACTGTCCTCACTGCCCTGGCCACCAAGGCCCTCACCTCCGGCATCAACGCGGTCATCGCCGTGGTGGTGTCCGTGCCCCTGTACACCGTGCTCCGGCTGGCGCTGAAAAAGAGCGGCCTGCTGGAAAAGCTGGGCTGAGAAGATTCAGGGAAGTTTGAAAAAACCGTCACATCCTTTTCACAAAACTGGGCGATACTAAAAGCACAGCAAGAGAGAAAGCCCCCAAACGGGGAGCGTTGTGGAAAGGAGAGATAGGTTTATGTATGATCCCACGACGGAAGAGACCAACCAGACCAACCAGACGAACCAAGAAAGTGGACAGATCCGAGAAAACGGCGCTGTGGAAGACAGCGGCGTTGTGAATAAGGCGGAAGAGCAGCCCGCTCCCCAGGAGACAGCGGCCGCCGCCCAGACCTACAGCTACACCCCCCAGGGCGGGTATTACGCCTACCCCGGGGCCGGGCAGACCGCCCCTTCCCAGCAGGCGGCTTCCACCCAGGCCGGAGCTTCCCAGGCCGGATCCAGCCAGGCTGGGTCCCAGCAGCCCCAGTGGGGGGCCTACACCTGGAACGCCCAGGGGGCGCCCTACTACAGCCCCTACCAGCAGCACCACCAGCCCCCCAAGCCCAAGAAGAAGCGGGGCGCCAAGTTCGGCCTAAAGCTGCTGGCGGCGGTGCTGGCCTGCTGCGTGGTGTCCCTGGGATCGGTAGGGGTGTTCGCCGCCCTGATCCAAACGGGGATTGTGGACGTGGAAAGCCCGGACGATCCCAACACCACCGCCGCCTTCACCATTTACAAGCAGGCGGAGAACAGCGAAGATTCCACTCCCACGGTGACCCAGGAAGGGCTCACCGCCCAGGAGATTGCCCAGAAGCTCATCCCCTCTGTGGTGTGCGTGCAGAACTACCAAGTCACCCAGCAGATGCCCTGGAACCTGGGCACCGCCTACGGGGAAGAGGACGGCGGCTCTGACGTGTCCCCCGCGGGCGAGGGCTCCGGCGTCATCTTCTCGGAGGACGGCTATATCGTCACAAACCAGCACGTGGTGGACGGCGCCACCAGCCTGAGCGTGGTCACCTCTGACGGCACCTCCTACGAGGCCACCCTGGTGGGCGAGGACACCCAGACCGACCTGGCTGTGCTGAAGATCGACGCGGAGGGGCTGACCCCCGCGGAGTTCGGCAGCTCGGAAGACCTGCAGGTGGCCGACGAGGTCATGGCCATCGGCAACCCCGGCGGCCTGCAGCTCAGCTCCAGCGTGACCATGGGCTACGTCTCCGCTCTCAACCGGGCGGTGACCAACTCTGAGACAGGCTACACCCTCAACTGCATCCAGACGGACGCGGCCATCAACCCTGGCAACTCCGGGGGCGCCCTGGTGGACATGAACGGCCACGTGGTGGGCATCAACTCCTCTAAGATCGCCGCGGTGGACTACGAGGGCCTGGGCTTCGCCATTCCCGCCGACACGGTGCAGCCCGTGGTGTCCGACCTGATCGAATACGGCTACGTGAAGGACCGTCCCATGCTGGGCATCACCGGCGAGTATGTGGACAGCATGCGGGCTGCCTTCCTGGGACTGAAGCAGGGCTTCGTGGTCAATGAAGTGGTCAGCGAGAACGCCAAGGCCTCCGGCCTGCAGAAGTACGACGTGATCACCGCCATCGACGACACCCAGGTGACCTCCTCCTCCACCATCGAGAACTATATCGCCAACAAGAAGCCTGGGGATACGGTGACCCTCACGGTGGACAGGATCTTGTCTGGAGAGCAGGATGTGAAGATTCAGCTGGTGCTCTCGGAGAACACCGGCTCCACCAACTAACTTCGAGTACGAGTTTTCTTTTTCATAAATCTCCTTTTTCAAACGGAACGGGCAGGGCGAGAGCTCTGCTCGTTTCGTTTTGGGGAGGCGGTGCTAGGGCCGCTCCCGGGAGTTGGTGTGAACGGAACGGGCAGGGCGAAAGCTCTGCTCGTTTCGTTTTGGGGAGGCGGTGCTGGGGCCCGCTCCCCCGGGTGTTGGGTCAAACGGAACGGGCAGGGCGAAAGCTCTGCTTGTTTCGTTTTTGGGGGGGCGGTGCTGGGGCCCGCTCCCCAGGGTTGGTGTGAACGGAACGGGCAGGGCGAGAGCTCTGCTGGT
>DXDU01000091.1 GCA_019115285.1 Candidatus Acutalibacter pullistercoris
GTGGGCCACAATGGGGTTGCGGCCGTCCACCACCCGGGAGTAGTCCCGGCGCTTGTAGAACATGCCCAGCTCCACCCCCAGCACAGAGGCGTAGTACATGTTCCGGTTCAGAGCCCCCTCGTCGGGAGAGACGATCATAAAGTCGTCCCGGCCGGTGGAGATGTCCGGGAAAGCCCGGAACATGGACTTGAGCACCTGGTAGGAGGGCATCAGGTTGTCGAAGCTCATCAGGGGCACGGCGTTGCACACCCGGGGGTCGTGGGCGTCGAAGGTCACCACGTTCTCCACCCCCATGGACTGGAGCTCCTGCAGGGCGTAGGCGCAGTCCAGGGACTCCCGGTAGCTTCTCCGGTGCTGCCGCCCGCCGTAGAGCAGGGGCATGATCACGTTGATCCGGTGGGCCTTGCCCATGGCGGCCTGGATCAGCCGCTTCAGGTCCTGAAAGTGGTCGTCGGGAGACATGCGGTTCTCCTTGCCGAAGTACTTGTAGGTGCAGCTGTAGTTGCCCACATCCACCACGAAGTACAGGTCATATCCCCGCACGGTGCTCTCTAAGATCCCCTTGCCGTCGCCGGAGGAGAACCGGGGGCAGCTGCACCCGATGCGGAAGGTCTCCACCTCCATGTCGGCGCGCTTGGCCCAGCGGACCAGATGGGCCTCGATCTTTTGGGCCAGCTCCTCGGCGCCCTCTAAGGCGACGATCCCCAGCGGGGCCACACGGTTCTCGGGGCTGAAGTACATCTTGGGCGATTGTTCCATAACGCAAGGCTTCCTTTCTTTTGGTGGGTCTGTATTCTCTGGGTCAGCGCCAGGTCCGCTGCCCGTTTGTCCACAAAGAACGGCGTCAGTCTCTATCACTAAAATAGTAACACAAGTTTCGTGGGGAATCTACAAGCTTTTGCGTTTTTCGAAAAATTCTCACTCCCTGCCCATTTTTCCCCGGTTTTCGACAAATTTCTCTTACATTTTGCAGCACCTTACCGAAGTGAGTGGGTGGGAGTGTACCCCCACCCCAGAGGAAACCCAGCACCTCCCCGGGCATGGGCGGGGAGTGACCCCCACCCCAGAGGAAACCCAGCACCTTACCGAAGTGAGTGGGCGGGAGTTTGCCCTCCCACCCGGGAAAAGTCACAGAACCTCCCCGGGCATGGGCGGGGAGTGACCCCCCACCCCAGAGAAAACCCAGCACCTTGCCGGGCGCGGGCGGGGAGTGACCCCCCACCCCAGAGAAAACACAGCACCTTACCGAAGTGAGTGGGCGGGAGTTTGCCCTCCCACCCGAGAGAAAGCGCAGCCCCTCGCCGGGCGTGGGCGGGAGTACTCCCGCCCGGGGAAAAGTCACAGAACCTCCCCGGGCGTGGGCGGTTTACCGAAGGGGGGAGATCACTTCCGCTTCCAGAGGGTCTGGGAGTCGTAGGGGGCCAGGGTGACGGAGTTGCCGCCGCCCTGGGGGGACAGCCCCTGGGGGGACAGCAGCTGCCAGCCGGCGGGCAGGGCCATGGTCTGCCGGGCGCCGGAGAAATTCTGCAGGAAGACGTAGGCCTCCTCCTGGTTCTCCCGCAGGCAGGCCTCCACCCCGTGGGGGAGCTCCACCGCCAGGGCCCGCTTCACTTCCAGCTCCCGGCCCAGCTTCCGGTAGAAGTCCCGGTAGAAGTCCTGTTCCAAAAACGCCCCGATATAGAAGGCCTTGCCCTGGCCGAAGCGGTTTACCGTCACTGCCGCCTCCCCGGCGTAGAAGTCCCGGCTGTACACCCCCAGGGCCTGGGCCCCTCTCCCGTGGAGCAGGGCGCAGAGCTCCTTGGCCTTGTAGCTGCGGCCGTTGTCCAGGTCCACCTGGTTCTCCTCCCCGTCCCACAGGGCGTCGGTGTCCTCGTTCCACACGCCGAACACCTCCTGCAGCCCTTCGCCGGGCCAGCCGCCCAGCAGGCACAGGTCGTTCTCGTTCACCAGGCCCGTCAGGTAGGTGCCCACCAGGGTGCCGCCCTGTTCCACAAAGTCCCGCAGTTTTTGCGAGAACCCCGCCCGCAGCAGGTAGAGCATGGGGGCGACCACCAGCTTGTAGCCGTTTAAATCCCCCTCCTCGTCGATCACGTCCACGGGGATGCCCTGCTCCCACAGGGCACGGTAGTGGGCCAGGATCTGCTCCCGGTAGTGGATGCCGCAGTTTCTGGGGCCGGCGGCGTTTTCCATGGCCCAGCGGTTCTCCACGTCGTAGACCAGGGCCACTTCCGGGGCCACGGTGGTGTTCCCCACCTGGTCCAAAGCTTCCAGCCGGCGGCCCAGAGCCGCCACGTCCTGGAAGACCCGGGTGTCGTTGCCGTCGTAGTGATCGATCACCGCGCCATGGAACTTCTCGAAAGAACCCCGGCTTTTGCGGATCTGGAAATACTGCACGGAGTTGGAACCGTGGCCCACCGCCTGCATGCTGGCGGCCAGGTGCATCCCCGGGCGCTTTAAGCGGGAGACAGGCCACCAGTTGGTGGCGCTGGGGGTGGACTCCATGAGCAGGAAGGGCTGCTTTTTCAACGAGCGGATCTTGTCGTGCTCAAAGGCGAAGTCCGCCGCCAGAGCGGCGTTGTCTCCGGCCCGCCACTGGGGGTAGCTGTCCCAGGAGGCCACGTCGATCACGTCCCGGAACTTGCTGTAGTTATACCCGTAATAGTCGTACATCATGTTGATGGTCACCGGCAGGCTGGGGTCCACGGCTTTCACCGCGTCCCGCTCCATCTTCACAAAGTCCACCACCTGGTGGGTGACAAACCGCTTCCAGTCCAGCAGCAGGGTGAAGACGCCGCCCTCTCCCTCCGCCGCCGGGGCGTGGATCTCCTCCCAGCTGGTGACGGTGTGGCTCCAGAAGGCGTTCCACCACTGTTGATTGAGCGCCTCCAGGGTGCCGTACTTCTCCTGCAGCCACCGGCGGAAGGCCGCCTGGCAGGCAGGGCAGTAGCACTCCCCCTCGTACTCGTTGGAAAGGTGCCACAAGATGACCCCGGGGTGCTTTGCGAAGCGCTGGGCCAGGGCGGTGTCCATCTGCCGCACCTTCTCCCGGTACTTGGGGGAGGTGTAGCAGTGGTTGTGCCGGCCCCCGCTCAGGTCTCTGTGGCCGTTGGGGCGCACCCGGCGGATCTCCGGGTACTTCTCGCTCATCCAGATGGGCTTGGCCCCCGAGGGGGTGGCCAGGATGGTGTAGATGCCGTTCTGGTACAGGTTCTCGATGACCTGCTCCAGCCAGTCGAAGTCGTACTCTCCCTCCCGGGGCTCCAGCTTGGCCCAGGCGAAGATGGCCAACGACACGCAGTTTATTTTGGCCTCCTTCATCCGCTGTATGTCCGTCTCCAGCACGCCGGGGCAGTCCAGCCACTGGTCGGGGTTGTAGTCTCCCCCGTGGAGCAGGTGGGGGAATTTCGGGGTAAGGGCTTTCATGTGGTCTCCTCCTTGTGTGGGCGGCCCTTCCGGCCGGTCACCCGCTCCCGGTAGTCCCGGGGCAGGGCGCCGGTGACCCGGCGGAACACCCTGGTAAAATAGCTCTGGTCCTCAAAGCCCACCAGCAGGGAGATGTCCGTCATGCGGATCTCCCGGATGCGCAGGAGCTCTTGGGCCTTTTTGATGCGCACTTGGTTTAGATACTCGTTAAAGTTGACGCCGGTCTCCCGCTTGAAGATCCGGCTCAGGTACGAGGGGGACAGGTACACCCGCCGGGCCATGTCCTCCAAGGTGATCTTCTGGCTGTAGTGGTCGTGGATGTAGGTGGTGCACTGGCGGATCACCTGGGCGTGCTTGGCCCCGGCGAAGGGGAACAGGCTCTGGGCGTAGCGGCCCAAAGCGTCGGCGGCCCAGGCGCACAAAGCCTCCACCGTGGGCAGGGCAGCCAGCTCCCGGCGGTACTGGTGGCTCAGGGACAACGCCCGCTCTCCCGGGGCGCCGCCCTCCACCGCCGCCCGGGACAGCAGGGCCAGCACCTCCCCGATCCTGCTCTTGCTCTCCTCCAGGTCCCGGCCGCTGGCGTAGAGGATGGCCCCCAGCAGCTGCCCCAGCAGCCGGCGGACCTCCGGGCCGTCCTGGCGGGCGGCGCTCTCCAGCAGGGCCCGCTCCGTCTGGAAGGGATAGGGCTTGGGACCCTCCTCCCGCTTCAGCTCCAAAATGTAAGAGGTGATCTCCCCCTGCAGCTCCGCGGACCGGTCCCGGTCCAGCATCCGGCTCTCGGCAGAGAAGTCGTTGAAAAAGCCCACGGCGAAAAACAGCAGCAGGGACAGCTGCTCCACCCGGGCGGGCTCCACCATGGGCACCTGTTCCAGCACGCCCCTGGCCTGTTCTAGGGCCTGGGGGGAGAGCCCCGCCTTCTCCCTCAGCTCGTACTGGAGGAACTCCTCCTTGTCCACCATGGTAAAGGGGCCGGCGGTGAGCTTGCCCCGGACCCCCTCCTCCCCCACCAGGGGGGAGACAAAGCAGGTGAGCCCCAGGGGGCAGAAGTAGATGTACCGGCCCCCAAAGCGCTCCGCGGCGTTCATGCTGTAGATGTGGGCCTCCACGCAGCGCTGTTTCTCCACCCCGGCCACCCGGCACAGGTCGCAGCGCTGGCAGCTGTAGCCAAACTCCCAGGCCCCTTCCCCCTCCCCGGTGGAGAGAGAGCAGCCAAGGCCGGTGGACTCTGAGAAAGCCCTTGCGCACTGGGCCAGTTTTTCGTCCAGTTCCCCGCTGTGCATAGACGCCTCCCGCCTTCCTGATGTACCTTTATCTTACTGCCCCCGGGCAGGTTCGTCAACGGGAAAAGAGAACAAAAAAGTACCACATTTGGCAAACGAGTCCCAGAAGTCTCTCCCCCCGGCCGGTATAATGACAAAAAAGGCCGGCGCAGGCCGGACCATTTCCCAATGGAGAGGAGCGCGACAGAGATGGAATTGTTGGAACAGATCTCGGAAAACCTGCAGAAGGGCCGGGCCAAAGCCGTTAAGGAACTGGTGCAGCAGGCCGTGGACCAGGGCCTGTCCCCGGAGCAGATTTTGGAAGAGGGGCTGCTGTCCGGCATGAACGTGGTGGGGGAGAAGTTCAAGAAGAACGAGGTCTTCGTCCCCGAGGTGCTGGTGGCCGCCCGTGCCATGAACATGGGCACCCAGGTCTTAAAGCCCCTGCTGGTGCAGGCGGGGGTGCAGGCCACCGGCCGGGTGTGCATCGGCACGGTGAAAGGGGACCTGCACGACATCGGCAAAAACCTGGTGAAGATGATGATGGAGGGCAAGGGCCTGGAGGTCATCGACCTGGGCACCGACGTGGCCCCCGAGGCCTTTATAAAGACCGCCGTGGAGCAGCACTGCCAGATCATCTGCTGCTCCGCCCTGCTCACCACCACCATGGGCGTCATGGGAGAGGTGGTCAAGCTGGCCCAGGAGGCGGGCATCCGGGACCAGGTGAAGATCATGGTGGGGGGCGCCCCGGTCACCGAGAGCTTCGCCGCCCAGATCGGCGCGGACAAGTACACCTCCGACGCCGCCAGCGCCGCCGACGCCGCCGTGGCCTTCTGCCAGGCCCTGGCCTGAGGAGGCGCCTATGCAGCGGAACATGAAACAGTGGCTGGAAGACCTGGCCCGCTCCCCGGAGAAAAAGCCCCTGCCCATTTTGTCCTTCCCGGCGGTGCAGCTGCTGGGGACCACAGTGGAGGAGCTGATCGCCGACAGCGCCGCCCAGGCCCGGGGCATGGCCCTGGTGGCCCAAGAGGTGGACGCCGCCGCCAGCGTCAGCCTGATGGACCTTTCGGTGGAGGCGGAATGCTTCGGCGCCCAGATCCGGGTGTCCCTCGGGGAGGTGCCCACAGTGGTGGGCCGGCTGGTCTCCACCTTGGAGGAGGCCCAGGCCCTGGCGGTGCCCCCGGTGGGGGCCGCCCGGTCCGGCCTGTACCTGCAGGCCGTCCGCCTGGCCAAAGAGCAGATTCACGACCGGCCGGTGCTGGCGGGGGTGATCGGGCCCTTCTCCCTGGCCGCCCGGCTGCTGGACGTGTCCGAAGCCCTGATGGCCTGCTACGACGAGCCGGAGCTGGTGGAGGTCGTGGTGGAGAAAGCCTGCCAGTTCCTCCTCTCCTATTGCCGGGCCTACAAAGAGGCCGGGGCCGACGGGGTGCTGCTGGCGGAGCCCGTGGCCGGGCTCCTGTCCCCCGCCCTGGTGGAGGAGTTCTCCTCCCCCTACGTAAAGCGCGTGGTGGAGGCGGTGCAGGACGACAGCTTCCTGGTGATCTACCACAACTGCGGCGGCAGCGCCCTGCCTGCCCTACCCAGCATTTTGTCCACCGGGGCGGCGGCCTACCACTTCGGCAACGCCGTGGATATGGAAGACATCCTCCGCCAGGTCCCAGAAGATACGGTGGTGCTGGGGAACATCGACCCCGCCGGGGAGTTTTTAAACGGCACCCCGGCCTCCATCCGGGCCGCCACCCTGTCCCTGCTGGAGCGCTGCGGGGGCTATCCCAACTTCATCCTGTCCTCCGGCTGCGACATCCCGCCCCTGGCCCCCTGGGAGAACATCCACGCCTTCTTCGACGCCGCGGCGGAGCACGCCCAGAAACGGGGGTCCTGAGCCGTGGCGCGGGTCACTGCGGGAGGCAAGACCGTCCAGGTCCCGGAGGGCACCCTGCTCCGGGACGCCCTGCCGGAGGGCGTCCGCCTGCCCCTGCCCTGCGGGGGGCAGGGTCGGTGCGGCAAGTGCCGGGTCACCGCCGCGGGGCGGCTGTCTCCCCCCAGCCCAGAGGAGCTCCGGCTCCTCTCCCGGGAGGAGCTCTCCGCCGGGGTGCGCCTGGCCTGCCGGGCCCGGGTCCTGGGGGACTGCGTCCTCACCCTGCCGGAACAGGGGGAGAGCCAGATCCAGCTGGAGGCGGACCTGCCCCCCTTCCCTCTGGACCCGGTCTTTCGCCGGTACGGGGCGGCCATCGACCTGGGCACTACCACCCTGGCCGCCCAGCTCTGGGACCGGTCCGGGCGGCTTCTGGCCCAGGCCAGCTGCCCCAACCCCCAGTCCCACTGGGGCGCCGACGTGATCTCCCGGATTCAGGCGGCCCTGGAGGGCCAGGGAAAAACCCTGGCCCAGGCGGCCCGGCAGGGGATCTCCCGGCTGCTTTTGGAGCTTGCCCAGGGGGCGGGGATCCCCCCAGAGGAGATAGACCTGGCGGCCGTCACCGGCAACACCGCCATGCTCACCCTGCTGACGGAGACAGGCCCGGAGCCTCTCTCCCACGCCCCCTTCGCCCCCTCCCGCCTGTTCGGGGAGGTCCTCCCTGCCGCCGCCCTGGGGCTGCCCTGCTCCCAGGCCCAGGTGGCTCTCTCCCCCTGTGTCTCCGCCTTTGTGGGGGGCGACGTGACCACCGCCCTGCTGGCATCCTCCCTGTGTGAGGGGCAGGGCACCAAGCTCTTGGCGGACATCGGCACCAACGGGGAGATCGCCCTGTGGCATGAAGGGAAGCTCACCTGCGCCTCCACCGCCGCCGGCCCCGCCTTCGAGGGCGCCGGGCTCTCCATGGGCATGGAGGGCCGGGCCGGGGCCATCGCCCATGTGCGGGCGGCCAACGGCCAGCTGTGGCCCCAGGTAATCGGGGGCGGGGAGCCCCAGGGCCTGTGCGGCAGCGGGGTCATCGACGCCCTGGCCTGCCTGCTGGAGCTGGAGCGCATGGACGAGACTGGCCTCCTAGAGGAGGACCCCGCCCCCATCGCCGGGCGGGTGTGCCTCTCCCAGAGAGACGTGCGCATGGTGCAGCTGGCCAAAAGCGCCGTGTGCGCCGGGCTGCTCACCCTGCTGCGCCGGGAGGGGGTCTCCCTCTCCCAGGTGGAGGAGCTAGTGGTGGCCGGGGGCTTTGGCAGCTATCTCAACGTGAAAAACGCCGGCCGGGTGGGGCTGCTCCCCCCGGAGCTGGTCCCCCGGGTGCGGGTGGCGGGCAACGCCGCCCTGGCCGGGGCGGGGATGCTCCTGCTCAGCCGGGAGGGCCTGGAGCGGGCCAAGGACTTGGCGGCCCGCGCCCAGGCGGAGGACCTGTCCGGCGACCCGGTCTTCGCCCAGCTTTACACAGACAACATGTTCTTTTAAAGGAGGAACTTTCACTATGACCCATCGGGAACGATTTATCAAAACCCTGCGGGGAGAGCCCATCGGCGGGCAGGTGCCCACCTTCGAGCTGGTGTTCTTCCTCACCATGGAGGCCTTCGGGAAGGTCCACCCCCACCACAGGAAGTACGAGCAGTGGGACCAGATGAGCGAAAACGAGCGGAAGCTCCAGATCGCCGACATGGCCGACGTGTACATCCAGACCGCCCAGCGGTACGGCCACAGCGCCATCCATCTCCACCCCAACCCGGGGGACCTGGAAAACACCCAGCGGCTCTTAGAGGAGATTCGCCGGCGCACCGGGGACCAGTACTTCCTCACCATCGACCACGACCCCACCTGGGCAATCCCCGACGGGGACCACATGATGGACTTCTCCGTGCGGATGTTCGAGGAGCCGGAAGCGCTTGGCGACCAGTCCGCCCGGCGGCTGGAGGAGACCTTGGAGATCGCCAGGAAGCTGGACGAGTGGGGCCACCTGCTGGACGGCTTCTGCTTCTGCTCGGACTACTGCTTTAACGTGAACCCCTTCTTCAGCCCCGACCAGTTCGAGGAGTTCATCGTCCCCACCCTGCGGGACGCCATCGCCGGGGCCCACGAGATGGGCTACTACGTCATCAAGCACACCGACGGGAACATCATGCCCATCCTGCCCCAGATTGCCGCCTGCAAGCCCGACGCCCTCCACTCTTTAGACCCCCAGGGCGGGGTTTCCATCCCAGAGGTGCGCAAAGTCATCGGGGACGACATCTGCCTCATCGGCAACGTCAACTGCGGGCTGCTCCAGACCGGCACGGAGGAGGAGTGCCGCCAGGACGTGCTCCGGGCCCTGCGGGAAGGCATGGAGAAGGGCCGGGGCTACGTGTTCGCCACCTCCAACTGCGCCTACACCGGCCTGCCCCTGGCGCGGTACGAAGTCATGATCGACCTGTGGCGCCAGTACGGCAGCTACGACCTGGGCCTCCCTCCCCAGGAATAACCCAGAACAAAAAGGCTTACCTCCCCGCCGGTCCCCCGGCAGGGAGGTAATTTTTTACGCTCTCTGTTCCGGCCCCGCGGCCCAGTCCCCAAATGCCCTGCCGCTGACCCACTGCTGGATTGCAGTAGGAATCCTGCGGGCATGGCCCTTTCCCTCGGCCACACGGATTATTCCCCCCCGGGGCAATCTGCTGTCGAACATAGAAACACCGCCTTTTTTAGCGACCGCCGGGCACAGCGGCCTCCCCTCTCCCTGATAAAATTGCCAAATATATGCGCAAAAGCATACAACACCCCACCCACAAAATCACCGGGAAAGCCGAAAAAATTCTCTTTGCCAACACACCGGTACAGTCGGGAAAAACTGTTGTGCCAGGAAAGTGGGAGTGATATAATGGTGGAAAAGCCTTGCGATTTTGAGCCAGGGAGGGATACAGAATGGATGAAAGCATGATTCGAGATTATAGCCGAAAGATATCGGAACGAATGTGGAATTTGCCTGACAAAGGTGAACTGGAAAGCCACCGTGAGGAAACTTACATCGATGATATCATCCAGAAAAGCCATCTGGAGAAAAAGCTTTTAGAAAATTTAGCGGGGATAAACACCGTATTTGATGGCGGCGCAGGGTGTGGACGCTTTTCCATTCTTCTTGCAAAGCACGGCTGCAGGGTCACGCATTTTGATATCTCTCAACCAATGATAGAAAAAGCGAAAGAACTGGCCCAACAGGCTGGCGTTCTCGACAAAATTGATTTTGTAAAAGGCGCATTGGAGGATCTAAGCGATTATGCCGACCGCTCTTTTGACATGGTGATCTCTTTCGATTCCCCGGTCTCTTATACCTATCCCGATCAAGAGGCCGTGATAGGTGAGCTTGTGAGGATCGCGAAAAAGCGTATCCTCCTAAGCGTAACAAGCCGCCTGGGCAGTTTACCTTATCTTGCAAATCCCATACAAAAAAATCAATTTATATTAGACACAAGCTCGAAAGACCCCTTTGTCCAATGGCTGATATCCCATAAGCAAAACGCCATAGACGCTTTTCATTTCGAGAAAGACCCTGCGGAAAAATTAATGACAGACGGGCTTATGGGCGGGGAAGAGGAGATTGCCGAATACAAAAAAGGCGGTGCGCCATGGTGTATCACATACACCTTTCTGCCGGATGAATTAGAGGGCATCCTCCGCGGTCTTGGCGTGAAAAATATTGAGATGGCAGGGCCCGGGGCATATGCGAGAACGGTTCCAAACGAGCTGCTGCTAAAAATAATAAACGACCCAAAGCAGCGCTCTGATTTTTTAGATTTCTGTTATCATTACGACTCCAACCCCTATGTCTGCGGCATGGGAAAAGATAACTTGTTGATAAAAGGCGATTTATAAAAATTGTGAGACAAATAGCGCGGAGCGGAAGCGCTGTAAAAACAATACCTCCCAGTCCGGTGGCGTCTCTATCATGTAGAAAAGCCTGACGAAAAGCGTTCGCTTTTCGTCAGGCTTTCTCTAAAGTCCATGGCAGTGCCCTACAACAACTTCTTATAGGCCTTTTATTTCTGAGGCTCCACCAAATGACAGGCCACAAAGTGCCCGGGAGTGATCTCCTTGAGCTGGGGCTTGCTCTCCTTGCACTTGTCGCAGACCTTGGGGCAGCGGCCGGCAAAGTTGCAGCCCTTGGGGGTGTTGATGGGGCTGGGCACGTCGCCGGAGATGATAATACGCTGCTTCTGGGCCTCGGCGCTGGGGTCCGGGATGGGCACCGCGGACAGCAGGGCCTGAGAGTAGGGATGCAGGGTGTTCTTGTACAGCTCGTCAGAACTGGCCAGCTCCACCACGTTGCCCAGGTACATCACGGCGATCCGGTCGGAGATGTACTTGACGATGTTCAGGTCGTGGGCGATGAACAGGTAGGTCAGCCCCAAGCGCTCCTGCAGGTCGGACAGCAGGTTGATGACCTGGGACTGAATGGACACGTCCAGGGCGGAAATGGGCTCGTCGCACACGATGAACTCAGGCTCGATGGCCAGGGCCCGGGCGATGCCGATCCGCTGCCGCTGGCCGCCGGAGAACTCGTGGGGGAAGCGGTTGGCGTGCTCCCGGTTCAGACCCACCATCTCCAGCAGCTCGTACACCCGCTCCCGGCGGCGCTTCTCGTCGTACATGTTGTGAATGACCATGCCCTCCTCGATGATGGAGGCCACCGTCATACGGGGGTCCAGAGAGGCGTAAGGGTCCTGGAAAATAATCTGGGCCACCTTGGCGTAGTGGAACCGGTCGGACCGCTTGTGCAGGTCCACGGTCTTGCCCTTGTAAGAGAGCTTGCCGGAGGTGGGGCCGTAGATGCCCATGGCCACCCGGCCCAGGGTGGACTTGCCGCAGCCGGACTCGCCCACCAGGCCCATGGTCTCGCCCTTGTGGATGTCAAAGGACACGTGGTCCACGGCCTTCAGGGTGCCGCCGGAGACCTTGAAGTATTTGCAGATGTCCTCCAGGGAGAGGAGCACCTCGTTAGACTTAATCGACATCTTTCTCTCCCCTTTCTTCAGCGCTGGGGCAGTCGGGATGGAGCAGCCAGCAAGAGGCGGTGTGCCCCTCCCCCACGGTGAACTCGGGGGGCTGTTCCTCCTGGCAGATGTGCATGCAGTGCTTGCACCGGGCGGCGAAGCCGCAGCCCTTGGGCGGGTCCAGCAGATCGGGGGGCGTGCCGGCGATGGACACCAGCCGCTCCTTCTTGTCCGCGTCCACCGTGGGCAGGCTCTTCAGCAGCGCCTGGGTGTAGGGGTGGGCGTTGCGGTAGAACACGTCTTCCACCGTGCCGGTCTCCACGATCTTGCCGGCGTACATCACCGCCACACGGTCGGCCATGCCGGCCACCACGCCCAGGTCGTGGGTGATGAGGATAATCGCGGTGTTGGTCTCTTCCTTGATCTCCGCCAGCAAGTCCATAATCTGGGCCTGGATGGTCACGTCCAGGGCGGTGGTGGGCTCGTCGGCGATGAGCACCTTGGGGCTGCAGGAGAGGGCCATGGCAATCATGGCGCGCTGCCGCATGCCGCCGGAAAACTCGTGGGGGTACTGGCGGGCGCGCTCCTCCGGGTTGGGGATGTTCACCATCTTCAGGTACTTGATGGCCTCTTCCTTGGCCTCTTTAGAGGAGAGCTTCCTGTGGTGCTTAATGGCCTCCACAATCTGCTTGCCCACCTGCTTGGTGGGGTTTAAGCAGGTCATAGGGTCCTGGAAGATCATAGAGACTTCCTTGCCCCGCAGGCGCTGCATCTCTTTCTCGCTGGCGTTTACAATGTCATGCTCGCCCAGGCGCACGGCCCCTTGGGGGATGCGGGCGGGGGGCATGGGGTTTAACTTCATCACGGTCTGGGCGGTCACGCTTTTGCCGCAGCCAGACTCGCCTACAATGGCCAGCACCTCTCCCTCGTGCAGGGAGAACGTGACGCCGCGCACGGCTTTCACCTCTCCGGCGTAGGTGTCGAAGGACACGTGCAGGTCGTTTACATCCAATACTACATTCTTGCTCACTTCGGCCACGGTGCTCACCTCCTCAAACGCGGGTCAAAGGCATCCCGCAGGCCGTCGCCCAAAAGGTTGAAGGCCAGCATGGTCAAGCTGATGGCGATGGCAGGAATCCACAGCTGAGAGGGATGCTGGGTAAACATACTGGCGCCCTCCTGGGCCAGCATGCCCCAGGAAGGCTGGGGCACGGGCACGCCCAGTCCGATGTAGGACAGGAAGGCCTCGGTAAAGATGGCGCTGGGCACCTGCAGGGTCACGTTGATGATGATGACCGACAGGGTGTTGGGCAGCAGGTGCTTGCGGATGATCCGGGCGGGCTTGGCGCCCATGGCCTCGGCGGCCACCACGAATTCCTGGTTTTTCAGGGAGAGGCACTGTCCGCGCACCAGGCGGGCCATGCCTGTCCAGCCCACGGTGGCGTAGGCCACCACCATGGTGAAGATGCCCTTGGGGAGCACCATCATCAAAAGCACCACCACGATCATGTAGGGGATGCCGTTGACCACTTCCACAATACGCATCATGATGTTGTCCACCATGCCGCCGAAGTAGCCGGACACGCCGCCGTAGATCATGCCGATGATCAGGTTGACGCCCACCGCGGCGAAGGCGATGAGCAGGGACACCCGGCCGCCCTCAAAGGCGCGGGTGAGCAGGTCCCGGCCCAGGCGGTCGGTGCCGAAGACGTGCATGGCGCCGGTGCCCTCAAAGTCCGGGTCGGTACAGGGGGTAAAGAAGCCCTGGTTCAGCTCCTGCAGGTGCTGCTCCCGCATGGTAAAGGGGGAGAAGAACGGCACGATGATACAGGAGAGGATGATCAGAAGGATGATGATGAGACATACCATGGCCACCTTGTTTTTGGCAAGCCGGCCCATGGCGTCCCGCCAGAAGGTGATGCTGGGGCGGGAGATGGACTCCCGGCGTTCCGGGTCGGCGCCCACCCAGCCAAAACGGCTCTTGTCGATTTTTTCCATGTGTTTAACCCTCCTCCAGCTTGACTCTGGGGTCGATGATGCCGTACACCAGATCCACCACCAGGTTTGCCAGGATCAGGAACGC
Source organism: Candidatus Acutalibacter pullistercoris (assembly GCA_019115285.1). Classification (GTDB taxonomy): domain Bacteria; phylum Bacillota; class Clostridia; order Oscillospirales; family Acutalibacteraceae; genus Acutalibacter; species Acutalibacter pullistercoris. The sequence continues at coordinate 13,645 of DXDU01000091.1, forward strand.
ACCATAGAAAATGGTGGTGCCGGAGATCATGGTGTAGTCCAGCACCTGGATGCTCTGCACGAAGTACTTGCCAAGGCCGGGCACGGCGAAGATGTTCTCCACCACGAAGGCGCCGGTGAGCACGCCGGCGGTGATGGGGCCCAGCACCGTGACCACGGGCATGATGGCGTTGCGCAGGGCGTGCCTCCAGATGATGGCCCCCTGGGACAGGCCCTTGGCCCGGGCGGTCTTGATGTAGTCCTGGCCCAGCACGTCCAGCATGGAGGTGCGGGTCAGACGGGAGATCTGGGCCAGAGAGCCGAAGCCCAAGGCCAGCACAGGCAGAATCTTAGAGTTGGGCGCCTCCCACCCGGTGGCGGCGAACATGGCGGACATGCCCGCGCCCTTTAAGGCGGTGGTGAGCTGCAGCCCCAGGAAGTACTGGAGCAGGGACGCCATGATGAAGCTGGGCACCGACACGCCCACCAGGGCGATGAACATACATACGGTGTCGATGGCCTTGCCTCTCTTGATAGCGGCCACCGTGCCCAGGAACACGCCCAGGATCAGAGCGAAGATGATGGCCCGGATGCCCAGGTCGAAGGACACCAGGAAGGACTCGTAAATAATGGTGGTGACAGGCCGGTTATTCTGGATGGACAGGCCCAGGTCGCCCCGCAGGCAGTTGCCCAGGTAGATGAGGAACTGCTCGGGCAGGGACTTGTCCAGGCCGTACTTGGCCCGCAGGGCCTCCATAGTGGCATCGGGCAATGCCTTGTCGCCGATGAACGGATCGCCGGGAAGCATGTGCTGCAGGAAGAAGGTCAGCGCCACCAGCACGAACAGGGTGACGATGGAGTAGGCCAAGCGCTTGAGCACATATTTAAACATTTGCATCTGGCGATTCCTCCTTTCTTTCAAGATCGGGTGATCCCGCCGGGGGCGGGGGTTCTATAGGGTGCAAAGCGCCGAAAAAATCCGGCGCCCATTGTTTTCTAAGTAAAAGGTTGGGTCTTCCCCAAACATTCCCCAAAAAACACAGACGAACGCGGAAGGAATTAAAAATACCAAGGCGGCGAGGGCGCCAAACGCCCTCGCCAGCGCTTATTCGGTATTTTTGTTTACAGTGTCAGTGCCTCGATTAGGCCAGCTCTACCGTCATCAGGTTGAAGTCGGTGAAGGTGGAACGCTGGATGTTGGCGATCTTGTCGCTGACAACATAGGACTGGGTACGGTTGTAGATCGGGATGATGAAGTACTGGTCGAAGACGACCTCTTCGCACTGGTAGAACATCTCCTGACGGGCCTCCAGGTCGGTCTCCACGGTGGCCTGGTCGATCAGGCTGTCGTACTCGTCGGTGCCCCAGCGGGTGTCGTTGTTGCCGCCGTCAGATACCCACATGTCCAGGAAGGTCATGGGATCGTTGTAGTCGGGGCTCCAACCGGTGATGGACATCTGGTAGTTGCCGTTCTTCCGGTCGGCGGAGCCGTCCTTGGTCTGCTTAGGATTGATGGCCACGTCGATGCCCAGGTTCTCCAGCCACTGGTTCTGCAGGAAGGCAGCCTGGGTCTGAGCGTCCTGAGAGTCGCCGCAGTCCAGAGACAGGGTCAGCTGATCGACGGTGATGCCCAGCTCGGACAGAGCGGTCTCCAGGTACTCCTGGGCCTTCTCGACGTCGCCGTTGACAGGAGCCATGGCGTCCACGCCCTCGTGGGCCAGCAGAGCCTCAGAGAAGGAAGTGCCGTCAGCGCCGTTCACGGCAGGGGCGGTGAAGGCCTTCATGGGGCTGTAGGGCAGGCCGATGGCCACATCGATGAAGCCCTGCTTGTCGAAGCCCAGGGCCAGGGCGCGGCGCAGGTTCACGTTGCTCAGCTGAGGATCGGAGCAGTTGACCATGGCGTAGAAGGAAGAACCGTCAGAGTAGCTGTGGATCTCGTAGCCGGCATCCTCGGCCTGCTGCATGATCTGCTGGGTGCCCAGCTCGGTCATATCCAGCTCGCCAGCCAGGAAGGAGGTGAGGGCAGCCTGACCGTCGGAGATGATCTTGAAGTTCAGGGTGTCCACAGGCTGCTTGGAAGGATCGCGGTAGTGCTCGTTCTTAGTCAGCACGATCTCGCTGTTGTGGGTCCACTCGGTCATGGTGTAAGCGCCGTTGGTGCAGAAGTACTCGGGATCGGAGTTGTACAGATCCTGGCCGCACTCCTCATAGAACGCCTGGTTGATGGGAGCCAGGGTGCCGAAGGCGAACATGAAGGGAGCGTAAGCGGTGGGATGCTCCAGAGTGACTTCCAGGGTCAGGTCGTCGATGACCTTGACGCCAACCTCTTCCCACTCCACTTCGCCGTTGAGGTAGGGCTCGGCGTTCTTGATGAAGAACAGGAAGTAGGCGTAGTCGGCAGCCACCTCGGGATTCAGGGCCTGCTGCCAGGCAAAGGCAAAGTCGCCGGCGGTGACAGGATCACCGTTGGACCACATGCCGTCCTCCCGCAGATGGAAGGTGTACACCAGCTGGTCGTCGGAGACGTCCACGGTCTCGGCGGCGGAGGGCTGGGGAGTGTCGTTCTCATCCAGCATGTACAGCTTGTCGTACATGTGGTTGATGAGAGAGAACTCGTTGGAGTAGGTAGAGTTCAGGGTGTTCATGGAGGTGGGCTCCATGCCGATGCGGATATTCAGCTCGCTGACATCGCCGGAAGAGGTCTCTTCGCCCTCGCTGGACTCAGCCTCGCTGGACTCGGTGTCGCTGGCTTCGCTGGACTCGTCGCCGGAAGCAGCGCTGCTGGTGCTGGCGTCGCTGCTGGTGGAAGAGGTGCCGTTATCGCCGCAGGCGGCGAAGCAGGTGACCACCAGCATCAGAGCCAGGACCAAAGCAATGATCTTTCTCATGTTTGATTCCCCCTGATCTGTTTTCTGGGTTCAAATTTTGTGAAAACTCTGTTCACGAAGGATTCACAATGTAGTAATGATACACCACCGGCGCTTTTTTTACAACTGGCATTTACGAAGAATTCAAATTCCGGGGGAAGGCCTTTTTGTCTGTAATCACTATTTTTTTATCGTTTTCTCCCAGGGAAAGAGAAATTATCTCAGGTTTGTAACCTTTTTGGGCGGTTTTTCCGGCCGAAAACCGAGCGTTTTGTACAAGGATGGAACTTTTTCTGCCCCCGTCAGCCCACCCCTCTATACGCATTTTTCCCCTTCTCTCCCTGCAAAATGGAACGGCCCCCCAAAAAAGAGCGGCCCCTTTCCCCGGAAAACCGTGGCAAAATGGTTTCGTTCATGGTATACTAATAGGAACCACTACGGGGAGGAGGCTGCGCAGGTGAAACTGCTGAAGAAGCACGTGCTCTGGTTCTGGAAGCGCTGCGCCCGGGACCGGGTGGATTCCTCCGCGGCCCACGGGGCCTTTTTCCTCATCATCTCCTGCCTGCCCTTTCTGGCCTTTCTCCTCACCCTGATGCAGATGATCCACTTCTCCAACGGGGTGTCCCTCATCGAGCTGGCCTTAGAGAGCCTGCCGCCCCCGGTGGCCCAGTACCTGTGGGGGCTGCTCCCCCCCGCCCTGGAGTCCTCCGGGGTGATGCCGGTGGCGGTCATCGCCGCCGTGTGGTCCTCCTCCTCGGGCATGGTGGCCATCATCAAGGGCTTAGACCAGGTCTACGAGGTAAAGACCCCCCGAAGCTTTCTGCGGCTGCGGGTGGTGGCGGCCCTGTCGGTGGTGGTGTTCGCCCTGGTGCTGGTGGCGGCCGCGGCCCTGCTGGTGTTCGGCACCACCATCTACAACTTTCTGCTCAGCCACGCGCCGCCCTTTTTCGCCCAGCTGCTGCTGCAGTTCAAGTCCCTGGCGGGGTTTGTGCTGCTGTTTCTCTTCTTCGCCCTGATGTACACCTTCCTCCCCCGCCGGCGGGTGCGGCTGTGGTACAACCTGGCCGGGGCGGCCTTTACCGCCGGGGGCTGGGTGCTGTTCTCCTACCTCTTCTCCCTGTTCGTGGAGGACTTCTCCGACTTTTCCATCTACGGGGGCCTGGCCACCCTGGTGATGCTCATGTTCTGGCTGTTCTTCTGCATGTACATCTTGTTTTTGGGAGCGGAAGTGGCCATGTGGCTGGAGCAGAGCGGCATTTGGGAAGACCTGCGCCTACCCCACCGCAAGCGGCCCCGCCACGGAAAATAATCTATATTTGGAAAGGACTGACCGCCTGTGGCTTTTTCCCACGCCATCGGTGCCATGAAAGAACTCTACCTGGAAAACGCCAGGGACGCCTTTGCCCTGTGCTACCTGTACGCCGGGCCGGTGCGCCAGGCCCTGCCCCTGCTGCGCTCCGCCCTGGAGGACGCGTTGTACCTGGACAAGCGCCGGGAGAAGGCCCTCTCCGGCCAGGAGGGGTTCCTGTGGGCGGTGCAGGAGGCCTGCAACGAGTTTTACGAGAAAGACCCCTTCGGCCGCAAGAAATATAAGAAGCACAAGAAGGACACGGGGGACAGCGTCACCCTGCCCTTCTTCCTCACCGACTCCCTCCGGGCGGTGCTGAAGCTTCACGGGGTGTACCGGGCCCCGCTCTACCTGGTGCTGGCCCGGGAGTACACCCCGGAGGAGGCCGCCAGGATCCTGGACACCTCTCCCCGCCGGGTGGAGGCCCTGATCCAGAAGGCCCTGAAAAAGCTGAAGTTCTCCCGGGAAAAGGCCGCCCAGGCCCTGTCCGTCCTGCGCCTGGAGGAGGAGGACGCCGCCAGGATCTGGCAGCGGGTGGAGGAGGCCGCTGCCCAGCCCGACTTTGAGAAGAAGCACCGGTCCCGGCGGATCTGGCGGGGGCTGGACCAGGCAGTGCCCTACCTGGCCCTGGCCATTGTGGTGCTGGGCATCGCCGCCTACCTGGGGGTGGGCCAGGGGTGGTTCACCGGAGAGGCCTACACCCCCACCGCCCCCCAAGAGGCGCTGGAGTCCTCCTCCGGCCCCGCCGCCACAGGGGACCTGACCGTCTACGTCCCTGAGGAGGGGGGCTTCGCGGAGTACGTCGTCCACGACACCCCCTACCGCCCCGAGGACGTCCTGCGGCAGATGGTGTACTTAGGGGGCGCCCCGGCCGGGGTCTCCCTGCTGTCCTCCAGCCAGGAAAGCTTGTCCGCCGTGTGGGAGCTCTCGGAAGAGGCTTCCTCCCTGGCCGGGGAGGAGGGGGAGCGGACGCTCCAGGCCATGGCTGCCACCATCGGCGGCTACTACGGAGACAGCCTGGAGGAGCTCTCCCTGCGCTGCCAGGGGGAAGAACTCACCGTCAACGGAAAGACCGCCCAGGACTTTTTGGGCGGCCAGCTCACCGTCACCCGCACCGGGGAGACGGACTATCGGGAATGACCCTGGGAGGAAACCCATGAAACAGAAAACCATCCTCGTCATCGACGGGCAGGGGGGGCGCATGGGGGCGGCGCTGGTGAGCCAGTGCAAGGCCGCCGGGCTCCCGGCCCAGATCATCGCGGTGGGGGCCAACTCCGCCGCCACCGCCGCCATGCTCAAGGCCGGGGCGGACGCCGCCGCCACCGGGGAGAACCCGGTGGTGGTAAACAGCCAGATCGCCGACGTGATCTTAGGGCCCATGGGCATTCTCACCGCCAACGCCCTGTGGGGGGAGATCACCCCGGCCATGTCCGCCGCCGTCAGCGAAAGCCGGGCCCAGAAGATCCTCATCCCCGTAAACCGGTGCTCTGTCACCGTGGTGGGGGTCGCCGAGCTGCCCCTGGGAGACTACGTGTCCCTGGCGGTGGCAAAGGCCCGTGCCCTGTTCGAGCAGGACGAAAACTGATCCCCAGCGAAAACCGCGGCCTCAAAGGCTTGCGGTTTTCTTCCTTTTGTGGTTTAATAGATAGAACATGGCAGCGGGCAGGCTTCCGGGCCCTCTCCGGCCTGGCGGGCCAGGCCGCCGCCCCCTGCCGGAGGCGGGCCGGCGGGACGCCGGCGAGAGGGCCCGGAAGCCGCCCCACCCCCGCCTGGGAAAGGATAGACTATGGAACTTTGGGACCTGTACGACAAAGACCGCAAACCCCTGGGCCGCACCCATCTCCGGGGCACGCCCCTGGCCCCAGGGGAGTACCACCTGGCGGTGATCGTGGTCATCGTGAACAAGAAGGGCCAGGTACTCCTCACGCGGCGGGCCGCAGAAAAGGACCTCTGCCCCGGCTGGTGGGAGAACACCGGCGGCTCTGTCCTGGCGGGGGAGACCTCCCTGGAGGCCATTCGCCGGGAGCTGCGGGAGGAGACGGGCCTGCTCGCCCGGCGGGAGGAGCTGACCCTGCTCCTCCAGGAAAACTGCCGGGCCGGCACCCACTTTGACATCTACGCCCTCACCTGGGAGGGAGAGCCGGCGGACATCCGCTTCCAGCCCGGGGAGACAGACGCCGCCCGGTGGGTGTCTCTGCGCCAGTGGGAACAGGTCGCCGGCACGGAGGGCACCCTGTGCCCCGCCCGGCGGGCGGCGTACCGGCAGGAGCTCTACCGCCGGGTAGCGCGGTACTGCCAGGGCTGGCGGGAGTTTCCTCCCATGGAGGGGCCCCCTTCCGAGCTGTGGGATCTGTACGACAAGGACCGGAAGCCCTTGGGCCGCACGGTAGAGCGGGGCGCCCCTCTCCCAGAGGGGACGTACCACCTGGCGGTGCAGATCGCCCCGCTGAACAGCCGGGGGGAGATCCTGCTCACCCGCCGGGCGGACAGCAAGCCCAAATACCCCGGCTGCTGGGAGATCCCCGGGGGCTGCGCCAAAGCGGGGGAGGACTCCCCCACCGCCGCCTGCCGGGAGCTTTTGGAGGAGACCGGCATCGCCGTGGGGCCGGAGGACATGACGCTGCTGACCCAGCTCCTTGTCCCCACCGCCCACTTCGACCTGTACGCCGTCACCGCGGACGTCCCCCTTACACAGCTGTCCCTCCAGCCCGGGGAGACCGACCAAGCCCAGTGGCTCCCCTTGGAGGCCTGGCTGGAGCGGGTGGGGAAGGGAAACTACCTCACCCCCAGCTGGTTCCCCGCCCTGGACGGCCCTCTCTACCCAAAACTGCAGCAATACCGAGACAGAGTGCTCGATCTTACCACATAAGGAGCGAAGAGCAACATGGCATACAAAGTAGGCATGGTCAGCCTGGGCTGCGCCAAAAACCAGGTGGACGGGGAAGTGCTCATGGCCTCCCTGCAACAGGCGGGCTTCCTGCCGGTAGAGGACCTGGAGGAGGCGGACATCGCCATCGTCAACACCTGCGGCTTTATCGACAGCGCCAAGCGGGAGTCCATCGAGGCCATTTTAGACCTGGCCGCCCTGAAAGGGGAGGGCCGGTTAAAGAAACTGGTGGTCACCGGCTGCCTGGGGGAGCGCTACCAGAAGGAGATGCACAGCGAACTCCCCGAGGTGGACGCCGTCATCGGCATTGGCGCCAACGGGGAGATTGGAGAGCTCCTCACCCAGATGCTGGAGGAGGACCGGTATGTGGAGTCCTTCCCGGAGAAGGGAAAAATGCCCCTGTGCGGGGAGCGGGTGCTCACCACCCCCAGCTACTTCGCCTATGTGAAGATCGCTGAGGGCTGCGACAACCGGTGCTCCTACTGCGCCATCCCCCTCATCCGGGGAGGCTACCGCAGCCGGACCATGGAGAGCATTGAGGAGGAGTGCAGGGGCCTGGTGGCAAAGGGCGCTAAAGAGATCGATCTCATCGCCCAGGATACCTCCCGCTACGGCATCGACCTGTACGGGGAATACTCCCTGGCAAAGCTCATGGAGCGGCTGTGCCGCATCGACGGCCTGAAGTGGCTGCGGGTGCTGTACTGCTACCCCGACTCCATCACCGACGAGCTGCTGGAGGTGATGGCCCGGGAGGAGAAGATCGTCAAGTACATGGACATCCCCCTGCAGCACGCCTCCGGCCCCATTTTAAAGGCCATGAACCGCCGGGGCGACCGGCAGAGCCTCACCGCCTTAATGAAAAAGATCCGGGAGAAGGTCCCCGGAGTGGTGCTGCGCACCACCCTCATCGCCGGCTTCCCCGGGGAGACCGAGGAGGACTTTTGCGAGTTGGCCCAGTTTGTGAAGGACGTGCAGTTCCAGCGCATGGGCTGCTTCGCCTACTCCCAGGAGGAGGGCACCCCCGCCGGGGAGATGGAAGACCAGATCGACGAGGAAGTCAAGGAGCGCCGGGCGGAGATCCTCATGGAGGACCAGATGCGCATCATGGAGCGCCAGGGGGAGGCCCTGCGGGGCCAGACCCTGGAGGTGCTGGTGGAGGGCTTCGACCCGGAGGTGCAGCGCTGGGTGGGCCGCTCTTACCGGGACGCCCCGGACGTGGACGGCAAGGTGCTGTTCACCGGGGAGGGAGAGCTGACCCCCGGCTCCTTCGTGCCCGTGCTCATCCAGTCTTGTCAGGACAGCGATCTCTGGGGCCGGCTGGCCCTGTGATTGGGAAAGGAATACTGCCATGAAAATGAACCTGCCCAACAAGCTCACCATCCTGCGCATCGTCATGGTGCCCTTCTTCGTGTTCTTTCTTCTGGCGGACTTTGTGCCCCACCGGTACTTGTTCGCCCTGCTCCTGTTCTGCGCCGCCTCCTACACCGACCACTTAGACGGCAAAATCGCCCGGCGGGACCATTTGGTCACCAACTTCGGCAAGCTCATGGACCCCTTAGCCGACAAGATCCTGGTCATGTCCGCCCTGATCTGCCTGGTAAAGCTGGACCTGGCCTCCACCGTGTGCGTCATCCTCATCATGCTCCGGGAGTTCTCCGTCACCTCCATCCGGCTGCTGGCGGTGGAGCAGGGCCGGGTCATCGCCGCCAACAACTGGGGCAAGGCCAAAACGGTGTCCCAGATGGTGGCCATCATCCTCATTCTGCTGATGCAGTACGTGTGCACCTGGAATCCGGCTGCCCTGGGCGCCTGCAACACCATTGGCCAGGTACTGGTCTGGGTGACCGCCCTCCTCAGCGTGATCTCCGGGATCATCTATTTTAAAGACAACGCCGACGTGCTGAAAGGCTAAGCGTCTGCTGCAAGGGAGGAAATTTCGGATGAAAAACCAAAAAGTCCCCCGCTGCTCAGCGGAGGAGGTCAAAAGAGACCCCTACAATTACACCTATCAGCAAGCCGCAGAAGCCCTGGGAGAGGAAGCCGCCCGGCCCTGGTTCGCCTCCCTGTACCGGAGCGCGCCCGATCCCAAAAACCAGACCATCAAGGTAAAGACCACCTACAAAAGCCGGGACACCGAGAAATACGTCTACGAGCTGTCCGACGGCCGCTGTATTGAGACGGTATTCATCAAGCGCCGGGACGGCGGGACCGCCTGTGTCAGCACCCAGGTGGGCTGCCCGGTGGGTTGTATTTTCTGCGAGTCCGGCAGGCACGGCTTTTTCCGGAACTTGACCCCCTCGGAGATCGTCCAGCAGGTGGTCCTCATCCGGCGGAAAGTAAACCGCATCGTCTTTATGGGCATGGGGGAGCCCCTGTTCAACTACGACAATCTGATCCAGGCCATCCACATCCTGCGGGACCGGAATGGGCTGAACTTCCCCACAGACGGTATTACCGTCTCTACGGTAGGCCCGGTGGAACAGCTGAAAAGGCTGCGGGAAGAGCACCTGAAGATTCAGCTCACCATCTCCCTCCACGCCGCCAGCCAGGCGGAACGCAACCGGGTGATGCCCCACATGAGTAAGTACGACATCCATCAAATTGTGGAGGCGGCCCTGTCCTATTCCCAGCGGCACAACCGCACGGTGGTGTTCGCCTACCTGCTGCTGCCAGGGATTAACGACAAGCCTGCCGACGTGCGCCAGCTGGCCAAATGGTTCGCCGGGAAAAACGTGATGATCAACGTGCTGGAGTACAACGAGACCAGCTCCTGCTCCATCCGAAAGCCCAGCCGGCAGGCCATGGAGCTGTTTAAGCACCGGCTGGAAAACGCGGGGCTCACCGTAAAAATGCGGGTATCCCACGGCAGGGACATCAAGGCGGCCTGCGGGCAGCTGGCCGGCAAATACAACCGCAAGCCCTGACAGTTTGCCAGAGACAAAAAACTGTGGGTGTGTTTCCCCATCAAAGGAGAAAGGGGCTGTTGCGATTGCGCAACAGCCCCTAAATTTTACTCTGTCAAATAACCGAGCAAAAAGGCGTGCCGCGGGAATACTCTGCGGCACGCCTTTTACAAAGCTCTTGGGTTTGGTTTTACTTTTCTTGCTTGGTTTCTTCCTTCTGGGCGGCGCCGTTCTCCTCCTCGTCGAAGAAGAGCTTCCGGGCCTCCTCGTCGGTCATGCCCACCAGGCCGCTGGCCAGCTCGTACCGGTCGGCCAGGGAGGTGTCTTCCACCTCGGGCTGGGGGGTCTTGTCCCGGGCGAAGGCGATCTTCAAAGCGATGGGGGTGAAGATGCTGCACACCACCACCATGATGATGATGGGCCCAAAGTAGGCGTCGGGCATCAGGCCCATGGCGGCGCCCTTGTTGGCCACGATCAGGGCCACCTCGCCCCGGCACACCATGCCCAGACCGATCTGGGTACTCTCGTGCCAGTTGTAGCCGCAGGCTTTGGCCCCCAGGCCGCAGCCCACCAGCTTGGAGAGGATGGCCACGATCACCAGCAGCAGGGCGAACACCAAGATCTGCCAGGTCATGGAGGGCAGAGAGACTTTCAGGCCGATGCTGGCGAAGAACACCGGGGTCAGCAGCAGGTAGGAAAGGGGCTGGAACTTGGAATCGATATATGCGCCCCGGGGGGTGTTGGCGATGATGACGCCGGCGGCGAAAGCGCCGATGATGTCCGCCACGCCGAAGACCCGCTCGGCGATGTAGGCCATGAGCAGGCACAGCACAAAGGCCAGCAGGGGGAACCGGTGCAGGTTCTTCTTATACCGGTTCTCGTACCAGGTAAAGCCCTTGATGCCCAGGAAAGCCACAATGGCCACGAACACGAAGAACAGCAAAATCTGCAGCAGGACCATCCACACGTTTACAGAGTCCCCGGCCATGCTGGTGACGATGGTGAGGACGATCAGGCCCAGCACGTCGTCGATGAGGGCCGCCGCCAGGATAGTGTTGCCCACCCGGGAATTCAGCTTGCCCAGCTCCTTGAGGGCCTCCACGGTGATGGACACAGAGGTGGCGGTGAGGATGGTGCCGATGAAGACATGCTGCAGCACCATGGAGGGATCGCTCTCTCCCGGGGCGAACAGGAAGCCCAGGGCCGTGCCCATAGCCAGAGGCACCAGCACGCCGATGAGGGCCACCAAAAAGCCGGACTTCCCGGCGTTTTTCAGCTCCCGCACGTCGGTGGTCATGCCGGCGCTGAACATCATGACGATGACGCCGATCTCAGAGACGGAGTCCAGGAAATCGCTGGGCTGCACGATGCCCAGCACCCCGGGCCCGAAGATCAGGCCGGCCAGCAGCGCGCCCACAACCTGGGGCAGCTGCAGCTTCTGGGTGATCAGGCCGAACACCTTGGTGCTCAGCAAGATCAGCGCCACGTCCAACAGAAAATCATAAGATTCCAAAAATATTACCCCTTTCTTTCTGGAGGTTCCGCAAATAACACCAGAGTATATTATAGGCAAAATTTTCGATTTTTCAACCCCCAATTTGACTCCGGCCCGTGGCCGGACGGGCCGTGAAAATCCCTCCGCTGAAGGGCGCTCCGGGATTTTGAGCGGGTTGGCCCAACATGGCCGGTCAGAGCGACTGAAAATTCCGGAACGCCTTTTGTGGGGGGATTTTATCGCCCCCGCGGTGCCAACCGCCCCCGCTCTCGTCTGCCGGGCGGTCAGGGGAGTTATGCGGTGCCCACCCCCTGCCCCCTCCCATGCACTCACCGTGCAAAAGAGGGTAGCCCACCGGCATGGGAGGGGGAGATAGTACTATAGTTTAATTCCAAAGGGGGAGACATTCGTCTCCCCCTTTGTGAACCCCTTGAAAGGCCGCCCTCTCAGTCACGACTTCGTCGTGCCAGCGTCTCACCTGCCGGTTCGGGCGCTGGTCGCCAGTGGCACGTAGCGGCCCCAGAGGGAGAGACAAGTCTCGCCTCCCCCTTTGGGGGAGGTGTCATCGCTGCAAGCGATGACGGAGAGGGCCGCCCTTAAAAAAGGGGGGGTTATCAAAGGGGGGCGTTAGCCCCCCTTTGGAATGAGATTATAGATTAGAATCCCCCCTCCCGTACCGCAGGGGTACAGACTATATCCCATTAT
>DXDU01000092.1 GCA_019115285.1 Candidatus Acutalibacter pullistercoris
AGGGGGTTCACAAAGGGGTCGCTGCGTGCCGGTGGCACGCGTTCAGCGACCGACCGAGCCGGCAGGCGAGACGGCCTTGCCTCCCCCTTTGGAATTAGACTATATAAAACCGTCCCCTCCCATGCCGGAAAGCTATCTCCCCTAGGCAATGTCAGTGCATGGGAGGGGGCAGGGGGTGGGCCGCACTCAGCCCGAGCAAGGCGCCAGGCAAGACCAGGGGGTGGGCAGCACCCGTCCCGAGCAAGCCGGCGGGAGAGGGCAGGGAATGGCCCTTACTCCCCTTTGGCCCAGCCTTTGCTGCGCTCTACTGCCTGGTGCCAGCGGCGCAGGTCTGCCTGGCGGCGGGATTCCTCATACTGGGGGGCGAACCTGGTGTTCTCCTTCCAGATGGAGGAGAGCTCCTCCAGGTCTTCCCACACCCCCACCGTCAGGCCCGCCATCATGGCAGAGCCCAGGGCCGTGGTCTCCAAACACTGGGGGCGGCAGACCCGGGCGTTTAAAATGTCGGCCTGGTACTGCATCAAAAACCTGCTCCGGGAGGCGCCGCCGTCCACACGCAGCTCCGGGATGTCCCTGCCGGACTCCCGCTCCATGGTCTTCACCAGGTCGCAGCTCTCCAGGGCGATGCTCTCCAGCACCGCCCGGCACAGGTGGGCCTTGGTGGTGCCCCGGGTCACCCCCAGCAGGGCCCCTCTGGCGTACATGTCCCAGTAGGGGGCGCCCAGGCCCGTAAAGGCCGGCACAAAGCTGACGCCTCCGGCGTCCTCCACCGTCTCCGCCAGCAGGTCCGCCTCCTGGGGGTTCTTGATGAGCTGCAGCTCGTCCCGGAGCCACTGGATGGCCGACCCGGCGTTGAAGGCGCTGCCCTCCAAGGCGTAGGTCACCTTGCCCCCCAGCTTCCAGGCGATGGTGGTGAGCAGCCCGTGCTGGGACGCCACCGGCTTGGAGCCGGTGTTCATCAAGACGAAGCAGCCGGTGCCGTAGGTGTTCTTGGCCATGCCCGGGGTAAAGCAGCACTGGCCGAACAGGGCGGCGTGCTGGTCCCCGGCCATGCCGGCGATGGGGATCTCCACCCCCAGCACGTCGGCGCTGCACATGCCCACCATCTCCCCGCTCTCCGCCACCCGGGGCAGGGCCTCCCGGGGGATGCCGAAGTACCGGAGCATCTCCTCGTCCCAGCGCAGCCGGTGGATGTCGAACAGCATGGTCCGGGAGGCGTTGGAGGCGTCGGTGACGTAGGCCTCCCCGTCGGTGAGGGAGTAGATGAGCCAGGTGTCGATGGTGCCGAAGCGCAGCCTGCCCTTCCCCGCCAGCTCCCGGGCGGCGGGGACGTTCTCCAAAATCCACTTCATCTTGGTGCCGGAAAAGTACGGGTCGATAATCAGCCCGGTGGTGTCCCGGACGTACTGCTCCATGCCGTCCTGGCGCAGCTTCTCGCACAGGGGGGCCGTCCTGCGGCACTGCCACACAATGGCGTTGCACACGGGAATGCCCGTCACCGCGTCCCAGGCCACCACGGTCTCCCGCTGGTTTGTCACGCTCACCGCGGCGATGTCCTGGGCGGTGATCCCCGCCTGGGCCACCGCCTGCTTCATGGCGAACAGGGTGGTCTGGAGGATCTTCACCGGGTCGTGCTCCACGTAGCCCGGCTGGGGGTAGATCTGGGGGAACTCCTTCTGCCCCATGCCGGCCACCCCGCCGAAAGAGTCAAACAGCACCGCCCGGGAACTGGTGGTCCCCTGGTCGATGGATAAAATGTACTTGCCTACCATCATGTCAGCTCACTCCCTTGGGTTTGATCGCCTGTCTTCGCCGGGCTGGACCGCAGCAGCCGGATGTCCCCCGTGGTGGTGGAGAACTCCAGCTGGACGCCGCCGCTGCCGTACAGGGCCCGGCCCTTCGGGCCCTTGTCCCCGCTTGCCGGGAACTGGCACTGGAACCGCCCGGACACGCTGGAGAAGGCGGCCTCAAAGCCGTCGTTCTCCGGCAGGGCCAGGGTAAGCCCTCCCGACACGGACCGGAGCTTGGCGGCCTGGGGGCACTGGGTCAGGGCGATGTCCACCGCCCCGGAGATGGAATCTCCCCACAGCTCTCCCGCCTGGCCCTGGAAGGCCATCGCCCCGGACACGGCGGTGAGCTTCACCTCGCTGGCCGCCACCTGTGAAAGCTCCGCGGCCCCGGCGGTGGTGTAGGCCTCCAGCCTGCCCTCCACCTGGGCGTTTCGCAGTGTCATAGGCCCGGAGATGGTGGAGAGCCGCAGCTCCCCCGCCCGCAGGTCGGACAGGGCCAGGCCCCCCGAGTCGGAGCTGAGCTCCATCTCCCCGGCGGCAAAGCCCGAGACCGTCACCAGGCCGGACACCGCCTGGCACCGCAGCTCCTCCAGGTCCTCCGCCGTCTCCCGGGGCACCTCCACAACCAACGCCTTGCTGTTGTGCTCCAGCAGGTCCAGGGCCAGCAGCTGGCTGTTCCACTTGATGCGCAGCACCCCGCCGGAGCTGGTGAGCTCCAGCTGGTCCTCTTCGGGCAGTTCCTGCTGGGCCTCCTCCGTCACGGTGACGTACTGGCTCTCTCCCACCCGCAGCTCCACCGGCCCGTGGAACCAGGAGATGTCCAGCCCCCGCACCGGGTCCTCCTCCGTGTCCCAGGTGGTGGTGTAGGCCTGGGCCCAGTCCTCCGGCTGGGGATCGGGCAGTTCCGCCAGGCCGAAGCCCTGGGTGGCAAAGCCCACCGCCGCCGCGGCGCACAGGAACAGGCCTCCCAGTCCCCAGGCCACCGCCGTAAAGATCTTTCCCCGCTGCATGGTTCTCCCCCTTTCCCCGGGTCTGTGGCGGCTTGTGCCGCCTCTCTCTAATACTATAGCTGTTTGTGGGGGCCTCTGTCAACGAAAGTCTGACAAATCCCCAGAAGTTTTTTGTGCGATTTCCATCTTTTGCGAAAAAGGCGATTGTTTCCCCTTGTGCCTTATGCTATAATGGCTGTAACCACTGGGGTAAGGAGGGAATGGATCTCTATGCTCTACCTTTCTATTGTGCTGCTGTGCGGGGCCGGGCTGTTCCTGGCCCTGCTGGAGGACCGCTACCGGTTCTGGACCACCCTGGCCGTCACCGCGGTGGTGTACGGCCTGTCCCTGGGGCTGTCCGTGCCCCTGCGGGGGCTCATCCCAGACCCGGCCGCCGGGGACCAGGCCGCCTGCGCCGCGGGCTGCCTGCTGTTCTTCGTGTCCAGCCTGTTCCTCTACAGGAACAACCCTCTGCAAAAGTTTTTCGTGGCCTTGCTGACCCTGTGCGACTTCGCCTTTTTAGGGGCCTTCGTCCCCCTGTTTCTGGGGGTGCTGCCCTTCTCCACCGCCGGGGGGGTGGGCGGGGCTTTGTCCGTCCTCTTCACCCTGCTGTTCTCCCTGCTCATGGGGCTGTGCCTGTACCGGCCCTTCCACCACTACAGCGACCGGGGCGTCTCCGGGTTCCTGGCGGGCATGTGCCTTTTGCTGCTGGCGGCCTACCTGGTGTGCCTGGGGCAGCTGGACTTCCTCTTCCGCTCCCAGATCCCCGCGGGCCGGCTGCTGCTGGCGGCCCTGCTCTACGGGGGGATGATCTTCTGCTTCCGCTCCCTGTACCAGGCAGGGCGGTTCCGGGCCCGCACCGCGGGGGAGGCCGCCCGGGAACAGATGCTGGCCATGGAGGCCGGTGACTTTACCGATACCCTGGCCGCCGTCCGGGAGGTGCAGGCCCAGCAGAAAAAGCACGACTACGCCCTGGACACCATCACCGTCATGCTGGCGGACGGCCTGGAGGACAAGGTGCCCCAGTACATCCGCACCTGCCAGGAGAATACCGCCCGCAACCCCATGCTGGCCCAGTACACCGACAACCCCTACCTCAGCGCGGTGATCGCCACCAAGGCGGCCTTCGCCGCCCAGAACCACATCGAGTTCGCCTGCAGCGCCGCGGTGGGGAAAAACCCCCTGAAGACCTCGGAGCTGTGCCTGGTGGTCAACGAGCTGCTCACCCGGGCCTGCCAGGACGCCGCCGCCTACCACGGGGAACGGCGGCTGCGCTTCACCCTCATCCCCGGGGAGGACACCCTGCGGTTTGAGGTGCTCTACTCCGCCGACCCGCCGGCGCGCAAGCCCCGGTTCTCCCTGAAGGGCAAGAGCCTCTCCCAGGTGCTGCAGTGGCTGTTCGACGACGCCCCCCGCCAGGACGACCAGTTCCGGGGGCTGGAGAACACCGCCCAGATCGTGGAGCGCTACAGCGGGAACCTGTCTGTCTCCGGCGCCCCGGGGGAGACCATCCTCCAAGCCGCCGTCCGCTTCTGACCAAGACCCAATACCGGGCTGCCCTCCCCTTTCTGGGGGGCGGCCCGTTGCCTTACCTTCAAATCCCCACCCAGAAAGGAAATCGTCTATGGAAACCAAAAACCCTCTGACTGCCCCGGTGCTGGCCGCCTTCGGCCTGGCTTCCGACACCCCCTATAAGCCCCTGCTCAGCGGCCACATCAACGACACCTACCTGGTGCAGGCCCCGGGCCGGAAGCTGACCCTGCAGCGGATCAACCACTTCGTGTTCCCCTCCCCGGAGAACATCATGGAGAACATCCTGGGGGTCACCAGCTTTTTGCGGGAGAAGATTGCCGCCCAGGGGGGCGACCCGGACCGGGAGACCCTCACCGTGGTGCCCACCGTGGAGGGGGCGAGCTTCGCCCGGGACGAGGCGGGCAACTACTGGCGGTGCACCGTGTACGTGGACGGCGCCGCCTCCCACGAGAGCGTCCAGGACCTGTCCATGCTGGAGGAGGCGGGCCGGGCCTTCGGGCGGTTCCAGCAGCTGCTGTGCGACTACCCCGCCGACACCCTCCACGAGATCATCCCCGATTTCCACAACACCCCGGCCCGGTACCGGCAGCTGGAGGAGGCCGCGGAGAAAAACGCCGCCGGCCGCCTGGGAGAGGTGGGCCCGGAGCTGGACTTCGCCCGGGCCAGAAAGCAGGACTGCGCCCTGCTCATGGACCTGCTGGCCCGGGGGGAGCTGCCCCTGCGGGTGACCCACAACGACACAAAGCTCAGCAACGTGCTGCTGGATGACACCACCGGCAAGGCCGTGTGCGTCATCGACCTGGACACGGTGATGCCCGGGCTGTGCGCCTTCGACTTCGGGGACTCCATCCGGGCCGGGGCCAGCACCGCCGCCGAGGACGAGGCCGACCTTTCCAAGGTCCACTTCGACCTGGACCTGTTCCGGGCCTACTCCAAGGGGTTCCTCTCCGCCGCGGGCCAGGCCCTGACAGAGAAAGAGCTGGAGACCCTCCCCGACGGCGCCAGGCTGATGACCCTGGAGGTGGGCATGCGCTTTTTGGCGGACTACTTAAACGGGGACGTGTACTTCCGCACCGCCTACCCCACCCACAACCTGGACCGTGCCAGGAACCAGTTCGCCCTGGTGCGGGAGATGGAGGAGAAGCGCGGGGACATGGACCGGATCCTCCGTGAGTGCCTGGCCTGACATCCTATAGGAGAGAGACCGGGCCGCAGCGTCGCGCAGCCTAGCTAGTCCCCAACCCAAATCCCAGGCCACAGCGCGGGCCGCTAAGCCTGCGAACACCACCAAGGGGCTGCTCGCGAATTGCCTGGGGCGCAGCCCCCTGGGAAAATTTGGGCGGGGCCCTTGCATTTTTCCCGCCCTGGTGTTAAGCTGTAGGCGTGGCTGGAGGAAGGAACACTCCAGCCCTTTCAGGAAACTGTATCACACAAAAACAGGGAGGAAATTGACCCATGAAAATCGCAGTTGTCGGCGCGTGGCATGTGCACACCATGGAGTACTCCACCGCCATCCTGAACAACCCCAAGGCCGAGCTGTGCTGCCTGTGGGACGACAACGAAGAGCGGGGCAAGGCCACCGCCGAGAAGCTGGGCGTCCCCTTCCAGCCCGACCTGGATGCCATCTGGAACGACCCCACCATCGAGGGCGTGTCCATCACCACCGCCACCTACCAGCACAAGGAAGTGCTCCTGGCCGCGGCGGCCCACAAGAAGAACATCTTCACCGAGAAGGTCCTCACCTTCACCAACGAGGACGCCCAGGAAGTGGCCAAGGCCATCAAGGACAGCGGCGTGAAGTTCACCGTGTCCTTCCCCCACAAGACCTGGCCCACCCTGAAGGCCGCCAAAGAGCTGGTGGACAGCGGCAAGCTGGGCCAGATCACCTACGCCCGGGTGCACAACTACCACAACGGCAGCGTGGCCCCCATGCCCGACGGCTCTCTGGGCTGGCTGCCCCCCCATTTCTACGACGCCTCCCAGACCGGCGGCGGCGCCATGATGGACCTGGGCGCCCATCCCATGTACACCCTCCACTGGTTCCTGGGAGAGCCCAAGAGCATTGTCTCCCAGTTCACCAAGGTCACCGGCCGTGCGGTGGAGGACAACGCCGTGTCTGTCATCGAGTTTGAGAACGGCACCATCGGCGTGTCCGAGACCGGCTTCGTCACCAACGGCATCCCCTACGTCATGGAGATGCAGGGCACCAAGGGCGGTTTGATGGTCCACAACGACACCCTGGAGTACACCTGCGAGGAGACCGGCAACAAGCTGGTGCAGATGACCGACCTGCCCGAGAAGAGCACCATGCCCATCGACGCCTGGATCGACGCCTGCTGCGGCATTGGGGAAGCCCCCAACGGCATTGACGACGCCGTAGCCCTGACCAAGTTCATGGTGGGCGCTTACGAGTCCTACAACACCGGCAAGAAGTACGTGTTCTAAGTCAAGCCGTAAAATGAACCCCGTCCCTTTTGGGCCGGGGTTTCTTTTATGCCTGGCTCCGCCAGGCTTCTCCTTCTTTCTTGCAAGAAAGAAGCAAAGAACTTTTACGTGGCAGCGGACGTACCCAGCTAAAGTCCGCAAGCCTATTGCTCGTATCGGCCTTCCTGAAAATAAGAGCGGGAAAGGCATTTTCCTGCGGAGTGCTGAAAGCCACGGAGCCCGGCCTGAAAAGGGTCCCTCTTTCCCCTGGCCTGGCGCGATGAGAGCGCCTCCTTTCTTCAGAACGGCGCGCTCCCACGCCGCGTCGGCGGGCAAGGGAAAGGGCCGTCCTGCCGGACGGCCCTTTTTCTCTGCTCTGTCTGGTCTGTGCCTTACAGCTTCTTCACGCCGAAAGTGGTGGTCTCGCCGTTGATGTCCCACTGGGCGGTGTAGCCGTCCAGCTGGTCGTGGTGGCAGGCCTCTCCCAGCACGTCGGAGAGGATGGACTGTTGGTTATCTCGCAGCACCTGGGCGATCTTCTGGCTGCCCTGGTGGTACACCTCAATGTGGTCCACCACGTTGAAGCCCGCGTCCTTCCGCATGGACTGGAGCTTGCTGACGATCTCCCGGACGAAGCCCTCCTCGATGAGCTGGTCGTTGAGGGTGGTGTCCAGCACCACGGTCAGGCCCCGGTCGGAGATGGAGGTGAAGCCCTCCTTCTGGGCGGTGTCGATGAGCAGCTCCTCGGCGGTCAGGTCCACTTCCCCGTCGGGTAGGGCCAGCTTCAGCACGCCGGTGTCGTCCAGCTCCTTCTTGGCGGCGGAGCCGTCCAGTTCGGAGAGGGCCTGGCGCACCTCGCCCAGCCGCTTGCCCAGCTTCTTGCCCAGCAGCTTCAGCTGGGGCTTGAAGGTGTAGTCGGTAAACTGGGACATGTCGGAGAGGAAGTGGAGCTCCTTCACGTTCAGCTCCTGCTTGATGATGTCCTGGTACAGCTCCCCCAGGCCGGCGTCGGCGTCGGTGTACAGGGCCTGCAGGGGCTGGCGGTTCTTCCTGCCGCACAGATTCCGGGCGGCACGGCCCTGGGTGACAATGCGCAGCACCTCGTCCATGTCCGCCTCCAGCTTCTTGTCCACCCGGGCCGCCTCGTACTGGGGCCAGGCGCACAGGTGCACGCTTTCGGGAGCGGCCTTGTCCACGGAGCACACCAGATTCCGGTAGATGTCCTCGCTCATGAAGGGGGCCATGGGGGCGGCCATCTTGGCGGTGGTCACCAGGGCGGTGTAGAGGGTCATGTAGGCGGCGGTCTTGTCGTCGGTGACACCCTGGGCCCAGTAGCGCTCCCGGCTGCGGCGGACGTACCAGTTGCTCATCTCGTCCACAAAGTCCTGGAGGGCCCGGCAGGCCTCGGGCACCTTGTAGGCGGAGAGGTTCTCATCCACCGCCTGCACCGCGGTGTTCAGCCGGGACAGCAGCCAACGGTCCATCACCGTCAGGGCGCACTGGTCCAGCTGGTACTGGGTGGGGTCGAAGCTGTCGATGTTGGCGTAGAGCACGTAGAAGGCGTAGGTGTTCCACAGGGTGGAGAAGAACTTCTTCTGCCCCTCGATGACGGCCTTCTCATGGAAACGGCTGGGCAGCCAGGGGGCGGAGTTGGTGTAGAAGTACCAGCGCAGGGGGTCCGCGCCAAACTTCTTCAGGGCCTCCATGGGGTCTACGGCGTTGCCCTTGGATTTGCTCATCTTCTGGCCGTTTTCGTCCTGCACCAGGCCCTGGACCAGCACGTTCTTGAAGGGGGCCTTGTCAAACAGCAGGGTGGAGATGGCCAGCAGGCTGTAGAACCAGCCACGGGTCTGGTCCACGGCCTCGGAGATGAAGTCCGCGGGGAATTGGCTCTCGAAGAGCTCTTTGTTCTCGAAGGGGTAGTGGTGCTGGGCGAAGGGCATAGAGCCGGAGTCGAACCAGCAGTCGATGACCTCGGGCACCCGGTGCATCTCCTTGCCGCAGTGGGGGCAGGGGATGGTCACCTGGTCCACGTAGGGCCGGTGGAGCTCGATGTCCTCGGGGCAGTTGGAAGACAGCTCCCGAAGCTCCGCGATGCTGCCGATGGCGTGGCGGTGGCCGCACTCACACTCCCAGATATTGAGGGGCGTGCCCCAGTACCGGTTCCGGCTGACGGCCCAGTCCTGGACGTTTTCCAGCCAGTCGCCGAAGCGGCCCTTGCCGATGCTTTCGGGGTACCACTTCACCGTGTTGTTGTTCCGGATAAGCTGGTCCTTCACCTCGGTCATCTTGATGTACCAGGACTCCCGGGCGTAG
>DXDU01000093.1 GCA_019115285.1 Candidatus Acutalibacter pullistercoris
AGCCCCCTTGCACCCCCACGGCACACAGCCTCATTTGAGGCAGAGAGCTATAAAACGTGGGGGGTTATCAAAGGGGGTCGCTGCGTGCCGGTGGCACGCGTCCAGCGACCGACCGAGCCGGCAGGCGAGACAGCGGATGCTCCCCCCTTTGGAATTAGACTATATAAAACCGTCCCCCTCCCATGCGGGCAAGTTATCTCCCTCAGGAGATGTTGGTGCATGGGAGGGGGTGAGCGAGCGCCAGTGGCGCTCTGCCGCGAACCGGTCTCAGCTCCCGCTTCGGTCGGCGCTGAACGGTCGCCACTGGCGACCAGCGCCCGACGCGGCAGCGGAGACCAGGGGGTGGGTACCACATAGCTTTCCCGCCCGACAGGGGAGACGGGGGCGGGCTTCCTCAAACCTTCCCCGCCCGCGGGGAGGGGGGAGAAAGATCACTCCCCCTGTTTTGCTCCGGGAGACTTCTCCCAGCCGGTGTGGGGGATGGACTCCCAGCGGGCTTTCAGGAGGAAGGCGGCGTCTTTGGGCTGGCGCTGGCGGGTGAAGACCCCCTTCTTGTTGCCGTTGACCCGCATGATCCCCTCGCCGGTCTGGAAGTCGGCGAAGTTCCACACCTGCTCTCCCTGGACAAAGTCGTAGGAATCAAACACCCGGTGGAGCATCTCCAGCGCCTCCCGCTGGTACTCCTGGCTCCACATGACCGAGGGGAGCTTGTGCTTCGAGGACAGGGTGTCCCCGCCGTACTCGGTGAAGACAAAGGGCCTGTGAAGCCCCCGGGCTTGCCAGCCGTCCATCTCTTTGCGGAAGTTCTCCTCGGCGTCGGAGATCTCGTAGCCCCCTTGGTTGTACCAGCCGTAGTAGCGGTTCAGGCACACAAAGTCCGACAGCTGCACGCACTTGCAGGTCTCTGGGGTGGAGTTGCCGATGAGGGCGAAGGTGCGGGGCCGCTGCTGGGGGTCCAGCTCCCTGGCCCTGGCGAAGATCTGCTCAAAATAGGGCACGGCGTTTTCGTTGGTGGTCTCCGGCTCGTTGAACAGGCTCCAGGCCACGACGCAGGGGTGGTTCTTGTCCCGGGCGATCATCTCCTCCACCGCCTGCAGGTGGGCCTGGAGCAGCTGGGGGGTGGTCTCCTTCCCGAAGAAGCCGGACTGCTTGCCGGTGGTGGCGTCGAAGAAGTTCATCAAGCTCTCGAACATGCCCACGGCGGGGACTTCGTCAATGATCAAAAAGCCCTCCCGGTCGGCCATCTGGTAGACCTCCTCGGCGTAGGGGTAGTGAGAGGTGCGGAAGGAGTTGGCCCCCATCCACTTCATCAGCTCAAAGTCCCGCTTGAGGGCGGCGGGGTTAAAGCCACGGCCGAACAGGTCGCTGTCCTCGTGTTTGCCAAAGCCCTTCAGGTACACGGGCTTCCCGTTGAGCAGGATCTGGGCGCCCCGCACCTCCACCGTGCGGATGCCTGTCTCCAGGGTGTACTGGTCCGCCAGCTGGTCCCCCTGGAAGAGGGTGACCACCAGCCGGTACAGGTAGGGGTCTCGCACCCCCCACAGCCGGGGCTCTTTTACGGTGAGGACCCCTTCGGTCCCCTCCCCAGAGGCGGCCAGGTTCCCCTGGGCGTCCAGCAGGGACAGGGCCACGGTGCAGCCGGGGGCGCAGTCCACGGTGTAGCGCACCTGGGCGGCGCGTTCCTCCAGGGCGAAGGTGAGGCTCACGTCCTGGATGGACGCCTGGGGCAGGGCCAGCAGGTGCACGGACCGGTGGATGCCGGCATAGTTAAAAAAGTCGAAGTAGGGCTTTGCCATCTTCTTGCCGTTTTTCAGGGTGATGGTCCTGCCGCAGGGGATGTTGGTCTCGGTGAGCTCGTTGTTGGCCTTGACCACCAGGGTGTTCTCCTGGTCCAGCCGGGCCGCGGCGGTGATGTCCGCGCAGAAGGGCAGGAAGCCCCCCTGGTGCCGGGCCACTTCCACGCCGTTGCAGTAGACCACCGCCCGGTGGGTCACAGAGCCGAAGCGGAGGAACAGCCGCTTCCCGGCCCACTCCCTGGGGAGGAAGAACTTCGTCTCGTACCAGAAGTCCCCGGCGTACTCCCGGGTGTCCTTGTCGGTGAAAAAGTCCTGGAAGCTGGCGGGGACAGGGATGCGCTCCTGGGTGGGGAGGCCCTGGGGCCAGCCCTCCCGCTCCCCCTGGGTTTGGGGGTCCAGGGAGAACTTCCACATGCCATCGAGCTTGACCGCCCGGCGGGCGGTGTTGGTCTGGGGGTAGAGCAGAGAATAGGGAAGCATGGCGGGCACCTCCTAAAAATGTTTGTCTCCTACCATTTTAACGGATGGACCCGGATCTGGCAAGGGTCACTTTCCCCGGAGGAAGGCCTCCACCTCGTCCAAGCGGGCCATGGTTTGGTTCACGTCGCCCTCAGCGGTGGGGAAAGCCGGGGCCGTCTCCGGCGGTCACTTTCCCCGAAGGAAGGCCTCCGCCTCGTCTAAGCGGGCGGGGGCCTGGTTCGCGTCGCCCTCAGCGGGGAGAGCCAGGGGCGTCTCCGGCGGTCACTTTCCCCGGAGGAAAGCCTCCACCTCGTCCAAGCGGGCGGGGGCCTGGTTCGCGTCGCCCTCAGCGGGGAAAGCCAGGAGGTCACTTTCCCCGGAGGAAGGCCTCCACCTCGTCTAAACGGGCCAGGGCCTGGTCCCGGCCCTGCTGCCACAGGGCCCGGATCTTCTCCACGTCCCGCTCTGTGCGGTGAAAGCCCGCGGTGCTCTCCGGGGCGAAGAGCAGCACCTTCCCTTCCCGCTCCAGCTGGAACAGCCGCTCCCGGGACTGGTTGTAGGTCTGGTGCCGGCGGGCCATGACCTGGCAGAACTTGGGGTACTTCCTGTACCACAGGTTGATCAGGGGCTGGAGCTTCTCCGGCTGGCGGCGGTACGGCCGCTCTTTGGTGAGCACCACCAGGAGCCGGTCGCAGCCCTTTGCGAAAGCCCGCTCATAGGGGATGGCGTCGGCGGCGCCGCCGTCTAAACAGGGGGCGCCCTCCACGGTGAAGGTGGGGAAGAGCAGGGGCATGGCGCAGGTGGCCCGCAAAATCTGGAAGGTCTTGTCCCGGCGGTCTACCGGCACGTACCGGGGCAGGCCGGTGGCAAGGTCGGTCACCACCGCCTCCACCTCCCCGGGGTAGGCGGCAAAGGCGTCGTAGTCGAAGGGGATGAGCTGGTTGGGCACCCTGTCGTAGACGAAGTCCAGGCCGAAGTAGGCCCGGTTGTTCCGGCGCAGCAAATTACCCAGGCCCATGTACCGCTTGTCGTTGATGTACCGCTCCATGATCCGCATGTTCCGGCCCTCCTGCCGGGACACGTAGCTTACCCCGTAGGCGATGCCCGCGGACACCCCGATGACGTAGTCCGGCAGCAGGCCGCGGGTGAGCAGCCCGTCGCAGACGCCGGAGGAGAACATGGTGCGAATGGCGCCCCCCTCCAGCACGATCCCTGTTTTCAACCCTGATCCCTCCCAGTTTTTTCTCTATGGGCATGATACCACCACCGGCCCCCCTTGGCAAGCAAAAAAAGACTGCCGCTGCCGGCAGTCTTTCCCTCGCTTATTCCGGTTCCCGCATCACGTCCCAGGGGGTGAGCATCCCCAGCAGGGGCTCCCCCTCTTTTCCGTGCTCGGTGAGGAAGATGACGGACAGGCGCTTGTTCTTTCCCCGCACCCGCTGGAACATCCGGCGGACTTCCATGTAGGTGGTGTCTTTGCTCACAAAGGCGTAGTTTTCCATGTGGGCCTGGACTTCCAGGTATTTCCCCAGCTCCCGCAGGGTGGTGTCCTGGTTGATTCCCTTCCCCTTGGAGCGCAGCAGGTACTGGAACATAGTGCCCACGCTGAACACCCCCCGGAACTCCCCCTCGTCCATAACGGGAATGTGGGAGTAGCCGTTTTTGTCCATGACCTCCATGAGCCGCAGCACCCGCTGGCCCAGGTGGGCCTTCATCACCTGGTCGGCCTTGGTGGCGTAGTCCATGGCCAGGGGGGGCCGGCGGACGAACTCCAGCACCTCCCGGATGGCCAGCAGCACCGGCTGGGAGGGCTCTACGATAGGCTCCCCCTCCAGGTTGGGGTTGTGGGTGAGCAGGTTGCGGATCTCCCGGCAGATGTCCAGCTTGTTCCGGACGGGCAGGCTGTCGTCGTCCCGGGCGAACTCGAACACCACGCTGCTGTAGTGCCGCCGGGAGTTGCGGTACTTGTCCTCCAGCTCGTCTTCCAGCTGTTTGTATAAGTCTAAAAACTCGTCAATGCGGCGCTGATCCGCCATATCGTCTCTCCTGCCTTTCTGTGGTGGTGGGCTTTAGGGTAGGACCTCTTCCGAGGCCAGGGTGGAGGCCTTTTCCAAAAAGGCCCGGGCGTCCCCTTCCACCGCCGCCCGGAAGTCCTCCCGGAACTGGCGCAGCGCCTTGATGTCGGCGATGAGCTGGTCCCGCTCGGCGGACAGGTCCTCCAGCACCCGGTGCTGGCGCTCCTCCCAGGCGGGGCGTTTGGGCTGGGCCGCCAGGGTCTCCTCCAGCGCCGCCTTTTTCTGGGCCAAGGCTTGGATCTCTTCCTCCAGGGCGGCGGCTCTCGCCTCCAGCTCCTCACTCTGGCAGCGGGCCTCCTTCAGCTCCTGGCACAGGGTGTCCCGCTCCCGCTGGGCCTGGTCCACCGCCACGGTGAGCTCCTCGATGAACTGGTCCACCTGCCTTGCCTGGTACCACTGGCCCCTGCTGCGGAATTCCACAGCCCGCAGGGCCTCTCTGGTCAGTTCCATATCACGCGTCCCCCTCTTCTTGTTGGAAAAACTCCCCTGCCAGCCGGAGGAACTCCTCCCGGCCGTACAGGGCGCTGGCCGCCTGGACCAGCCCGTTGGCGGAGAGCCGCTCCGGCAGGGCCAGGGCCCGCTGCAGGGCTTTCCGGCGCTTTTCGCTGTCCGGCTGGCCCGAGAGCCCCAGCTCGTACAGGTCGCTCTTTCGCACTTTCTCCCGCTGGGGCGGGGCCAGGCCCTCCTCCAGGGTGGCCCCGGCCCGCTCCAAGGCGGCCCGCAGGGTGGGAAGGTCCATGCCCTCCACCCCCAGCTTCCCCTCTTTGGAAGGCTGGGCCTTGCGCCGCTCTTTGCCGTACACGTCTGGGATGTAGGCGTGCTTTAGGTGCTCCGGCGGCAGCAGGGAGGAGAGCCTGCCCCGGATGAGGAACCCCGCCCCGTCGCTGTCGGTGAGGATGATCAGGCCCCGGTCCTTGGCCACTTCCCTTAAAAACCGGAGCTTCTCTTTGTCCCGGAACAGGGAGAAGCCCCCCGCTTCCAGGATCAGGCCGTCCACCAGGGCGGACAGCTTGCTCTTGTCGTAGCGGCCCTCCACCAGGATGGCCTCCTTCACCCGGATCATGAGGCGGCCTCCTGGCTGGCCAGCAGCAGCCTGGCGATGAGCTGGTCCAGCACGGTCCTGGGGCTGAGCTTAGAGCCCTTCAGGGCCAGGTCCGCCTGGAGGAGCAGGGCGAGGCTGCGCCGCAGCACGGACAGGGGCACTCCCCGGGCGTTGCGCTCCCCGCTGCGCAGGCGGAACTCCCGGCCCTTGTAGTCCCCGTACTCCGCCGGGGCGGTGGCGGGCTTGCCGCTCTCCAGGGCGGCCTTGACCCGGTACATGTCCACGTACACCGAGCTCAGGGCCCCTAAAATGGCGATGGGCTCCTGGTTCTGGGTGAGCAGGGTGTCCAGGTGGCGGTAGGCCCCCTCGAAGTTTCCGGCGGCCAGGGCGTTGGCCAGCAGGAAGGCGGTGGCCTCGGCGGTCTTGGGCACCAGGGTCTCGATCATGGCGGCGGTAATCTCCGGGGGAGAGGCGGGGTTCTCCCCGGCGGTGCCCAGGGCGTAGGCGCACAGCTTCTGCATCTCCGAGAGGAGCAGGTGCAGGTCCAGCCCGGCGTACTCCAGAATCTTCCCGGCGTTTTCCCGGGAGAGGGAACAGCCGGCCTTTTCCGCCTCCCGCAGCAGCACTTTCCGCAGCTCGGAAGGGTCCCGGCGGCGGCACTCCAGCACCTGGCCGTACTGGGACGCCCACTTCCACAGGTTCTTCACCTTGGCCTTCCTTCCGTCGGGCTCTTGGGTGGGGTACCAGAACACCAGGGTGGTGGTCTCCGGCAGGTTTTCCAGCAGCTCCTGGAGCTTGGAAAGCTCGGTGGCGTCCTGCAGCTCCGGGTCCCAGTCGGGGACGGAGACGCACTTGTGGTCGCTGAAAAAGGGCAGGGCCTCGGCGGCGTCGGCGATGGCGTCCACCGTGGCGGAGGAGCCCAGCTCGTTGCGGTTGAACTCCGGGAAGCTGTCCCCGCCGGCGGCCTTGAGAATCCGCCTGGCCCACCGGGACACCAGGTATTTTTCCTCCCCCCGCACCACGTACAGGGAGGAGAGCTGCCCTTGGGACAGCTGGCGCTTCAGTTCTGTTTCGTTGATGGCGCCCATCAATTCTCCCTCCTGATCTGGATCTGGCCGTCCCCGGAAAAGTCCAGGCACAGGCTGCTCTGTTCTGGGGGCGACACGTACCGGCCAGAGCGAAGCTCCGCCTCCTCGCCGCCCGTCTCTCCCATTATACCATCTGCCTGCAAAACAGTAAACGAGGAATTTATCTGGGTGTCCCGCTGCTGGGTGACCAGCACCTGGCACTCCCCCGGGCCGGAGGGGGCCAGCTCCACGATCACGTCCACCCCGCCGGCGGTAAAGCTGAGCCTGGCCCCGTCCTGGGAGTAGGCGGCCTCCAGGCCGGGCAGGAGCTGGAAGCTCTCCCCGGGCCGGGCCCGCTCCACGGGGACGCCCTGGCCGTCCAAATCTTTGCCGGCGTAGGCCCCCTGGGGCAGCAGGATCCGCTCCACCGGCAGGTTTTCCAAAATCCGCTGGGCACAGAGCCGGGCCTCCCCGTCCTGGGTTGGGAGGAACAGGGTCTCCACCTGGGACACGTTGTGGGCCTGGAGCAGGTAGAGGCCGGAGGAGTCGATGTAGCCGCCTAAACTCAGCACCCCGGCGGAGCCGTCCCGGATGACCACCACGCAGGAGGAGCCGCCGGCCTCGGCCACCCCCAGGGTGGTGACCCCGACCCAGCGCAGCTGGTGCAGGCCCACAGAGGCTCCCAAAGCCACCGCCATGGCAAGGCCGGTGAGCAGTCCCCTTGCCTTGGTGCGCCGGGGCAGAGAGCCGAAAAACACCAGCAACAGCAGCACTCCCACCGTCAGCAGCCCTGTGTCCTGGCCCAGGGACAGGGAGCCGTAGGGCAGCCGGGCCAGCTCCCCCACGGCCCAGAGGACGAACCGGGCCACACACCCGCCGCAGAAGAGGAAGGGCAGGGAGAGCCCTGTCACCGGCAGGCACAGCACCGAGAGGAACCCGGCGTACAGCAGCAGGCTGCAGGGGAAGAGGAGCACCAGGTTGGCCAGGGGCGCCACCAGGGGCAGGGTGCCGAGCACGGGGATCTGGATGGGCAGGGTAAAGGCCGTGGCCGCCAGGGTGATGGCCAGGGACTCCGCCACCGGGCGCCACAGGCTGCGGCCCAGGCCCTTTTTGGGGCCCAGGTAACCCAGTCCCCGGCTGACGGGAGCGTACAGCACCTGCAGCCCCAGGGTGGCCATCACGGAGAGGGCGAAGCCCAGGTCCCCGCCGGCGAAGGGGTCTGGCAGGCAGATGCAGAACACTGCAAAGCCCAGGGAGTTCACCCCGTCGCTGCGGCGGCCAAAGCAGCCGGACAGGTAGAAGAGCACCTGCATCCAGGCGGCCCGCTGGCCGGAGACGGGAAAGCCCGTCACCGCCAGAAAGGCCAGCAGGGTGAGAAGAATCAGCAGGTTTTTGCCCACCCGCCCCAGGGGAAAGATCCCGAACAGCAGCCCCAGAAAGGCCGCCAGGGTGGTAAAGTGCAGGCCGGAGATCACCAGCAGGTGGGTGGTGCCGGTGCGCTGGAAGTCCGCGGTGGAGGCCTCGGTCAAGTCGTTCTCCGTGCCCAGCAGGATGGTTTGCAGGAGAGAGGCCTCCTGCCGGGGCAGGTGTTGGGAGAAGACCCGGGCCGCCCGGCGGCGGACCTGGGCCAGCAGCTGGGACAGGTCGGGCTTGGCGGCGGGGGCGGAGGACAGGGAGGAGAAGTCCGACAGGTAGGCCCCGGCCTGCACCCCGGAGGCCAGCCGCCGGGAGAGGGTGGAGTACAGCCCTGTCTGGGAGAACTCCGTAAAGGTGACGGTGCATTCCAGGGTATCCCCCGGGGAGAGGGCCAGGGGCAGCACGGAGGAAAGCCGCAGGGTAAAGGGACCGGGCAGGTCCCGGAGAAGCTCTTTTACCTGGGCGGAGGCCTCCGCC
This sequence comes from Candidatus Acutalibacter pullistercoris, assembly GCA_019115285.1. GTDB lineage: Bacteria > Bacillota > Clostridia > Oscillospirales > Acutalibacteraceae > Acutalibacter > Acutalibacter pullistercoris. The sequence continues at coordinate 8,333 of DXDU01000093.1, forward strand.
ACTGGGGCGGCCTTGTCCACCTGCAGCACCACGTAGCAGCGCTGGTACAGCTCTTGGGGATAGTCCACCACCGTGCCCTGGATCCTGGCCTCTACGTCTTTCAGGTTCCGGTAGGGGGCGCTGCGCAGCTGCCAGGCGGCGGTGAACAGGGCAAAGCCCAGAAACGCGGCGGTAAATCCCAGGGCCGCTCCCTGGGCCAAACGCTGGCGGAACAGAAAAGAAGAGCGGGGACGGGGACCGTCCACGCTCTCACAGACAGAAGGGACCCGGGCCTTGCCCCAGGCCAGCTGGGCGAAAAACCCGCACAAAGCCAGGCCCAGGCAGACCAGGGCCAGGATCTTGGCGGCGTCGGGGCCGGTCCAGGCCGAAAGGGCCAGGGCGGCGAACAGGGAAAAGCCCAGCAGGGCAAAGGGCCGGGACACGGCTTATTTGAAGAACAGGGGCAGGGGCTCTAAGTAGAGGATGTCCGTGCGGTCTTTGGCGTCGCCTTCCGCCAGGACGCAGGCCTTGCCCACCACCTTGCCGCCGATCTCGTGGAGCAGCTCCTCCATGGCGGCCAGGCTCTCCCCGGTGGAGATCACGTCATCCACGATGAGGATGCGCTTGCCCTTCAGGTTCTCCACGTCGGCCTTGGAAAGGTACAGCTTCTGCACATGGTCGGTGGTGATGGACTTCACCTCCACGTGGATGGGGTCCTCCATGTAGGCCTTCACCCCTTTTCTGGCCACCACGTAGTCCCGGCAGCCGATGCGGGCCATCTCGTAGGCCAGGGGGATGCCCTTGCTCTCCGCGGTGACGATCACGTCGTGCGGGGGGCACTTTTCCAGCAGGGCCTGGGCGGCCCGCTCGGTGATTTCCACGTCGCTGAACATGACGAAACCAGCGATGTCCATGTGCGCATCGATGGGGCAGATGGGCAGCTCCCGCTCGCACCCCGCGATGTTCATCTTGTACACTTCACCCATTCTCTAGTTCCTCCTCAGTGATAGTGGTTCTTTTATCCTTCCGGCGGGAAGGGGGGCCAGCCCATCTGCTTTTTGCCCAGCAGGTGGAAGTGCAGGTGCTGCACGGTCTGCATGCCGTCCTTGCCGCAGTTGTTGACAATGCGGAAGCCGTTTTCCAGCCCCAGCTGGGGGGCGAGCCGGGCGGCCACCTCGAAGATGTGGGCCACCACCTGGCTGTTCTCCGGGGTGATGTCCATCACCGAGGGGATGTGCTCTTTGGGGATGAGCAGCACGTGCACCGGGGCCTGGGGGTCCAGGTCGTAAAAGGCCAGGACGGTGTCGTCCTCGTAGGCCTTGTTGGAGGGGATGTCCCCCGCGGCGATCTTACAAAATACGCAGTCTTCCATAGGTCACGATCCTTCCTTTTCCTGTGTGGGCGGGTCCTGGCGGGCGCCGGTGAGCTTCACCCCGTCCCGGGTCTTCAGCAGCAGGGAGAGCAGCTCTTCCCGCTGGGAATCGGAGAGCCCGGCGGTGACAGTTCTGGCCCAGCTCTCCAGGCAGGCCCGGATCTCCGGGGCCAGGGCGGCGCCTTGGGGCGTCAGGTACAGTTTATTCTGGCGGCGGTCGTCGGGGTCGGTCTCCCGGTAGAGGTAGCCCAGCTCCTCCAGCTTTTTGGTGCGCCGGGCCACGTTGCACTTGTCGATGTACAGGTGGTTGGCGATCCTGTCCTGGCTCACCCCGGGGTGGCGGTCCACGTGAAGGAGGATCATGAACATGGCCCCGGCAAAGCCGTAGTCCCGCAGCCGTTCTCCCATATACTTGGCCCGGCTGCGGTAGAGAAAGGTCAGGGTCCGGCCGAACTCTCTTGTAAAGGTCAGTTCCGTCTCCCGTTCTTCCATAGGCGCCCTCCTTTCCCGCGGCTGAACCCGCCGCGCTTCTGGGTCCTATTATACCCCCGCTTCGGGGGCCTTGTCAAAGAAAATCCGCAGCCTCAGGCCTGCTCCAACATGCGCTCCAAACAGGCGCACAGGGCCTGCACGGCCTTGTTGCCGTCCAGGGTGCCGTTGACCACCAGGTCCGCGTGCCAGCGGCTGGGCTCCACCAGCTCGTTGTGGCGGAAGCGCACGGTGTCCAGGTACCGGTCGGTGACCTGCTGGAAGGTGTCCCCCCAGGCCATGAACTTCACGATCCGCCGGGCCAGGCGGGCGTCGCTTTCCAGGTCCACAAAGACCTTCAGGTCCGCCCGCTCCCGGATGGCCTGCAGGTGCAGGGGAAACAGGCCCTCCACCAGCACCAGCCGATTGCCGGAGCCCGGGGCCACCGCCTGGGCGAAGTCGGAGTAGAACCGCTCCATCTCCAGGCTGTCCGGGGTGTTGTGCTCGGGGTAGACCTTCCCGGTGATGGGGGCCACCACCGTGGGGCACTCCTTTTTGTAGTAGCTGTCCATGTGGAGCACGGCGGTGGGGCACAGGGTGGCGAAGTGGGCCTCCAGCCGGTCGGTGAGGGTGGACTTGCCGCTGCAGGTGCCGCCGGCGATGGCCACCACAAAGGGTCGTTTTTCCATGAGATCCTCTCCTTATACCAGGGGGAGCGGGAGCCTTGGCCCCTCAGCGCTCCTCTTTAATCCAGACTTTGCACACCTTCTGGAAGGCTTCCTCTCCCGGGCCCACAATGGGGGGCACGATGAGCCGGTAGGTGCCCAGCATGGCCTGTTCCACCTCTTGGGCGGCGGGCAGGGGGCTGCCCCCCAGGGGCAGGCACAGGATGAGGAACTCCACCCCGAAGAGATGGGCGTACACCGGGGTCTCGCTGCAGCCGCAGTGGTGGTAGAACCGGATCCGCCTGGTGCGCTCCTCCACCTGGGACGGGGTCTGGGCGCTCTCCACGCTCTCCACTTCCAGCAGCAGGAAGTCCGCTCCCAGGGGCTCTTTCTGCAGCAGGGAGAGGCACTTCTGGCCCACCCCCTGCCCCCGGCGGGAGGCGTCTACGGCGTAATAGTCCAGCAGGGCGGCGCCCTCCCGCAGGACCAGGGCGGCGTAGGCCGCCAGGCCCTGTTCATCGTAGCAGCCGTACACCAGGTAGTTGCCCTGGGCGTGCAGGTCCTTCATGCTGGACAGGGGCCGCAGTTCGTCGGCGGGGAAATCCGCCGTCATGCGCTCTTGGTAAACGGCGGAAAACTCCGCCGGGGTCATCTGTTTCAGTTCCATGGATCGCAGTTCCTTTCCAAAAAAGTACCGATCCCCCGCGAAGGGGATCTTTCTTCTATTTTACCAAAAAAACTTTTTCCGGGCAAGGCCGGGCCGGGGAAATTGGGGAAAAAAGGAAGGGCGGGCAGCATCTTCCAGGGGGAATAGTTCCCCGGTGCCCTTGCCTTTTTTCTGGTTTCCCTGTATAATAGGGAAAACTGTGTAGAATTTTGGGGGCGGCGGCGCGCGGCCCTTTTCATAGACGAGAGAGAAAGGAAGACCTGCCATGACACAAATCTCTGGAAAGCGGCTGGTATTTTTAGTGGTGATCCTCCTCCTGGTGGCTGCCATCGTGGTGGCCTCCGCGGTGATTTTGGTGCGAGGGCCCCGGGAGAGCCCGGTGGAAGTGCTGGAGAACCAGGGGGAGACCCTGTCCATCGACGACATGTACGAGGGGAAGATGACCATCCCCAATTACGATATTGCCGAAAGCGTCTACAAGCCCGACGACTTTAAAGAGGAGAACGGGGTCATCACCTACACCGGGGGAGAGTCCACGGTGGGCATCCAGGTCAACTCCCAGAAGGGGGACATCGACTGGGCCCAGGTGGCGCAAAGCGGCGTGGACTTCGCCATGGTCCGGGTGGGCTGGCGGGGCTACGACAACGGCCGCATTGTGCTGGACCCCAACTTCGAGGCCAACATCCAGGGGGCCACGGAGGCCGGCCTGCCGGTGGGGGTGTACTTCTTCTCCAAGGCCATCTCCGAAGCGGAGGCCGAGGAGGAGGCCACCTTCGTGCTGCAGCAGATCCAGAACTACTCCATCACCTACCCGGTGGCGGTGATCTGGGAATACGACCGGAAGGACGACGGCAGCATCGACGAGACCCGGCGCACAGTGCAGTGCAACGGGGAACAGGTCACGGCCATCGTCTCCACCTTCTGCCAGAAGATCGACGCGGCGGGCTACACCCCCGCTTACATGGCGGACAAGACCATGGGCTACGAGACCCTGGACCTGCCGGAGCTCACCGGCTACGACCTGTGGTACTCGGAGTTCCGGCCCGCCCCCAGCTTCCACTACGACTTTAAAATGTGGCAGTACACCGAGGAGGGCCAGGTCCCCGGCATTTCTCAGCCGGTGGACATCACCATCGCGCTGAAGCAGTACGGCGGCTGAGGCGGAACAGACCATGAGGGGCTGGGAGCGCTGCTCCGGCCCCTTTTTCTGTGGTTCGCCCAAGGGAAAGGGGAGAAGGAAACAGATGAGAGAACTGGACAGAAAGGGGAAGATCCTGCTGGGGGGCACCTGCGCCCTGGTGGCCTTGGTGGTGGTGCTGGCGGCCATCGCCCTGGCCTTGCGGGGCGGGGAGGACCCGGCCCCGGAGGACACCGGCCCCAGCGTGCCTGCCGATGAGCTGCTGGTGGAGGACCTGTATGAGGGCCAGCGGCTGATCCCCAAGTTTGACGTGGAGAAAAACCAGCTGGACCCGGAGCTGTTCCAGGAGGGGGAGGACGGGTTCCTCCACTACGGGGAGGCGCTGCTGGGCGTGGACGTGGCCGAGTACCAGGGGGCCATCGACTGGGGCCAGGTGAAGGAGGCCGGCATAGATTTCGCCATCCTGCGCCTGGGCTGGCGGGGCATGACCGAAGGGGGCCTGAACCTGGACGCCACCTACCAGCAGAACATAGAGGGCGCCGCCGGGGCCGGGATGCCGGTGGGGGTGTACTTCTTTTCCCAGGCGGTGAGCGAGGAGGAAGCCCGGGAGGAGGCCGCCTTTGTGCTGGAGGCCCTGGGGGGCCGGGAGCTGCAGTACCCGGTGGTGTTCGACTGGGAGCAGCCCTTTCCCAGCGAGAGCCTGCCCGCCGAAGACCTGCGGGCCTACGATATGACGGGAGAGCAGGTGAGCCGGTTCGCCCTGGCCTTTTGCCAGGAGATTGAGAAGGGGGGCTACACCCCCTGCGTGTACACCAACAAGACCATGGCCTACGGCTTTTTCGACCTGGAGCTGCTGGGGGACTACCCCCTGTGGTACGCCGAGTACCAGCCCGCTCCCAGCCTCTACTACGGCTTTGACCTGTGGCAGTACACCGCCTCCGGCAGCGTGCCGGGGATCGAGGGGGATGTGGATCTGAACCTGTGCTTTGCAAGCTTTTAAAAAAGTTCGCGGTCTTTTTCAGGGCCGCGAACTTTTTTGCCCTCTGCCGCCTCTAATAGGTGAAAAGCTTTTCAAGACCTGAACGAAAGCGAAGGGATGACCATGGCAGTGAAAACGGAAAAACTGGTGCGCATGGCCCAGCGGGGGGACCGGGAGGCTTTCGTGTGCCTGATGGAGGCCCACAAGCTCTCGATGAGCCGGACGGCATTGGCGGTGCTCCACAACGAGGAAGACGCCGCCGACGCCATTGGGGACACGGTGCTCACCGCTTTTACAAAGCTGTGCACCCTGCGGGAGCCCAAGTACTTTAAAACGTGGCTGACCCGGGTGCTGCTGTGCAACTGCTACAGCATCCTCCGGCTGCGGCGGGGGCTGGGCACGGTAAAGGCGGTGCCGGAGGCAGAATACAACGACACGGAGTTTGGCGAGGGCCAGTGGCCCGCCTACCGGGACGAGAACGGCTTTTATGCCAGCTTCCCGGCGGAGAAGGACCCGGACGGCCAGGCAGAGTATAGCCAGCTGTTGTTCTGCCTCTACTACCCTGAGGACTGCATCGGGGCCACCCAATTCCGGGAGCGCGACCTGAAAAACGAGTGCATGGTGGACCGCATCGAAGTGGTGAATACCGAGACCGGCCAGGTGCTGCTGGACGACCTGGAGATCGGCCAGGCCTACAGCCCGGAACAGTAAAAGCAGTGAAAAAGGGGGCCCGGGCATACCGGGCCTTCTTTTTTGTGGTATAATAAAAGCAGTGATTCCGTGTCCCGGGGCTGTTGTGGCCCGCCTCCCAAGAGCTAAGAACGAGGGGCGTAAAGCACAGATTGTTCCCAGCGGGAGGAAAAAGAAAAAAATATTCCCAGGCCCTTACCTTTTGGGCGGCTGGGCCGTCTAATGGGCGAAAGGGGAGAGGGAAGTGAGAAAACCATGAGCACAGAACGCCTGGTGCGCAAGGCCCAGGATGGGGACAAAGAGGCCTTCCTGGCCCTGGTCCAGGAGCAGGAGCTCCCCCTGTACCGGGCGGCCAAAGCGGTGCTCCGCCGGGAGGCCGACGTGGAGGACGCGGTGCAGGAGGCGGTGCTTCGGGCGTTTTATAAGATCGGCGACCTGCGGCAGCCCAAGTACTTCAAGACCTGGCTGACCAGGATCCTGCTCAACTGCTGCTACGATGTGCTCCGCACCCAGCGGGGCATCGTGTCCCTGGACCTGCTCCCCGACCTGGGGGAGGAACAGGACCGGGACACGGCGCTGGATGTCCGGGAGACCCTGGCCGCCCTGGGGGAGAACGACAGGCTGATTCTCACCTTGTTTTACTTAAACGACATGGCGGTGAAGGACATCGCCGGGCTGCTGCAGATCAGCCAGGGCGCGGTGAAGCAGCGGCTGGTCACCGGCCGCAGGCACTTTAAAGAACAGTACGAAGCCAGGGAAAGGAGGGCGGCGGAGCCATGAGAGAAAAAGGGAAGCAGGGGAGGCGGTTCTCCCCCCAGAGCGGCAAGGCTCCCAGGGAGAATGTCTCCTGGCGGGAGTTGAGAAAAGACCCGGAATTCGCCAAAGAGCTTGCCAGCCGCTGGGGCCTGGAAGCCCCGCCGGAGTCCTTCCGCCGCGGGATGCAGGCGCTGTACCGGGAGCTCCCCGACGAGCTGCCGGTGAAGCGGGACCCGGTGCGCCAAGCCCTGAAAGGCTTGGCCGCCGCGGCGGCGGTGTTCGGCGTTGTGTGCGCGGGGCTGTTCGCATTAAACGCCGCCCAGCCCCAGATCGCCGAGGCCCTGCCCGGGGTGGGGGGCGTGTTCCAGGCCCTGAACCAGCCCAGGGAAGAACCCTCCCCCGGCCCCCAGGCCACCCCGACGCCAGACGGCGGGGAGAGCCAGGTCACGGAGGGGCAGGCCGACGGCGATGCCCTGGACGTCTGGGGGGAGAAGATCGCCCCGGACTTTGCGCCGGTGGAGGTCAAAGGCGAGGGGGGCACCCTGTGGGTGGACCGGGCCTGGAGCGACGGAGTCTCCCTGGTGCTGGACCTGCGTCTGGACCTGGGGGACTACGGCGTCTCCCTGTACCAGCAGGCCCCGGAGTTGGAGCTGGTCCCGGCCCTTTGCCAGGTGACGGTCAACGGCGAGGTGCCGGAAGGCGCCGCCGGCTGGGGGGAGTCCCTCGCCTGGTCTCGGGAGGGGGAGCTGACCGGGCGGCTGTTGGTGGACCTGGGCTCCCTGGGGGAGGACGCCACCGCCTCCGGGGAGCGCCAGGTGTCCCTGGCCATCGGGGAGTTCTCCGACGAGAGCGGCACGCTCCCGGCGGACGGGGAAGCCCTGTCCCAGCTGGGGAACTTCTACAGCCAGTCCATGGCCGTGCCCTGGGTGGAGGACTACAACTTGAGCTTCCAGACGGAAGTCGCGGACAACGGGGCCAGCCTTCTGGAGGTGAGCTTTGCCCCCACCGGGCTGGAAGCGGTCTTGGAGATGCCCTTCCTGGGCAAGACCTCCTACTATCTCCAGCCGGGAACTTCCCTGCGGGCCGCGAGGGGCGCGGACACCGGCGCCGCGGAGATCGGCTATGAAGGGGTAGTGGCCACCACGGAAAGCGGCCGGGCCCTCCAGGTGGCTCCCTATTCTTGGATGACCACCGGGGGAACGGACAACTACGGCCCTTACAATATGAAGTGCGGCTTCACCGGGCTGTACCCAGGGGAGGACAAGGTGATTATCACCCTGTACGACGCAAGCCGTGAGAAACCTTGTTACGATGAAGAGGGGAACTTCACCGGGGCGGACCCGGGGCTGTTCCAGGTGGCGGCGTCCTTCATCCTGGACCTGGCCGCCGGGACCGCCGACCTCAACTGGGACTACCTAGACGAGGGCTATGAGCGGCTGGACGCGGACACCTACCCGGCGGACAGCGGCAACTTCCTGGGGGACTTTACCAACGGCTTCTACGTGGGCAGCTGCCAGCTGGAGACCGATCTTGTCACCAATGGAGGCAGCACGGGACCCTGCCAGCTGGTGACCTTGTTCACCGGCGACCTGGGCTACCGCCCGGTGACCCTGGTGGCCTACGCGGGGGAGGGGGGCTATACCATGTGGTCCCAGGACCCCACGGCGCTCAACTCCTACGATGAGCTGGCGGGCGTCTACTACCACCAGGAGGAGTCCGGGGAGTACTGGGAGAGCGTCACCGGCCAGGAGGCCTTTGGCGGGACCTACCGGGTGATGGAGTTCCGGGTGTACTATCCTACCGAGCTGCTGGACGGCCAGGGCCGGCCGTTCCGGGAGTTTGACAAGTTTAGCCTCCTCGACGGCGAGACAGGGGAAGTGCTCATCGAGGACATCTCTGCCGCCTTGGCCCAGCAGCGGGGTCAGGTGACGGGGGACGGCCCTGTCACCGGGGAGCCGGAGGCCTCCCCCCAGCCGGCGGGGGCCGTTTCTGCCGGCGAGGTCGCCGGTTGACACAAGTGAAAAAGGAGTGAGGCCGCGCCCTGGGGAGAAACCGGGGCGCGGCCTTGGCTTTGGCAAAACGTGTTTGCATTTTCCCCGGGGAACCTCTATAATAAGAGCAGTGAGAGAAACCCCGGGAGGGGAGAAGAAAGGATGGCTGGTATGGCCAGCGACAGCAGATTTGCGGTGCTCATCGACGCGGACAACGTGTCGGGAAAGTACATCAAGCTCATTTTAGACGAGATCTCCAAAGACGGCGTGGCCACCTACAAGCGGATTTACGGGGACTGGACCAACCCGGCCCTGGTCTCTTGGAAAAGCGTGCTGCTGGACTACTCCGTCATGCCCATCCAGCAGTACAGCTACACCACGGGGAAGAATTCCACCGACTCCGCTATGATTATCGACGCCATGGACATCCTCTACTCCGGCAAGGTGGAGGGCTTCTGCCTGGTGTCCTCCGACAGCGACTTCACCCGCCTGGCCGCCCGGCTGCGGGAGTCCGGCATGACGGTGATCGGCATGGGGGAGAGCAAGACCCCCAACTCCTTCATCGCCGCCTGCAACAAGTTTAAGTACCTAGACATCCTCTCCGCCGCCGACGAGGAGGAGGGGGAGGAGGAGCTGGGCAAGCGGTCCTCCCAGAAGAAGGCCCCGGCGAAGAAGACCGCCCCCCAGAAGAAGGCCGAGAAGGAGCAAAAGGCGGACAAGGAGCAGAAAGACTCCCAGGGGAAAAAGGCCCAGGAGCCTGTGGAGGAGCCCCGCACCAGCCTGCGCACCATTCGCCGGGCCCTGCGCACCATCGTGCGGGAGAACTCCGACGAGGACAACTGGATCATCGTGGGGAAGGTGGGGAACATTCTGGACAAGCGTTACCCCGACTTCGACGTGCGCAACTTCGGCTTTTCCAAGCTCACCCCCTTCTTAGAGTCCCTGGACATGTTCGACATCCAGAGCATGAAGAAGGACGGGAACAACTTCCCCCAGATGTACATCCGCCTGCGGTAAGGAAAGGGGAGGGTCACCATGAGACAGTGTATGGACAGCGAGAACCTCCACCGGCGGCTGAAGAAGATTATCGGCCAGGTGCAGGCCATCGACAGGATGGTGGACGAGGACGTGCCCTGCGAGGACATCCTCTCCCTCATCAGCGCGGCCAAGTCCGCCCTGAACAAAGCCGGCCAGGTGGTGCTGGAAGGGCACATCAAGCACTGCGTGAAAGGCGGCATCGAGCACGGGGACGCGGACAAGACCATAGAGAATTTTACCAAAGCGGTAGAGCGCTTCGCCAACATGCAGTGAGGGCTCACCCAGGGAAAGGAAGGATACCATGCAGACAGTCACTTTGGGAAGAACGGGGATTGTGGCCCAGAAAAACGGCTTTGGGGCCCTGCCCATCCAGCGGGTCTCCGCGGACTACGCCGGGATGCTTTTGAAAAAAGCCCTGGCCGCCGGGGTCAACTTTTTCGACACCGCCCGGTCCTACTCCGACAGCGAGGAGAAGATCGGCCTGGCCCTTTCTCAGGACCGGGAGAAGTTCTACCTGGCCACCAAGACGCCGTCCACCACGGTGGAGGGCTTCTGGCAGGACCTGGAGACCAGCCTGCGGCTTTTGAAGACCGATTACATCGACGTGTACCAGTTCCACAACCCGGCCTTCTGCCCCAAGCCCGGGGACGGCACCGGCCTGTATGAGGCCATGCTGGAAGCCAGGGACCAGGGGAAGATCCGGTTTATCGGCATCACCAACCACAGGCTCCACGTGGCGGAGGAGGCCGCGGCCTCTGGGCTCTATGACACCCTGCAGTTCCCCTTCTGCTACCTGGCCACCGACCGGGACATCGCCCTGGTAAACCTGTGCAAGGAGAAGAACGTGGGCTTCATCTCCATGAAGGGCCTGTCCGGGGGCCTGATCACCAACGCTGCCGCGGCCTACGCCTGGCAGGCCCAGTTCGACAACGCCCTGCCCATCTGGGGCGTCCAGCGGGAGGAGGAGCTGGACCAGTTCCTGTCCTTTATCGAGAACCCGCCCACCATGGAGGACCCGGAGATCCAGGCCACCATTGAGAAGGACCGCAAGGAGCTCATCGGCAACTTCTGCCGGGCCTGCGGCTACTGCATGCCCTGCCCCGCGGGGATCGTCATCAACCAGTGCGCCCGGATGAGCCAGCTCATCCGCCGCAGCCCCTCCGCCGGGTGGCTCACCCCCGAGAGCCAGGCTATGATGCGCAAAATCAACGACTGCCTGGAGTGCGGCCAGTGCAAGAGCAAATGTCCCTACGGCCTGGACACCCCCACCCTCTTGAAGCAGAACCTGGAGGACTACGAGAACATCCTCGCCGGGAAGGTGAAGGTGTAACGGGGCCTGGGGCCAGCCAAACAGAGGAGCGAAAGAAAACAGGGAGAGAGCGCTGTGCTCTCTCCCTGTTTTGCGGTGTGTCTTACAGTCGGTACACAGAGCCGTCCTGGGAGAAGTCCATCTGGTCCCCCAGCACGGCTTTGGCGGCGGCAAGCTCCCCGGCAAAGTCGTGGAGGATCTCCAGGCCGTGGTGGTAGAAGATCACCTTGCCCACGGAAAGGCCCAGGTCCTTGAGCTCCTGGCACAGGCCAGCGGCGGTGTGGTGGCCTGTCTCCAGGAACACCAGGTCGCTGCCCTCCAGGTGAGGGGCGATCTCGGAAAGGTCCCGAAAGTCCCCGGAGAAGAACACTTTCTTCCCCTCGGCTTCCAAGAGGTAGCTGTAGCTCAAAAAGGGCAGGCCGGGGGCGGGGGTGCCCAGGTGGTAGTTGTGGAAAGCGGTGAGCCGGACGCCGTTCTGGTCGTAGCGAAGGCCGTCCCGGACCTGGTGGGGGTCCAGGTAGAAGTTCGTCTCGTAGTTGCCCTCGCTGGCCCGTAGCATGGCCATGACCCCGTCGAACACAGACAGGTCCGGCAGGTGGATCTGGATCACCCGGCCGTCCATTCTGGCGGCGGCGTCCTCGTCGATGACGCAGAGCTTCCGGAAGTTCCACAGCAGGTGGGGCAGGCCCCCGGTGTGGTCCATGTGGGTGTGGGTGACGAAGATGGCGGCGGTGTCCGGCAGGGGGACGCCCCCTAAATAGGCGGCGTAGCCGGCGTTCTCCCCGGCGTCGATAAAGTAGACCCGGCCGCCGGTCTCCACGGCCACGCTGGTCTGGTGGCAGCCGGCAAAGGGCTCGGTGCCCGAGCAGCTGCCCAGTACGGTGATCTTCATAGGAACGGGCTCCTTTCCATGGTTCAGTTTTCCCTAGAACAGTTCCTCCCTAGCATACCACATTTTCCCCAATAGTCAAGGCGGCGGCGCGTGCCCAGTCCGTGGCCGGACGGGCCTGGGAAAACCCCTATCCGTTCGCTACGCTCACTCACCGGGGTTATCAGGGATGGTTTACGCAACCTGGTCGGTCAAGGCATCTGAAAATCCCGGAGCGCCCCTCAGCGGAGGGATTTTATTGCCCTGCGCGGGCACGCGCCCCGGCGCACGCAGTGCAGAGGGATTTTTCTGGCCTGCGGTGCCAACCGCCCCACCCCCTGGGCTCGCCTGCGGGGGGGAAGCTGAGTGCTACCCACCCCCTGCCCCCCTCCCGCGCCCATACCTGGGAGATATTTTTAACCTCGCAGGCGCGGGAGGGGGAATAAGTTTTTAAATTAAATTGGATTTTCAAGGGGACTCCGTCCCCTTGAACCCCTGTTTACAGATAGCCTCTTCTGAGGCAGGAGCTTATAAACGTGGGGGGTTATCAAAGGGGGGCCGCCAGGCCCCCCTTTGGAATTAGACTATATAATACCGTCCCCCTCCCATGCCGGTAGGCTATCCTCCTACGCATAGTAGGGGCATGGGAGGGGGCAGGGGGTGGGTAGCGCTAAACTCGCCCACACCGGCAGACGAGACGGGGGTGGTTACCGCCAAGCTTTCCCCCTCACTGGAAGTTATACCCAGTGACGATGGGCTCCCGGCCCTGGGTCACGTCGTTGAAGTACTCAAACAGGCACAGCCCCAGGAAGCTGCCGGAGATGTTGTACACGTTGGAAAAGCCGTGGCCCTGCAGGCAGCGGCAGGCGTTGTAGCTGCGCTGGGCGCTGCGGCAGTGGAGGTACACCGGCCGGTCCCGGGGGATCTCCTCCAGGCGGCGGCGCAGCTGGCTTAAAGGGATGTTCACCGCGGTCTTGATGTGGGAGCGGGCGTACTCCGCTTCCTCCCGCACGTCGATGATACAGGCCCCCGCTTCCACCAGCCCCCGGACCTCTTGGACCCGCACCTGGCGGAAGGCCCCCTCCAGCAGGTTGCAGGCCACCAGGCCCGCCTGGTTCCCGGCGTCTTTGGGGTTGGAGAAGGGCGGGGCGTAGCACAGTTCCAGGTCCCGCAGATCGTACACCGTGCCCCCGAACTTCATCAACGTGGCGGCGATGTCCACCCGCTTGGGGGCGTCTCCCTTGGAGATGGCCTGGACCCCCAGCACCTTGCCCGTGGGCACCTGGAAGATGAGCTTGTAGTGCAGGGGCGCGCTGCCGGGCATGAGCCCCACCCGGTCCTGGGGGATCACATAGGCGATGTCGTAGGGGATGCCCTCCCCCTCGCACTGGGCGGCGGTAAGGCCTGTGCTGGCGGCGTTGAGGTCGAAGACCCGTATGCAGCTGGAGCCGATGTAGCCGGTGTTCTCCACCGGCCGGCCGCAGATGCTGTCCGCCGCCTGGCGAGCCTGTTTTTGCGCGGGACCGGCCAGGGGCAGCTGCATCGGCTTCCCGGTGAGGGCGTGGTACACCTGCACCGCGTCTCCCACGGCGTAGATAGCCGGGTCGCTGGTGCGGCCGCTGGGGTCCACCACAATGGCCCCCCGGCTGTTCAGGGCAAGCCCCGCCTCCCGGGCCAGGGCCGTGTCCGGCCGGACCCCCGCCGCCATGACCACCAGGTCTCCCTCAAGCACCGCTCCGGAGGCCAGGGTCAGGTCGCAGCCCTGGAAGGACGCCGCCGGGTCTCCCACCCGCAGGTCCACCCCGTGGTCCAGGAGCTCCTTGTGGAGGATCTGGACCATGTCGTAGTCGTAGGTGGAGAGGATCTGGGGGGCGGCCTCCACCAGGGTCACCTGGTGGCCGGCTTCCCGCAGGTTCACCGCCACTTCCACGCCGATAAACCCGCCTCCCACCACGGTGACTCTCTTCGCCCCGCCCTCCAGGGCCTGGTGGAGCCTGGCGATGTCCGGCACGGTCTTTACGGGGAACACCTTGGCCTCCTGGAGGCCGGGGATGGGCGGGAACACCGCCTGGGCCCCGGTGGCCAGCACCAGCTTGTCGTAGCTCTCCTCATACTCCCGGCCGGACTCCAGGTCCCGGACGGTGACGGCCTTCCGCTCCCGGTGCAGGGCGGTGACCCGGCTGTTCACCCGGGCCTGGATGTTGTACTGCGCGGCGAACTTCCCCGGGTCCATGAGCACCAGCTTCTCCGTCTGGTCCACCGTGCCGCTGAGGCGGTAGGGCAGGCTGCAGTTGGAGTAGGACACATAGGGCCCCTGCTCCAGCATGAGAATCTGGGCGTCCTCCTCTAAACGGCGCAGCCGGGCGGCGGCGCCCGCCCCTCCGGCCACGCCTCCCACGATGACGTATTTCACGGTCGGTCTCCTCCTGTCACAATGAATTTGTCCCTGAGAAATGTGAGCCGGCACAGGCCGGGGACAGTCGCTGCCTATGCCGCAGAAGGGAGCGGCAGCGGTCCGACTTTCCGCTTGCGCGGGGCCGGCCGCTCAGTCCCCAAAAAGCGAGCCCCGCTCCAGCTCCAGCAGGCGGCGTTTTCTCTCCAGGCCCCCCGCGTAGCCGGTAAGGCTCCCCCCGGCCCCCACCACCCGGTGGCAGGGCACCAGCAGGGAGATGGGGTTGCGCCCCACCGCCCCGCCCACGGCCTGGGCGGAAAAACGGGAGACACCCCGGCGGGCCGCCAGGATCTTCGACAGCTCCCCGTAGGTGACGGTCTCCCCGTAGGGGATCTGGCGCAGCAGCTGCCACACCTCCCGCTGGAAGGGGGTGCCCCGGAGCAGCAGCTGTTGGAAGGGCTCCGGCCGTTCCCCGGCGAAGTACCGGCAAAGCCAGAGTTTGGCCTGCTCCAGCACGGCGCACCCCTGGGTGAGTGGCGCGCCCTCCAGCCGCTGGGGAAAGTACTTCTGCCCCCAAAACCACAGGCCGGTGATCTGTTCTTCCTCCGCCGCCAGCAGGATCTTCCCCAAGGGCGACAGGTACACGGCAGTCTTTTCCACGGCGGCCTCCTTTCCGGGTCTCCCCTTTGCCTGTCTCTATCATACCAGGCCTTTTCCCCGGTGGCAAGGGAGGGCCGTCACAGAAAATTCGCCTTTTCTTTAGACTGCCTTTAGATTGCGCGCTGCGGGAGCTTGTGAAGGCGATCTACATTGAAGCGCCGGACAAGGGCAGTGGAAAACGGCGGCAGAATATCCGCATTTCCTATGACCTTGTGGGATTTATCCCCGTGGACGAGTTGATGAAACAGGAAACGGCATGACCGAAGCCATGCCGTTCCTGCAAAAGGTAATATTACTTTCTTATGACCCCCGACCATTGTTCCCAGGGCGTTGTTGCGCGTTCTATGATTACAGGGTGTGCAGGGCTTCGATGGGCTGGAGCCGGGAGGCTTTGGCCGCCGGGTAGCCGCCGAAGGCCACGCCGATCACCGCGCAGAACAGCACGGCGGCCAGGGCAGTGGTCCAGTCCAGGGAGGCGGCGCTGCCGGAGAACAGCCCATACCCCGCCACCACGGCGGCGGAAGCTGCCAGTCCCAGCAGCCCTCCCAGCAGGGAGAGGATGCAGGCCTCGCAGAGGAACTGGGCCAGGATGTGCCGGCGCTTGGCCCCCACCGCCTTGCGAATGCCGATCTCCCGGGTGCGCTCGGAGACGGCCACCAGCATGATGTTCATAATGCCTATGCCCCCCACCAGCAGGGAGATGGCGGCGATGCCCCCTAAGAGCAGGGACAGGGTGTTGTCCACCTCATCCATGGTGTCCAGCAGGTCCGCCTGGTTGCTCACCGTGTAGGCGTCCTCGTCCCGGGTGGCCTGGAGCAGGTAGGCGTCGATGGTGTTCACCGCCAGGGAGACGCTGGCCTCGGAGGTGGCCTTGGCGTAGAAGGTGGTCACGTTCTTTTGCCCGGTGGCCCGCTGGGCGGTGGTGTAGGGGATCAGGATCTTGCTGTCGTCAGAGCCGGCCAGGCTGGAGCCCTGTTCCTCCAAGACCCCCACCACCTTGTAGTTCCTGTCCCCCAAGGTGACGGTGCCCCCCACCGCGTCCCAGGTGCCGAAGAGCTGGTAGGCGGCCTCGGTGCCCAGCACCGCCACGGAGGTGGCGAAGTCCAGGTCAGAGCTGACGATGAGCCTGCCGCTCTGCACGGCGATGTCCTGGACCGTAAAGTAAGAGGGGGTCACCCCCGCCACGGTAAAGGAGCCGGACTCCTCTTTGTGCCGGGCGGTCTGGCTCTCCGAGAGCACCGGGGCCACGTCCTCAATGGCGCCAGTGCCCGCCAGGGATTCCACCGACTCCCGGGAGAGGGGCACGTCCTCCCCGGTGACGGTGGCGGTGATCTGCTGGGAGCCCATGCTGGAAATGCTGTCGGTGATGCCGGTGGTGGCGCTCTGGGTGATGGAGACCAGGATCACCACCGCCATGACGCCGATGATGATGCCCAGCATGGTGAGGAAAGAGCGCCTCTTGTGGCTGAAAATAGAGCGCAGGGAGAGTTTGGCGATTTTTCGGATCATGAGGCCATCTCCTTTGTGGAAAGGATCCCGTCGTGGACGTAGACCTTGCGCTGGGCCTCGTTGGCCACTTGGGTGTCGTGGGTGATGAGGACGATGGTGTTCCCCGCCTGCCACAGCCTGCCTAAGATGTCCATGATCTCCCGGCCGGAGTGGGAATCCAGGTTACCGGTGGGTTCGTCCGCCAGGATGATGGAGGGCTCCATGGCCAGCACCCGGGCGATGGCCACCCGCTGCTGCTGCCCGCCGGAGAGCTGGCTGGGCCGGTGGTCCATGCGGTCGGAGAGGCCCACCTGGGAGAGGGTGCGCTCCACCCGCTCTTTCCGCTGGGCGGCGGTGAGCTTGTGGTAGAGCAGGGGCATCTCCACGTTCTCATAGGCGGTCAGCTCCGGCAGGAGGTTGAACTGCTGGAAGATAAAGCCGATCTTCTTCCCGCGGATCTCGCTGAGCTGGTCCTCGGTGCAGTCGTCCACGCACTCCCCGTCCAGCAGGTACTCCCCGCTGTCTGCCACGTCCAGGCAACCGATGATGTTCATCAGCGTGGACTTCCCGCTGCCGGAGGGGCCCAGGATGGACACGAACTCCTGGGGCCGCACGTGGAGGTTCACGTCTTTCAGCACGTCCACGGTGACGTCCCCCAAGGGGTAGGATTTATAGATGTGCTTTAAACGGATCATACGTTACCGCCTCCCATCCCTGGGAAGCTCCCGCCCTGGGGCATGGTGCTGGGGTCGAAGTTGGAGAAGTCGAAGTCGCCGAAGTCCATGCCGCCGGGCATGCCGCTAAATCCGCCCAGGCCGCCCTCCTCCCCGCCGGAGCCGGTGGCCGTGGAGGTGAGGTGGGGCACCAGGATCAGATCCCCTTCGCTGAGCTCGTCGCAGGTGACCAGCAGGTAGCTGCCGTCCGAGTCCCCGGTCTCCACCGTCACCTGGGTCAGTTCGGACAGGTCGATGTCCCCCTCCTCATACTCTGCGCCCTCTTCCCCATCGCTGGGGGCCAGGTAGAGGAAGCTGTCGTCCCCGGAGGTCTGCACCGCCTCCACCGGCACCAGCAGGCCCTCGCCGCTTTCCTCCACCACAATCTGGGCGGAGGCGCTCATGCCGGGGTAGACCCCTTCCACGTAGCCGATCTGGGCGGTGATCTGGCAGGCGGTGGCGCTGCCGTTGGAGCTGCCGTTATACGATACCTGGGAGATGGCCCCGGTGACCTCCCCGTCCTCCACCGCGTCGATGGTAAAGGCGGCCTCTTGGCCTACCTGGATCAGACCGATGTCCTGCTCATCCACGGCGATGCCCATGGTAAAGCCGTCGGTGCCCATGACCATGGCCACCTCTTCCCCGGCGGCCAGTTGGTCCTCCGCCGCCACGGGGATCTCCAGCACCACGCAGTCGTAGGGGGCGGTGTACTCCACCGTCTCCCCGGCGGCGTCCTCCGCCGTGGCGATAACGGTCCCGGATCCCACCGTGTCACCGGCGGCGCAGTTTACCGCCGTCAGGGTGACAGGGCCCGCCGCCGTCAGGGTGTCCTGGGAGAGGGGCGTCAGGGTGCCGCTGCCGCTGATGGTGGTGTCCACGTCCCCGTAGGAGACGGCGGCCACCTCATAGGTGGTGGTGCTGGCCGCCTGGGCGGTGACTCCCAGCCGCTGGAACAGCAGCACCGCTCCCACGGCCACCGCCGCCACAGCCGCGCAGGCCACCCCGGCCTTGACCGCCAGGGCGCTTTTCCCCTTCGTTTTCCTCTGGTTTCCGGGGACCATCCCCAGCCCTTGCTTTTTTTCCATGGGAGTGACATCCTTTCCTGGGTTCTTTCCGCCCCCCTGGCGGAGCTTCAGCCGGTGGCGCAAGGCCTCCTCCAGACGCGGGGGCACGGCCATGGCCTGGAAGGCGCCGCTTTGGGGGCTTTTAAATTCGGTGAACAGCCGCACCAAGGCGGCCCGCTGGGTCTTGTCCATCGAGCCGTGGGACTCGATCACGTCCCGCTCCGCCCGCTTGATGAGCCCTTCCGCCTCCTCCTGGGGGCAGCCGATACTCCCCGCCAGGGCCCTGGTCCCCACCCCGCCGATGACGTGGGCCAGGTACACAGGCCGCCGGTCCAGGGACACGGCCCGCAGCTCCTGCAGGCACAGCCGGTACTTTGCCGGCAGCTGGGGCGGGGGGAGCCCTTCCCAGTCCCCGTCGGGCTCTACGCCCCCCAGGTACAGCCTCAGGACCTCCTCCCCCACCAGCTCCAGGAAGCTACCGCCAGGGGCGGACTGGGCCTCCCGGCACCGGGCCAGGGCCCGCTCCCAGCTGGCGAGCAGCAGGAGCACCGCCATGGCGCTGTCCATGGTCATCTCCCCGCACAGGAACCAGGTCCGTCCCAGGTTCTCCCGCACCAGTTTTTCCAAGGTCTGGGGTTTTCCTTTTCTCAAGTCAAGATAGAGCTCTTGTTCCAAGACGCTTTCCTCCCTACGGCCAAGCTGCGCAGTCTTTCGCTGCCCCCTCAGTGTACCCGCCCGCCCTAAAGCCAGCCTAAAATCTCTGTGACGAAGACCTGAAAACCGTCCGTGCCAGGACGGGGCAGGAAACTCCCTCTTGGCTTCGCCCGCCGGGGCGCGTGCCCGCGCTGGGCAAAAAATCCCTCCGCAAAGGTCGCTCCGGGGCGGTTGGCACCGCAGGCCAGGAAAATCCGTCCGTGCCCGGACGGGGCAGGAAAATCCCTCCGCAAAGGGCGCTCCGGGATTTTGGGCGGGTTGACCGAACCTGCGCCACACCCCAGCCTTGCCCAGCGGTGAGGAAGCCAAGTGCTGCCCACCCCCTGCCCCCTCCCGCGCCCAAGCCATGGTGGAGGTTGTTCCCTCGCAGGCGCGGGAGGGGGATGTTTTTCTATAATCTCATTCCAAAGGGG
>DXDU01000094.1 GCA_019115285.1 Candidatus Acutalibacter pullistercoris
TGTCGGGGTACACGCCGTGGATGTTGCCGATGCCGGCAGCCAGCATGTCCACGCCCAGGTCGGCGATCATCTTGCACTCGTCGGGATCGGCCACTTCGCCGCCGCCCACGACGCCGTCTTCCTCGCCGCCGATGGCGCCCACTTCAGCTTCCACGGAGATGCCCTTCTCACCGGCGATGCGGATGATCTCCTTGGTCTTCTCGATGTTCTCGTCGATGGCGTAGTGAGAGCCGTCGAACATGACGGAGGAGAAGCCGGCCTCCATGGCGCTGAGAGCGCCTTCGTAGGTGCCGTGGTCCAGATGGAGGGCCACGGGAACGGTGATGTTCAGGGTCTCCACCATGGCCTTGACCATGGCGGCCACGGTCTTGAAGCCGCACATGTACTTGCCGGCGCCTTCAGACACACCCAGGATCACAGGGGAGTTGCACTCCTGCGCGGTGAGCAGGATGGCCTTGGTCCACTCCAGGTTGTTGATGTTGAACTGACCGACGGCGTACTTGCCGGCCTTGGCTTTTTGGAGCATTTCTTTCGCAGAAACTAACATAATAGTTGCCTCCCAGGAGAAATTTTTAACAACTGAGTTCATTATAGCCGACCCGCGGCCAAAAATCAAGGGCAGGCCGCACAATTCTCCCCGGCTTTCCTCCATCCGGGGAAATTCGCCCCCAAGGGGGGTCAGTTCTTCTCTTTGCGCTGCAGCAGCACGGCGGCGATGATAATGCCCCCCTTAAAGGCGGTGCTCAGATAGGGGTCCACGCCGATGAGGTTCAGGAGGTTGTTCATCACGGCCACGATCAGGGTGCCGAAGACGGTGCCCACCACAGACCCCCGGCCGCCGGACATGCTGGTGCCGCCCACGATGACGGCGGCGATGGCGTCCATCTCAAAGCCGCTGCCGGCGCTGGCGTAGTCCATAGAGCCGATGCGGGAGGTCTGGATGATGGCGGCCCCGGCCACCAACAGCCCTGTGAGGGCGTACACCCGGCGCTTCACCTTCCGGACGTTGACGCCGGAGAGGCGGGTGGTCCGCTCGTTGGAGCCGATGGCGAACACGTACCGGCCGAAGGTGGTCTGCTTGGAGATCAGATACATCACCACGGCGGCAATGGCCCAGTACAGGATGGGCATCAGCTGCATGCCGCCGATCTGGAACCGGGCGATCTCTTTATAAGGATCGGGCAGGGTGGGGCTCTGGGTCTTCATAAAGTACTGGGTGACGCTGCGCAGGATCTGCATGGTGCCCAGCGTGGCGATGAAGGGGGGCATCTTGCCGTTGGAGATGAGCAGGCCGTTGCCCTCCCCCAGCAGGCTGCCGAAGGCGGCGGCGGCCACCAGGGCGATGAGGATGGCCGGGATGCCGGAAATGCCAATGGCTCCAAGCCAGCCGTTGGGGCCCTCATCCAGCAGCACCATGGTGAAGGCGCCCACAGCCACGTACACCGAGCCCACCGACAGATCGATGCCCCCGGAGATGATGACGAAGGTCATGCCCAGGGCGATGATGCCGATGGCGGCGTTGCCCCGGAGGATGGAGATCCAGTTATTCAGCCAGCTCATAAACCAGCCGCCGAAGCCCTCGTAACTGGAGTTGAAGGTGAGGGCCAGGGTCTGCACCACCACCATGACGATGAGCGCGATCCCCGTGCTGAACAAGGGGTTCGTCTTCCACAACTGCTGGAACCGGGCCAGCAAACCCAACTTTTCATTCTTTGCCTTATCCACTGACAGCCACCCTCTCTACTGTTTCTCCGCCCGTTGCCAGGCGCATGATCTCCTGGTCGGTCATCTCATCCCCTCGAAGCTCCCCCTGCACAGCGCCGTGGTACATGACCACCGCCCTGTCGCAGATGCGGATGATCTCCTGGGCTTCGCTGGAAAGCACCACCACCGCCATGCCCTGATGGGCCAGGTCCAGGATGGTGTCGTAAATATCCTCTTTGGCGCCCACGTCCACGCCCTGGGTGGGGTTGTCGAAAATAAGCACCTTGGGCCCGGCGTTGAGCCACTTAGCCAGCACCACTTTCTGCTGGTTGCCGCCGGACAGGCTGCCGATGAGCCGCTCTTCCCCATCCATTTTGATCTTCAGGCCGGCCACTTCCCGCTGGAAGGCCTGGCGCACCTTGGGCCAGGAGATCCACCCGGCCTTGGCGTTTTTGGGCCAGGTGACGATGGAGCCGTTCTCCAGGATGCTCATGTCCTTGATGATGCCATTTTCCTTCCGGTCCCGGGGCACGTAGCCGATGCCCAGGTCCACCGCCTGCTGGGTGCTGCGCACAGTCACAGGCTGGCCCATCAGGTAGATCTGCCCCTGGTACTTGCCGGCGCTGCCGAACACTGCCTGGAACAGCTCGCTGCGGCCGTCTCCCAAAAGCCCGGTAAAACCCAGGATCTCCCCGGCCCGGACGGAGAAGGAGATGTGGGAGAACCGGCCGGGCTGGCTCAGGTCCTCCACCCGCAGGACTTCCTCCCCCAGGATCCGCTCTTTCCGCAAAGACTCGGTGCGCACCTCGTGGCCCACCATGTACCGGGCAAGCTCGTCGGTGTTTGTCTCAGAGACTTTCCCCGCGGCCACCATCACCCCGTCCCGGAGCACGGTGTACCGGTCGCAGATCTCCATCACCTCCCCCAGCTTGTGGGAGATGAACACCATGGCCACCCCCTGCTCCCGCAGGGTGCGCATCATGGCGAAGACCCGCTGGATCTCCGGCTCGGTTAGAGAGGTGGTGGGCTCGTCCATGATGATGATAGAGGCCTCCATCAACAGGGCCCGGGCGATCTCCACAATCTGCTTGTAAGAGGCGTCCAGGTCCCGGACCATGGTCCTGGGGTCCAGGTCTACCCCCATGCGCTCGAACACGGACTGGCACTTGGCGCACATGGCCTTGGCGTCCAGCAGGCCGAACTTGCCCTTGAGCTCCCTGCCGATGAACATGTTCTCGAACACCGCCAGGTCGTTGACCAGGTTCAGCTCCTGGTGGATGAAGGCGATGCCGGCCGACAGGGAATCTCCGGGCACCCGGAACTCCACCTGCCTGCCGTCCAGGGAAATGGTCCCCCGATCCGCCGGAAGCACCCCGCCCAAAATGTTCATCAGCGTGGACTTTCCCGCGCCATTTTCCCCCAGCAGGGCGCAGATCTCGCCGCCGGAGAGGGAAAAATCGATGTCTTTCAGCACGTCGTTGGCTCCGAAGGATTTGGTGATATTGCGCATTTCCAGCGTCATAAAGTATCCTCCGCTCTCGTTTTGGAAAAAGGCTATGGAGGATTCCATAGCCTTTTTCTTCGTTCATTTCAGTTCTTTCAGTTTCCTCCCCTGGGGAAGGAAAGGATGAAGCTTAGTAGGGAGCGCTCTCGTCCAGGAACTCTTCCACATTCTCCCGGTCCACCACGGTGGTGGGGATGATCTTCTCCTGCTCCACTTCCTCGCCCTGCATGATGGACACGGCCATATCCACGGCGTCCTCGATCATGGAGGGGCTGTACAGAGCGGACTGGATCCAGATGTCCTCGTTCTCGGGCATCATGTTGAAGTACTCCTGCATGCCACCGCCGCCGGTGACGACCTTGATGTCGGTGCGGCCGGCCTCTTCGATGGCCTGCAGCACGCCGATGGAGGTCTCGTCATCCATGGAGAACACGGCGTCGATCTGGGCGTTGGCAGCCAGCACGTCAGAGAAGTCGTTCAGGCCGGCCTCGCGGGTGAACTCGGTGGCGTAGGTGATCACGTTCATGTCGGGAGCGATCTCGGCGATCTTCTCCTCGAAGCCCTTCTGGCGCAGCTCGGAAACGGAGCCGGAAGAGGGCACGTTCAGCATGACCACAGTGCCGGTCTCGCCGATCTTGTCCACGATGTACTCGGCGCAGGCGGAGCCCATGCCCTCGTTGTCGCCGGCCACGTGGTACACGCCCTCGGCGTCGATGACGATGTCAAAGTTCACAACGGGGATGCCCTCGTCGATCAGGGACTGGATGGGGTCCTCCATGCCTTCCCACTGGGGATAGGCCACAACGGCCTGGGCGCCCCAGGTCTTCAGCTGGTCGATCTGGTCGGTCATCTCCTCGGCGTTGCTGCTGGTGAGCAGGTTGTACTCCAGCACGCCTTCCTCCTGCAGCTGCTCGCAGCGCTCCTGGGCGAAGTAGGCCACGCCGGAGACCCAGCCGTGGGTCACAGCGGGAGCCAGGATGCCCAGCTTGAAGGGCTCGTCGGTGCCGGTGGTCTCCTCAGTGGAGGCCTCCTCGCTGCTCTCCTCAGAAGCTTCGCTGCTCTCTTCGGCCTGGCTGCTCTCTTCCGTGGCGGAAGAGGTGGAGCTGGTGTCAGAAGAAGAGGACTGACTGTCGGTCCCGCAGGCCACCAGGCCGCAAACAAGCAGCAGGGCCAGGACCAGGGAAAGTACCTTTTTCATCTTGCGTTTTCCTCCTAGGTATATGATACCTCATAGTTTCAGCGGCTCATCCAGAAAAGGACCGGCCGCCGCTTCCGTGATGTATTATAGCAAAGGCGGTTCCGTTTTTCAAGGGATAGTTGCTACTTTCTCCCCCCTTTTTTCAGAAAAAACTCACTTGTTCCCCTGGGGAAGGGCTTGTTTTTTTGTCAGGGTGCGCTACAATGTTAGATAAGACCACTCACACAGGTAGAAGGAGGAGCGCCTATGCGACCTTACATCCACAAAGACTTCCTGCTGTCCACCCCCGCCGCCCGGGAGCTTTACCACCGCTTTGGGGAAGGCCAGCCCATTTTCGACTTTCACTGCCATTTAAGCCCCAAGGAGATCCGGGAGGACCAGCGGTTTGAGACCATCACCCAGGTGTGGCTCTCGGGGGACCACTACAAGTGGCGGCTCATGCGGGCAAACGGGGTGCCCGAGGAGCTCATCACCGGGGACGGGGACCCCTACGAGAAGTTCTTAGCCTGGGCCCGCACCGTGGAAAAGAGCGTGGGAAACCCCCTCTACGCCTGGACCCACATGGAATTGAAAAACTACTTCGGGGTAGAGGAACTCCTCAGCGAGAAGACCGCCCCCGCCATCTGGCAGGCCTGCAATGAAAAGCTGCAAGAGCCCGGCTTCTCCGCCCGGGGGCTGATTGTACAGAGCAATGTAAAGGCCCTGTGCACCACCGACGACCCGGTGGACAGCTTAGAGCACCACGCCGCCCTGGTCGCTGACGGCAGCTTCCCGGTGCAGGTGCTCCCCGCCTTCCGGCCGGAGACCGCCCTGCACCCGGAGCAGGCAAACTTCCGGGACTGGGTGGGCCGTTTGGGGCAGGTCACCGGCAAGGCTATCGCTTCCCTCTGCGATCTGGAAGAAGCCCTTTCCCAGCGGGCTTTCTATTTTAAAGAGAGAGGCTGCCTCATCGCCGACCAGAGCCTGCAGTCCCCGGACTTTACCGCAGGCACCAGGCAGGAGGCGGAGGCCGCTTTCCAAAAGGCACTCTCCGGGGAGGCCCTCTCCCCCGCCGAACAGAACGCCTACCAGACCCAGCTTCTGATCAGCCTGGGGCGGCTGTACAAGAAAGCGGGCTTTGTGATGCAGCTCCACTTCGGGGTGCTGCGCAACACCAACTCACGGATGTTCCCCCTCACCGGGCCGGACGCGGGCTTTGACTGCGTGGGAGACGGGGTCAGCGCCGCCTCCATGGCCGCCCTGTTCGACGCATTGGACAAGACGGACGAGCTGCCCCCCACGGTGATCTACTCCCTGAACGCCTGCGACGACGATAAGCTGGCCAGCGTCCTGGGGGCCTTCCAGCAGGGGACCTTCCCCCAGAAGATGCAGCTGGGAGCGCCCTGGTGGTTCTCCGACCACAAGGACGGCATGGTGAAGATGATGAAGGCCTTGGCCAACACCGGGCTGCTCTCCGGGTTTATCGGCATGCTCACCGACTCCCGCAGCTTCCTCTCCTACGCCCGGCACGAGTACTTCCGCCGGGTGCTCTGTAACCTGCTGGGCCAGTGGATGGAGGACGGGGAGATCCCCCAGGACTACGAGCTCGTCGGCCCCATGGTACGGGACATCTGCTACGGCAACGCCGCCGCCTATTTTGGCCTAGGGAAATAAGCCGTGAACGACAGGAAGGAGCTCCTCAGGAAAGCCGCCGGAGCGGCTGCGGTCCTGGTCCTGCTCACCGGGGTGATGACCGGCGCGCTGTGCGCCGCGTGCCAGGGGATGCTGGCCCTCTACCGCGCCTACCCGCCCCTGCCGCCGTTCCAATACCGTGCCCCCATCCTGCTGGGGGTAGGGTTGGTGATTGTTCTGCTGGTCCATCTCACCGGCTGGTTTTTGGCCCGGCGCAAGCTCTTCCGAAGCAAGCTAACGGGGTCGCTTTTGGCTGCCGCCGCCGTGGGGATCGGCATAATTCTCCTGCGGCTTATTGTATTCCATTGAAACTCTGTTAAGAAAGGACGATACCTATGATAAAGTTACCCTTTTCCATCGACCTGAACGGCAAGGTGGCGGTAGTCACCGGGGCGGGGGGCGTGCTGTGCAGCATGTTCGCCCGGGCTTTGGCCCAGTGCGGGGCCAAGGTGGCCCTGCTGGACATCAACGAGGAGGCGGCCCGCAAAGCCGCCGGGGACATCGCCGCCGAGGGCTTTGCCGCCAAGGGCTACGCCTGCGACTGCCTGAGCAAGGAGAGCTGCCAGGCCGCCAGGGAGCAGATCCACCGGGACTTCGGCCCCTGCGATATCTTACTCAACGGGGCGGGGGGCAACAACCCCCGGGCCACCACAGACAAGGAGTACTACGAGGACGGGGACCTGCTGGACCCGGAGGTGAAGAGCTTCTTCGACTTAGAGCCCGCCGGGGTGGAGTTTGTGTTCAACCTGAACTTCCTGGGGGTGTTGCTGCCCACCCAGGTCTTTGCCCAGGACATGCTGGAGAAGAAGGAGGGGGCCATCCTCAACATCTCCTCCATGAACGCCTACACCCCCTTGACCAAGATCCCCGCCTACTCCGGGGCCAAGGCCGCGGTGAGCAACTTCACCCAGTGGCTGGCGGTGCACTTCGCCGGGACGGGCATCCGGGTCAACGCCATCGCCCCGGGCTTTTTGGTATCCAACCAGAACCGCTCCCTGCTGTTCCATGAGGACGGCACCCCCACCCCCCGCACCGGGAAGATTTTGTCCGGCACCCCCATGGGCCGCTTCGGCGACGCGGAGGAGCTGGTGGGCGGCGTGCTGTTCCTGCTCTCCAAAGAGGCGGCCAGCTTCATCACCGGGGTGGTGCTGCCCATCGACGGCGGTTTCAGCGCCTATTCCGGCGTATGAGCACCCTGCCTCAGCGGGTCTACCAACTGGTGGCCCAAATCCCCAAAGGGAACGTGGCCACCTACGGCCAGCTGGCCCTGCTGGCGGGTAGCCCCCGGGCGTCTCGGATTGTAGGGGCGGCGCTGTACCGGGCCCCCACCGGCCTGCCCTGCCACCGGGTGCTGTACCGGGACGGAACTTTATGCTGCGACCAGGCCTTTGGGGGGAAGGAGATCCAGCGGCAGCTGCTGGAGGCCGAAGGTATACCTTTCCTCCCCGACGGGCGGGTGGATTTGAAGCGCTGCCTGTGGCCAGGCCCGAAGGAACAACCCTGAGCAAAGGAGTGATACGAAAATGAAAGCCGTGACCCATTTTATGGGATGGGCCGCCCTGGTGGGCGGGGCCGTCCTCGGCATACTGAGCCTGCTCGCCGGAGGGGTGCTGCAATTGGTGATGTGGATCTTCCTGGGGCTGGTGCTGGCGGTGATCCTGTTCGCCCTCACCGAGGTGCTGGGACGTCTGGAGGAGCAGCAGGCCCTGCTCCAGGAGCTGCGCGGCACCAAAGAGAAAAAAGAGCCCGCGGAGTAGACGCACAGCACGCCGTGTCCTGGCATCGCCCGGGGAGCGCTGCGAATGCAACTGGAAAGATGGGACGTGCCCTGTGGGCGCGTCCCTTTTGTTACCCCTGAAAAAGGGGGAAAAGATTGGAAAAAACTTCTAAAGCGGCAAAAACAACTCTTGTGTTTTTCGGGCACAGTTGCTATAATAGAAGAAACACCCTCTCCCTGGGCTGCCGGGGAAGGGGCAGGGAGGTAGAATCACTATGGAAAACCGCGTACTGAAAATCACCTCGAAACACGAGAGCGTCCCCCTGAAGTACATTCACGGGCATTTCGCCACCAATCACTCCCATATCAACTGCTACCTGGACATGACCACCCTGAAGACCCGCCAGAGCGAGGCGGAGCGGGCGGCCAAAGCCCTGGTGCGGCCCTACGTGGTCACCACCATTGTGGACACCATCCTCTGCCTGGACGGCACCCAGATCATCGGGGCCTACCTCTCCCAGGAGCTGAGCCACGCGGGCCTGGCCTCCATCAACGCCCACCAGACCATCTATATCATCACCCCCGAGTACGACGCCACCAGCCAGCTGCTGTTCCGGGACAACACCCAGCCCATGGTCCGGGGCAAGCACGTGCTCATCCTCACCGCCTCGGTGACCACCGGCATCAGCGTGGCCAAGGCCATGGACTGCGTGGAGTACTATGGCGGCACCACCGCGGGCATCTGCTCCATCTTCAGCGCCCAGGACGAGATCGCCGGGATGCGGGTGCACTCTGTGTTCACCCCGGAGGACATCCCCGACTACGCCACCTACCCCAGCCACGACTGCCCCCTGTGCAAGCAGAAGCAGAAGTTAGACGCCCTGGTCAACAGCTACGGCTACTCCAAGCTGTGATCGTTCCTCAAAACAAAGAGGCATCCCCGGGAAGGCCCAGGGATGCTTTTTTATGGCCGGTCCTCCTCTTTTACCAGCAAGGTGAACCGGGAACGGCTGGTGCGCAGCAGCCCCTCCCGGGCCATGTTCCCCAGCTCGTGGGACAGGGCGCTGCGGTCTACCTCCAAGTAGTCCGCCAGCTGCTGCCTGGTAAAGGGGATGGTAAACTCCCGGGAGCCGTTCCTCGCCGCCTCGAAGGAGAGATACGACAGCACCCGGCCCCGGATGGTCTTGGAGGAGGTGTGGAAGATCCGCCGGGAGAGCCGCAGGTTTTTCTCCGCGGTGAGCAGCAGCAGGTTCCGGAGCAGCCTGGGGTCTCTCCCCAGCTTCCCCGGGGACAGGAACAAGGCCTTCCCCGCCTCCGCCCCGGTGACGCTGACCTGCAGCGGTTCCTCGGGGAGCAGGGCATAAGTCTCGGCGAAGACTTTCCCCGGCCCCAGGCTGTCCAGCACGCTCCTGTTCCCCCAGAAGTCGTGGTGCTCCACCGTCACCCTGCCGGCGAGCACCACCCCCATGCTCTGGGTGCGCTCCCCCGCGGAGAGCAAGGTCTCTCCCCGCTGAAAGTACCGCTCCCTGGCCCCCACCTGAGACAGCAGGCTTTCCCACTCCCCTTCCGGCACCCCGGCGAACAAAGG
This sequence comes from Candidatus Acutalibacter pullistercoris, assembly GCA_019115285.1. GTDB lineage: Bacteria > Bacillota > Clostridia > Oscillospirales > Acutalibacteraceae > Acutalibacter > Acutalibacter pullistercoris. Next base: position 9,383 of record DXDU01000094.1, read on the forward strand.
GCACCCCACCAGCGAAAAAAGTTCCATGGCTCCTCCTTTTTGTTGGAAGTACAACATATTTTCTCCGCCCATTCTAGTATACTAAGGCCGTAAAGTCAAGGACAGCCACAGAAAGGAGCCACCACACCATGATCCGGAAGATCATCCACATCGACCAAGAGAAATGCAACGGCTGCGGCGCCTGCGCCACCGCCTGCCACGAGGGGGCCATCGCCATGGTAGAGGGCAAGGCAACCCTCCTCCGGGAAGACTACTGCGACGGCCTGGGGGACTGCCTCCCCGCCTGCCCCACGGGAGCCATCACGTTTGTGGAGCGGGAAGCCGCCGCCTACGACGAAGCCGCGGTGAAAGAGCACCTGATGGAGAGACAGCAGCCCGCTCCCCTGGCCTGCGGCTGCCCGGGGACCCACTCCCGGGAGCTGCGCCGGCAGGAACCGCCCCAGGCCGCACCAGCCGCCGTTCCCTCCCAGCTGGGTCAGTGGCCGGTGCAGATCAAGCTGGCCCCGGTGAACGCCCCCTACTTCCAGGGCGCCCACCTGCTCATCGCCGCGGACTGCACCGCCTACGCCTACGGCAATTTCCACCAGGACTTCATCAGGGGGAAGATCACCCTCATCGGCTGCCCCAAGCTGGATGAGGGGGATTACACAGAGAAGCTCACCGCCATCCTGTCCCAGAACGACATCAAGAGCCTGACGGTGGTGCGCATGGAGGTGCCCTGCTGCGGCGGCATCCAGCGGGCGGCGGTAACCGCCCTGCAGAACAGCGGCAAGTTCCTCCCCTGGCGCGTGGTCACCCTCTCCACCGACGGCAGGGTCCTGGAAGACCTGTAACACCCCCGCAGACACACCAAGAGCCTTCCCCCTCCGGGAGGGCTCTTTTCATGGGGTAAATCTCAAGTTATGTTAACCAACTTTTTGGTCTTCTCCCTCCAAAAGGTATTTTCTGAGAAATTTCATTCACCTGCCTTCCCGCTGCACCGCCTGTGCCACTCAGCTTGTACCCCCATACACAGCCTTCCCACAAGCCTTCCCTACTAGGGAGCGTTCAGATCACTATTTAGGTTTATGTTAACCAGCCTGGCGAGCTACACCCGGGAGCTTCTCAACTGTCCTGCGCTTGACACCCTGTCCCAGCGTCCAATCAATCGGTATTATGTTAACAAGCAGCATCCAACTTCCGCCCTGCTCACTCCACGCCGCGATTTCCTCCCAGAACAGGGCAAAACCTGCCAGCCCTGTTCCCACAGCAAAAGAGCCCCCAGTCTGCTGGGGGCTCTTTCCTTAGTGCCGAATTTGGAGTTATGTAAATCTGTTGTCCAACCGCCGGGCTTGCGGCATTACCTCGCTCCCCACCCGGTGTTGGGCCTTCTGCCCATGGTGAGCACCAGCTCCCCGCCCTGAATGAGGTCCTGGTGGCGGAGGAAGGGCGTCTCCAGGGGCTTGCCGTTCAGGGACGCCGCCTGGATGTACCGCAACCCCTCCCCGGCCCCTTTGCTCACCACCCGGAAGACCTTGCCGTGTTCCAGCAGCAGCTGGGCCTCATCGAACAGGGGGGTGCCCAGGGCGTACTCCGGCTTGCCGGGGCACACGGGGTAGAACCCCAGGGCGGAGAACACCAGCCAGCTGGACATTGCTCCCCCGTCCTCGTCGCCACAAATGCCTGTGGGGGAATCGGTAAACCACAGGTCCATCAGCTCCCGCAGGCGGCGCTGGGCCTTCCAGGGGGCGCCGTAGTAATCGTACAGATAGGGGATGTGGAAGGAGGGCTCGTTCCCCATGGAGAACTGGCCCATCAGGCCGGTGGAGTCCGGGAACTGCCCCAAAAATAGGTACTTGCTCTTCCCCGCCTGGTGGAACCCCTCCCGGAAGAGCTGGTCCAGCTTCTCCACGGCCTTCTCCTTGCCGCCCATGAGCTCCGCCAGCCCTTCCGGGTCGTGGAACACCGACCAGGTGTAGGTCCAGGTGTTGTTCTCGGCGGTGTAATCCCGGCCCCCCAGGCCTCCGCCGAATTTGGGATCGAACCCCTCCACCCAGGCGCCGTCTATGGCCCGGGGCGCCATCCACCCCAGGTCCTCCCGGTAGAGGCTGCGGTAGCCCTGGGCCCGGCGGTAGAACAGGGCCGCCTCCTCCCCGCGGCCCAGGTGCTCCGCCAGCTTTCCGGCGCACCAGTCATCGTAGCAGTGCTCCAGGGTGACCGCCACAGCCTGCCGCCTCTCAAAGGGGTCCGCCTGGGGATCGTTCTCCGGCTCTCCCTGCTGCAAGGCGGGGTAATAGCCCTTTTCCCAGTAGCACCGCTCCTTCTCCCCGGCAGGCAGCCCGCACCGCCAGGGGAGCATGGACTGCTCCAAGGCGTTTTTCCGTATGCCCTCGTAGGCGGCGGCGTAGTCGGCCTCCACCCCCTTCGCCAGGGCGTCGGCGAACAGGGACGCCCCGTGGAAGCCGATCATAAAGGGCCGGTCCCCTTCCACCCCGGGGAAGCAGGGCATCAGCCCGCTCTCACGGGTCATCTCCACATAGCTTTGCAGGATCTCCCGGTGGCGGGCCGGGTCTAACAGAAGCTGCAGGGGGTGCATGCACCGGAAGGAGTCCCACAGGCCGTCGTTGCTGTAGAACACCCCCTTGTGCACCTTCCCGTCAAAACCGCTGTAATGGGCATCCCCTTCCGTGTAGTCGGTCATCCGCTGGAAGGCCCGGTACAGCCCGGTGTAGAACACCGTCTTCTTCTCCTGGGTGTTTCCGGTGACCAGCACCTTCCCCAGCTGCCTGTCCCAGATCTGCCTGGCCTGTTCCCAGAGGGCGTCGAAGCTTTTCCCGGCGGCCTCTTCCAATAGGCTCGCCCTGGCCCGCTCCGGGGAGATCAGGGAGAGCCCTCCGGCCACGGTCACTCTCTCGCCCACCGCCAGGGTCACCTCACCCTCCCCCTGGGACACCACCTGGTACGGCCCCTCCACGGAGACGCACAGGAATTGGGTCACCGGCCGCAGTGTCCCCTGCAGGGGCAGCTGGGCGAAGAACAGCTCCCCCTCCCGCCAGACTTTCCCCTGGGGGAAGGCCAGCCGCAGCCTGTCCTGCCCTTGGAACCGGTGGACGCAGCAGTGCCTTGTCACCGTGGACTCCGCCAGGATACCATAGGGGTCCAGCTCCAGCCGATGGACGTAGCAACGGGACTCCTCCCGGCTGTGGTCCAGATAGTTTGTAAAGTCATCACCCTTGCCAGGCGTGGCGATTCCCTCCCCAAAGGGGAAGCCCACCACTCGGTCGTTGCAGTAGTAGTCGCCGCAGTCCCTTACCACCGGAGCGCTGCGGGCCTTGCCGTAGGGCAGCAGCACCTCGGGCCTGGTGGAGGTGAGCATGTGGGAGATGGTACCAATATAGGGGTTTACATAGTCCGCTAGATGTGTCATGATAGATACTCCTTTTCTTTTTCCCAAAAGCTGGGAACGCCTCGGGAAAGACGCCCCACCCTAGTATAGGGGATGGCCTCTCCCGGCGCAAGAGGAAAAGCGCTGGCTCATGTTTCTTTGGGAGCGGGACACCCTAAGGGAACCCCCCAGGGAAAATAAGTCAGATTTGGAAAAATAGGATACAATAGGAGTAGATTACAGCAAAAAGGAGTGGATCTCATGGAACGAACCATCACTGCGGAACAGACAGCGCGCTTCGCCCAAGCATTGCAGGCCGCCGACCGCGCCCCCGGCACCATAGAAAACTACCTCCGCCACATTAGGGCCTTTGCCCGGTGGCTGGGGGACCGCCCCCTCCTCCCGGAGAGCGCCGCCCAGTGGCGGGACAGCCTTTTGGAGCAGGGCTACACCCCCGGCACTGTCAACAGTATGATCGGGCCATTGAACCGGTTCTTCCAGTTTCTGGGGTGGAATGAGTGTAAAGCGAAACAGCTTCGCATCCAGCGGCAGCTGTTCCGGGAGAACCAGAAGGAGCTCACCCGGGGAGAGTACCACCGGCTGCTGTCCACGGCACAATCGTCCGGCCGGGAGCGATTGGCGCTTTTAATGGAGGCCATCTGCGCCACGGGGATACGGGTCAGCGAGGTGCAATATCTGACAGTGGAGTCCGTTCGGGCTGGCAAAGCCGAGATTTCTTTAAAAGGAAAAATCCGCACCATCCTCATCCCGGGGAAGCTGCGGAAGAAGCTCCTTTCCTATACAAAACGAAAAAATACCGCCTCCGGGCCGGTGTTCCGGACCAGAAGCGGCTGTCCAATCTCCAGAAAGCAGATTTGGGCGGAGATGAAGTCTCTCTGCAAAAAAGCCGGGGTGGCGGCCAGCAAGGTCTTCCCTCACAATCTCAGGCACCTGTTTGCCCGGGTGTTTTACCAGGCGTCGAGGGATGTCGCCAAACTGGCGGACGTGCTGGGCCACAGCTCCATCGAGACCACCAGGATCTACCTGATCTCCACCGGGCGGGAGCACGAACGCACCCTCAACCGACTGGGGCTGGTCACCTAGGCAATCTGAATAGATTGTCAGGAGACAGGGGCTATTCGATACATAGGAATCGATATAATTGGTAGAAAATAAAGCTGTTATTCCATATCTGAAAAATAAAAAGCCCCTGAACCCGAAAGTCCAGGGAAAAACACGCAGGAAACAGGCCGGTTGCCAAATTATTTACGCAACCAGGCTTACTTTTTTGCGTTTAATATGCTAGATGTGCTTGTTTTTTTCACAACACCGTGGTACAATATCCACAAGCACTGGGAACATTGCTGTCTTTCAACACCAACCTGTAGCGACAATCTATTCAGATTGTTGTCAGGTGGCACAGGAGGTGATCGGTAACGGATAGGACCCAAGAAAGCGCGGACCTCCGCTGGGAACAAGTGGAAGAGTATTTGCAGGAGCTGGGCCGGAAAGGCTGCGCTCCCGAGACGCTTCGCTCGTACCGGTGGAACCTGCAAGCGTTCTACAAAACGCTGCCGGAGGGCAGACTGCAGCCTGGGGCCACCCAGCGCTGGCGGGATGACCTTTTGCAGCAGGGCTACCAGCCCAACACGGTCAAGCACCGGCTGTCTTCGGTAAACGGGATGCTCTCTCACCTGGGGCTGTGGCAGTACCAGGTGGAGAACCTGCCCACCGTGGACCCAGACCTGCAGCCCTCTCTCTCCAGAGGAGAGTACCTGCGGCTGCTGCGGGCGGCTCGATCGCTGCGAAAACCCAAAGCCTATTTGCTTTGCAAGGTGATCGCCAGCACGGGGCTTGCGGTAAACTGCATGGACGCCGTGACCGTGGAGGCCGTGAAGGCCCGAGAAATCCCGCCGGTGACGGGAAAAGGGCGACCGCTCCCCCTGCCAGGGACTTTGGCGGAAGAACTGCTGCAGTACGCAGGCGACCAGGGAATCTCCTCTGGCCCCCTGTTTGTTACCAGGACCGGCCGGCCCCTGAGCCGTGCCAACATCACCCTGGCGGTGCAAAAGTTGGCGGAAGAAGCAGGCCTTCCCCCAGAAAAGTGCAACCCCCGGTGCCTGCAGCGGCTCTATCACACCACGCTGCAGGGCATAGAGGACAACGTGGCGCGGCTGGCCCGGCAGGCCTACGAAAGCCTGCTGGAGCAAGAACAGCTGGCCATCGGCTGGGAGGGGGGATTCCTGCGGTAACAAGCGCCACGTAAGACAAAACGACCTACAAATTTTAGAAATGAGGTGCAAACATGAAGCGAATGAAAAAACTGTTGGCATTCCTGCTGGCTGCCATGCTTCTGTTAAGCATGATCCCTATCTCGGCGAGTGCGTATACCACCGCAAATGTTTCGGGGTATAACATCAATGTGAGATATTCTAAAACAGACCTGGAAACATCCCGCGATGTTGATATGACCGCAAAAGTAATGTATCAAGGTCAGCTTTTAGGCACTCTGTCCATACCAGACGTTAGGCCTGAATACAACATGACATTTTCGGTTACGGGTGGCAACTACGAAATTGAAGATGTTGTGTTGACTGAAGGCGGCACTGCGCTTAGTTACATCGAGGGAGATTCCACTTCAATTACTTATCAATTTACTGGTGACTGGGATTACCATAGCACCGCAACTGTGGAAGTAAATCTCTGCCCGCCTTATGAAAACCCCACCATTGTTGACAGGATTGATACAGCTGGATTAATTGAATACAGAGCTTACGAGCCTGCTCTCCTGAAATTTTTAAAGCTCAATGGTGTTACTGTAGACGAATCCACTGAAATTACTGATGTCGATGTTCATTTTGTCAAGAATTATGTTTTGGGAAGCGGCGAAGCTGGCTTCGGCGATACACCCACTGGCGCAGGTCGCTTACCGTATTTTGTCGCCGTATATTCTGGCGCAGTTGATGCCGGTCAGCCAGAAAACTTCCGTTATTTGAAAATCTCTTATGAACTAGGAGATGGAACTATTGGTTCCGCGAAAGTTTATTCGGGAGACTTACGGTTTGTCAACAAGTCCACCCTTGGAGGCAATTACCCTATCTACGAGATCGAAGCCGACAATGATGACATTTACAGCGTCGCTTTCTATAAGCAGGTTGGTGGCACTACCTCCACATGGGATCTATACGACCTACACTTTGTTGAGCGCGGCAACAACTTTGCCGACCATAAAATGCCTTCTAACCCCACGTATGGTGGCAGCATCACCTTCATCAACTGGGACCATAACGAAAATGGCGGCGACCCCTTCCTCCCCTACGAGGACATCAACGAAGACACCGTGCTTTATGGGCAGGTGCTGGTTGCAGGGAATCAGGGCGGCACAGTGCTCCACGTAATGAACACCGAGAATGCCCTTCTTAATCGTTACCTTGAACTTTATCAGGCCCAGGAAGGCGCAGACCAGAACACAACTATCAGTGACGTGGAGATCAATACCATTATGGTCTCTAGCGCCACTCAAGAAAAGAACACAAATCCCGACTTCCGTGAAAACGGATGGAATGATGGCCATACTCATTATGTAGTACACAATCGCGAAGTACCCGGGACCGCCGCCGAAGGCTGGAATCACCATATTGCTCTTACAGATATCGCATCTGTAACCATCAACGGTAAAGTTGGTGACAAAGAATTTAAAGTGGAAATCCCAGTGAGCGAAAACCCTGGAGACTTCAGTGTCGTCAGTGTTGACAGTATGGAAGGCGGTGTCATGGGCATTATTGCCGAGCTGATCATCAACCCCAAGCCCGCTGACCCTGATTATGACGACTGGGGCGACGAAGAGAACCCCACTGGCGACGACCTGTACGCCCAGACCGGCGTAGTTGTGGACTGCACCAACGGGACCGCCGGCCACACCGACGGCGAGTACGAGCTGGTGAGCACCGAAGGCACCATGAAGTGGTCTACGGAACAGAACGCCTACGTGTACGAGATTGAGGTTAAGCCTGACGCCTACGTTGGCAAGTACAACACGGAAAACACGGGCACCACCCACACCCTCTCCCCCGACAACCAGTCCGGTACCATCGTTCTGGTGTTTAGGGACGGCAAATGGTCTGCGGTGGACGGCGAGAGCACCGTTACCTTTACCGTTACCTGCGAAGGCGAGCAGGGTGGCGGCGACCCTGGCACGGAGCCCGAAAAGCCTGATGAAGAAGTAATCGCAACAAACTTTGGTGAGAACGCTGTAAAGGTTTTCTGCACTTGGAAGCCTGATAATCACGTTTCTAAAACCTATAATTTAACTGCTGATGCCATTGATGTTGGCGAGCCCTACCCTGACGGAGATACATACTACTGCGACGTTACCATTTTCGCCGCTTCTTTTGTGAGCCAGTACACGCCCGACGGCGTTAAGCACGAGCTCGCTGATGCATCCAAGAACACTGGGAGCTTCAAGCTTTACTATGACGGCGACGGCGCTAAGTGGCTGCTTGCTGAAGGTCAGAACAAGCCTTATGTGATCTTCGAAGTAACCTGCAAGGATGGCGGCAGCGGCGGAGAGCCCGAGGAACCCAATGAGCCCACTGCGCCCACCTACGATGATCTGGAAGACCTGATCAAAGTCACTGTTGACTGCACCAACACTCAGATCAATCCCGCGCACCCCAACGGGAACTATGAATTAATGCAGGGCACCTATGATGTGGTGAAGGCTTCCACTGGTGACACCTGGACCGTTACCGTTCGTTCCGGTGATTATATCGTCAATTACGAGAAGGAGAACGGCAACGTACCCCACGGCCTGACCAACGATACCGACACAGGCAGTGAAACCGTCTCTGTCGTCAAAGAAGGAGATGACTGGAAGCTGGCCAACGGCAGCGCTCCCACCACCATCACTTTCGAAGTGAAGTGCGGCAGCACTATTGTCGAGGTCCCCGGTGAGGGCGAAGACCACTGGTACCCTGTGTACGTGGACCCCGAAGACCCCACCGATCCGGACCAGACTGGCGTGTCCGATCTGTTGGAGACCGACGACCACATTCAGTACCTGTTCGGCTATCCCGACGGCAGCTTCGGGCCCGATCGGAACATGACCCGCGCCGAGGCCGCCCAGATGTTCTACAACCTCTTGAAGAACAAGAATGTGGACGCTGAGCCCGCCTTCGACGACGTGCCCGAAGGCGCCTGGTACGCCACCCCCGTCAATGTCATGGCGGAGCTGGGCATTGTAAACGGCGTTGGCGACGACAAGTTCGAGCCCAACCGGGAGATCACCCGCGCTGAGTTCACCACCATGGCCATGCGCTTTGCCAAGGTGCCCTCCGGCGGCGTCAACATCTTCACCGACGTGAACCCCGACGATTGGTTCTACAGCTACGTGGTCAACTCCATCCAGTACGGCTGGATCGAGGGCTACGGCGACGGCACCTTCCGTCCCGACCGGCTGATCACCCGCGCTGAGGTGACCACCATCGTCAACCGCATGCTGGACCGCCAGGCCGACATGGCGTATGTGATCCAGCACAGGGCCGAACTCAACCAGTTCACCGACCTGACCACCGAGCACTGGGCTTACTACACCATTGTGGAAGCCACCAACGAGCACGACTACAAGAAGCCTGCCATCGGCGAGGACTGGACCTCTCTGAAGAAGTAAGCTTCTCCCCTATGTAACAGAGATCCCCCGGGCAACCGGGGGATCTTTTTTTACTTCTTGTCGAAGGCCGGGTTAAAGGCGTAGAAGTTCTTGCTGTCCAGCTTGTCGGTGAGAATCCGCAGCGCCTCGCCGAAGCGCTGGTAGTGCACCACTTCCCGCTCCCGCAAAAACTTGATGGGGTCCCGCACGTCCGGGTCGTCGGCGAACCGCAGGATGTTGTCGTAGCTGAGCCTGGCCTTCTGCTCGGCGCCCAGGTCCTCGTGCAGGTCCGCCAAGGGGTCCCCGGTGACCGAGAAGGTCTGGGCGCTAAACGGCATTCCAGAGGCCGCCACCGGGTACACCCCGGCGGTGTGGTCCACAAAGTAGTCGTCAAAGCCCTGGGCCTTAATCTCCTCCGGCGTCATACCCCTGGTCAGCTGGTAGACGATGGCCCCCACCATCTCCAGGTGAGACAGCTCTTCCGTGCCCACGTCGGTGAGAATGGCTTTCAGCTCCGGGTAGGGCATGGCGTACCGCTGGCTCAGGTACCGCAGCGAGGCCCCAATCTCCCCGTGGGGCCCGCCGTACTGGGTGATGATCATCTTCGCCAGGCGCGGGTTGGTGTTCTTAATGCGAATGGGGTACTGCAGCCGCTTTTCGTAGACAAACATTCAGTTCCCCTCCTTTTCCCAGGGCCACGGGTCGCTGACCCAGGCCCACCGGCTGGTGTTCTGGCTCAGTTCCCCCATAGGGCCGAACTGCTCCTCGTACTCTTTCGTCAGCTTGGCGGCCCGGGCCTCGTACTCCTCCAGCCGCTTGGCCGCCTCTTTGTGGTTGGGGTGGGTGTCCAAAAACAGGTGCAGCTCCCAGCAGGCGAACCTGGCGGCGTACACCCGTTTGCGCAGCAGCCGTTCCTCCGTCATCTGGGCTCCCCCCTTCTCCCCAAAAACGGTTTATCCAGCGCCGGGAACAGCGTCCCGGCGTCCAAGGCCCGGTCGGTGGGCAGCAGGTCCCCCGTCCACTGCTGGTAAGGCACGTAAGCCATGCCGGGCACCGGGTCCCGGGGCAGCGGGGGCAGCGTCTCGTACAGGCCGCAGGCGGCGCCAGTCATCTCTTCCGCCAATGGTATCTCCCCTTTCTCTCTTTTGGGAACAGGCCCAGGGCCTTGTCCCCTTGCTACAGGGTATGCCCCAAGGGGAGATTGGGTTCCAAAAAAAAAGAGCCGGCTCCGAAGAGCCGGCTCTCTCTTTTTAGTTTCTCACATGGCGTCTAAATCGGACTGCTCCAGGATGAAGAAGCCGTTGGCCTTCAAGGTCTCGGCGGCCTTCTCCCCCTGGCTGACCCGGATGATGACGTAGGCCCTGCCCTTGTCCCGGCTGATGAAGGCGTACATGTACTCCATGTCGAAGCCCTTGTCCGCCAGCAGGCGCACGGCAGAGGCAAAGCACCCCGGCCGGTCGTCAAACCCTACGGCGATGACGTTTGTCAAGGACACGGTCATGCCGTGAGACTTCAGGGTCTCCACGGCCTGCTTGGGCTTATCAACGATCACCCGCAGAATGCCGAAATCGCTGGTATCCGCCACGGAGATAGCCCGGATATCCACCCCGGCCTCGGCCAAAGCCTCGGTGATCTCCGCCAGGCGGCCCGGCTTGTTCTCCACGAACACAGAAAGCTGCTGGATCTGCATACTGTCAACTCCTTCCAAAACTGGGGCTGCCCCTCGAAGGGGCGCCGTCTTTCACGTTCTCCCTGGTCTCAGTATACCACAGCCCAGGGGCGTTGTCGAGATAAAATCAAACCATCTTCCGCCGGTCGATGACCCGCTTGGCCTTGCCCTCGCTGCGCTCGATGGTCTTGGGACCAACCAGGGTGATCTTGGCGGCGATGTTCAAGGTGGAGTGAAGGGCGTCGGCGATGGTGCGCTCCACCCGCTCCAGGTTCCGCACGGTGTCGGAGAACATGCCCTCGTTCATCTCCACCTGCACCTCCAGGGTGTCCAGGTTGTTCTTCCGGTCCACGATCATCCGGTAGTTGGGGTCCATGCCCAAGTCCAGCAGCACGCTTTCAATCTGGCTGGGGAACACGTTGATGCCCCGGATGATGAGCATGTCGTCGGTGCGGCCCTTGGGCTTGGTCATGCGCACAGTGGTGCGGCCGCAGGCGCACTTCTCGTGGGTGAGAGAGCAGATGTCCCTGGTGCGGTACCGGATGAGAGGCAAGGCCTCCTTCCCGATGCAGGTGAACACCAACTCCCCCTCTTCCCCGTCGGGCAGCTGCTCCCCGGTGGCGGGATCGATGATCTCGGGGTAGAAGAAGTCCTCCTGGACATGCATGCCGTTTTGCTCCTCGCACTCGCAGGCCACGCCAGGGCCGGCGATTTCAGACAGGCCGTAGATGTCGTAGGCCTTGATGGCAAGGGCCTTCTCAATCTCCCGGCGCATCTCCTCGGTCCAGGGCTCGGCGCCGAAAATGCCAATGCGCAGCCGCAGGCTCTTGGGGTCGATGCCCTTGTCCCGCACCGTCTCCCCGATGTACATGGCGTAGCTGGGGGTGCAGGCCAGGATGTCGGAGCCGTAGTCCTGGAGGATCTGCACCTGGCGGTTGGTGTTGCCGGAGGACACGGGGATGACGGTGGCCCCCATCTTCTGGGCGCCGTCGTGCAGCCCCAAGCCGCCGGTGAACAGGCCGTAGCCGTAGCTCACGTGGACGAAGTCCTCGTGGTTGCCGCCGCAGGCCACAATGGAGCGGGCGGCGGAAGTGGCCCACACGTCCAGGTCACGCTCGGTGTAGGCCACCACGGTCTGCTTGCCGGTGGTGCCGGAGGAGGCGTGGACCCGGGCCAGGTCGTCCCGGGGCACGGCCACCAGGCCGAAGGGGTAGGTGTCCCGCAGGTCCTGCTTGGTAGTGAAGGGCAGCTTTGTCAAGTCGTCGATGGTCTGGATGTCCTCGGGCTTGAGGCCCATCTCGTCGAAGCGCTTGCGGTACAGGGGAACCTTCTCATAGCAGCGCTTCACCATCTCCCGCAGCCGCTGGGACTGTATCTCCCGCAGCTCCTCCCGGGAGGCGCACTCGACCTCAGGCTGAAAATAATTTGGCATGGGGGTTCGTTCCTTTCTCTGTGTAGGGTCACCGGGTCGGGCCCGGAGAAGTGACTAATGTAGTAGAGCTCACGCGTTCCAGCCCAGGTCGAAGGCCTTTTTATTCAGCTCCAGGAACTTCTGGGGCACGCAGCGCTCCACGGCAGAGAGCCACAGCTCCTTGTCGCCGCCCAGACGCTTTGCCATGGCGCCCATGAGCACCACGTTCACAGCCTTCTGGGAACCGGCCTGCCGGGCCAGCTCCAGGGCGTCCACCGCCAGCACATCCACGCCCTTTTTCTCCATGTCCTCCAAGATCCCCTGGGGATATTCCTTCTCCCCGGTGACCACGGGCATGGGGTCGATGCGCTGGGTGCTGGTGATGACGGTGCCGCCCACCTTCAGGTAGGGCAGGAACCGGGCGGCCTCCAGCTGCTCGAAGGCCAGCACCACGTCGGCCTCCCCCGTCTCGATCACCGGGGAGTAGACCTTGTCTCCATAGCGGACGTAGGTCACCACAGACCCGCCCCGCTGGCTCATGCCGTGGACCTCGCTGACTTTCACGTCATAGCCCTGGTCCATCATGGCGTCGCCCAGAATACGGCTGGCAAGCAAGGTGCCCTGCCCGCCCACGCCGACGATCATTACGCTTTTTACCATAGTTATCACCTTTTTCTCTGGTGTTAAGATCCTGCATGGAGCACCGGCCGGATGTCTCACCCTGGCTGGCGCCCACCCCCTGCCCCCTCCCGCGCATTTCCCTGGCGATGGCTTTTCGCCAAGAGGCGCGGGAGGGGGAGGGGATTTTTCGAAAGGGGGCGGAGCCCCCTTTCGATGTCCTCCATTCGGGGGCCTTTTTATTCGCGAGGAAAGAGGCGCTGCCGTATGCCGGCGGCAAACCAGCCCCTCCTGGCGGCGGTCTTACCCGATGGCCCCCTTGGGGCACAGGCTCTCGCAGACGCCGCAGCCCACGCACTGGGTGCCGTCGATGACGGCCTTGCCGTCCCGGTAGCTGATGGCGGGACACCCGATGCCCAGGCAGGCCTTGCAGCCGACGCACTTGTCCTCCGCCACGGAGAGGGGCGGGTTGTGCTTCACGTACTTCAGCAGGGCGCAGGGCCGGCGGCTGATGATGACAGAGGGCTCCTCGGCGGCCAGCTCTTCCTTGAGGACAGCCATGACCTGCTTTAAGTCGTAGGGGTCCACCACGGTGACCCGGCGGATGCCGATGGCGTGGCACAGTGCTTCCAGATCCACGGCGGTGGCGGGCTCGCCCTTGATATTGAAGCCGGTGGTGGGGTTCTGCTGGTGGCCGGTCATGCCGGTGATGGAGTTGTCCAGCACGATGACCACGGAGTTGGAGCGGTTGTAGGCGATGTCGATCAGGCTGGTGATGCCGGAGTGGGCAAAGGTGGAGTCCCCAATGACGGCCACGCTCTTTTTCTCCCCTTCCGCTCCCCGGGCTTTGTTGTAGCCGTGGAGGGCGGACACGGAGGCGCCCATACAGATACAGGAATCCATGGCGCCCAGGGGAGCACTGGCCCCCAGAGTATAGCAGCCAATGTCCCCGCTGACGTAGACCCCCGCCCGCTTCAAGGCGTAGAACACGCCCCGGTGGGGGCAGCCGCAGCACATGACGGGAGGCCGCACGGGAATGGCAGCCTCCAGGGACAGGCTCTCGGCCTCCTCCCCGGAGAGGAGCTTGCGCACGATCTTCTGGGACAGCTCCCCGCACCGGGGGAACAGGTCCTTGCCGATGACTTTCATCCCCAGGGCCTTGCAGTGGGTCTCGATGAAGTCGTCCAGCTCCTCAGCCACATACACAGTCTCGCACCGGGCGGCGAAGTCCAGCAGGAGCTTCTCGGGCAGGGGCCACACCAGGCCCAGCTTGCAGTAGTTGACCTTGTCCCCCATGGCCTCCTTCACGTACTGGTAGGCCACGCCGGAGGTGATGACGCCGATCTTCGCCCCGTTGTCCTCGATCCTGTTGAGCTCGGTGGTCTCCCCGTAGGCGATGAGGGCCTGGGTGCGGGCCTCTACCTTCTCGTGCTTGGGCTTGGCGAAGGCGGGGAGCATCACGTTCTTGGCAGGGTTCTTCACGTAGGGCTTCAGGCCCGCCTCCTGGCGGTCCTCCGTCTCCACAATGGACCGGGAGTGGGCCACCCGGGTGGACAGCCGCAGGATCACCGGGGTGTCGAACTGCTCGGAGAGCTGGTAGGCCAGCTTGGTGAACTCCTTGCACTCCCTGGAGTCGGAGGGTTCCAGCATGGGGAGCTTGGCGGCCTTGGCATAATTCCGGGAGTCCTGCTCGTTCTGGGAGGAGTGCATCCCGGGATCGTCGGCCACAGCCAGCACCATGCCGCCGTTTACGCCGATGTAGCTCATGGTGAACAGGGGGTCGGCGGCCACGTTCAGACCCACGTGCTTCATGGCGCAAAAAGACCTGGCCCCGCCGATGGAGGCGCCGCAGGCGGTCTCGGTGGCCACTTTCTCGTTGGGGGCCCATTCGCAGTAGATCTCCGGGTACTTTACAGCGCTCTCGGTGATCTCGGTGCTGGGAGTGCCGGGGTAGGCGGAGACCACTTTCACCCCGGCCTCGTACAGGCCGCGGGCAACGGCTTCGTTGCCCAGGTACAGTTGTTTCATGGTGTTTCTTCCTCTCTATGGTGATTCACAATAAACAAAGGGAATACGGGCAGCTCATGCCTCCGGCTGGTTGCGCAGATCCAGCACACGCCTGGCCTTGCCCTGGAAGCGCTCCAGGCTCTTGGGAGAGACCAGGGTCACCCGGGTCTCCAGGCCCAGCACGCTCTTTAACCGGTCGTGGATCTTCTTCTGCAGCGCTTCCAGGCTGCGGAAGTTCTCCAGCAGGCTGCCGTCGATGAGCTCCACCTTCACTTCCAGGTTGTCCAGGAAGTTCTTCTTCCGCACCACCAGCTGGTAGTGGGGACCCACGTTCTCCATGCCCACCAGCACGCTCTCAATCTGGCTGGGGAACACGTTCACGCCCTTGATGATGAGCATGTCGTCAGTGCGGCCCATAACCTTGTCCATGCGCGCGTGGGTGCGGCCGCAGGGGCAGGGCTCGTAGTGCAGGCGGGTGATGTCCTTGGTGCGGTAGCGCAGCACGGGCATGCCCAGGCGGGTCAGGGTGGTGACCACCAGTTCTCCCGCCTCCCCGGGGGCCTTGTGCTCCAAGGTGTCCGTGTCGATGATCTCAGGCAGGAAGGCGTCCTCGGCGAAGTGCAGCCCCTGGCGGAGGTGGCACTCCCCGGCCACCCCAGGCCCGGTGAGCTCTGTCATGCCGTAGTTGTCGGAGACGGTGATGCCCAAAGTCTCCTCGATCCGGGCGCGCATCTCCTCAGTGCAGCCCTCGCTGCCCAGAATGCCGTGCTTCAGGCTGGCATAGGCCTCTTTGGGATAGGGACTCTCCGCCACCAGCTCTCCCAGGTACAGGGCGTAGCTGGGGGTGGCCACCAGGCCCGTGACCCCGAAGTCCCGGAGCATCATCAGCTGTTTCTCCGAGTTGCCGGAGCTGGCGGGGATCACCGTGGCCCCCACTTTCTCCAGGCCGAAGTGGAGCCCCAGGGCCCCGGTGAACAGCCCGTAACCAAAGGAGATCTGAACAATGTCCTCCTCGGTGACGCCTACGGCGGTGACCAGCCGGGCCACATAGTCGGACCAGTGGTCGATGTCCTCCTTGGTGTAGGCCCCCACCGTGGGCTTCCCCGTGGTGCCAGAGCTGGCGTGGATGCGCACGATGTCCTTCATGGGCACGGCCAGCAGGCCGAAGGGGTAGTTGTCCCGGATGTCGTCCTTGGTGGTGAAGGGGATGTACTGGATGTCCGACAGGGTCTTGATCTTGCTCCCGGAGGTGATGCCCGCGGCCCCCAGGCGCTCGTGGTAGAAGGGGACGTTGTTGTAGCAGTAGTCCACCATCCACCGCAGCCGCTCCAGCTGCAGCGCCTCGATATCGGCGCGCTTCATGGTCTCGATGTCTTTTTGGAAAAACCTGGTCTCCATGGTTTTTTGTCCTTCTTTCCCAGCCGTCCCGGCCTCTCCTGGGCGGGAGACGGTTTCTCTGCCGCTTTTTGCGCTTTAACTCGAAAAAGCAGTTCTATTTATTTTACCGTATTTTCCCCCTTATTGCAAGGGCGGCAGGGGCAAAATTCGTGGTTTTTACAGAATTTCCGGGTAGTTTCGCCCTGTGCGGCCAGGGAGGGCGGACCTTCGTGCCTCTCCCCCACCCCCATCTGGGCCCCACCTCCGCCCTCTCCGCCCCCGGGTCCCCCGGGGACAGGCCGCCCGCCTGGGGCGGGCGGCCTGGTTTCGCCCCCAGGGCGAAACCGGAGAGGGCGGCTCCGGCTCCCTGCCCCTTGCCAGAGAGAGCGCTTTACGCCCCTTTGCCTTCCCGGAAGTCCGCCATCTTCTGGCACAGCCAGGGCAGGTGGCACTCGAACTTGGGCCCCATGCGCAGGTCGCCCCCCACCTGGTGGGTGGTGACGATCACCCGCTGGGTGTAGTCCACCGCCAGCTGGCAGGCCTGGGGCAGGGTCATGCCGTTTAGAAGCCCCGCCACCAGGGTGGAGCCGAACACGTCTCCCGTGCCGTGGTAGGAACCGGGCACCCGGTCCGACAGAAGCCACTGGGGCTCCTCCTGGCCCCGCTCCAGGCAGGCCGCCCCCAGGCAGCCCTCCTCCTGCCACACCCCCGTGAGCACCGCCATCCGGGGGCCCAGGTCCAGCAGCCCGTGGAGGATCTCCCTCACGTACTCCCGGGTGTAGGGGCCCTCCCGGTAGGGCAGCCCCAGAATATGGCAGGCCTCGGTGAAGTTTGGCATCACCAGGTCGGCGCCGCGGCACAGGGTGCCCATGCCGTCGGCCATCTCCTTAGTGTACGTGGCGTAGAGCTTTCCTGCGTCCCCCATCACCGGGTCCACGGCCACCAGGGTGCCCTCCTCCCGGAACAGGGAGAAGATCTCCGACACCAGGCCGATCTGCTCCGGGCTCCCCAGAAAGCCGCTGTACAGCGCCTCAAACCGGCAGCCCTCCTTTTTCCAGTGGCGGGCCATGGGCAGCAGGTCCTCGGTCAGGTCCCGGTAGGTGTAGCCCGTAAAGCCCCCGGTGTGGGTGGAGAGCACCGCCGTGGGCATCACCGCCGTCTCCACCCCGCAGGCGGAGAGAATGGGCAGCGCCACGGTGAGGGAGCACTTCCCCATCCCGGACAGATCGTGTATAGCGGCGCACCGCATGTTCCTGTATGTCATAAGGCATCAGCGTCCTTTCGTAAGGCAGATTCCAGGCCCCAGGGGGCCCGCTCCCAAAATAGTAGTACAACCGGGAGGCAAAGTCAACGGTGGGCCCAAAACCAGGGACTGCGCCTTTACAAACAGGAAAAAAAATGCTAGACTAGGAGGAGTTTTGGCAGCGACTCTGTTGCGGAAAGGAGGCCTGTCCCATGAAAGGCCGCAACTCCAAAATGAAAGGGCTTTTCGTGCGGGGGACCGCCGTCGTCCTGGCGGTGCTCATGGCCGCTACGGTGTTCTCCGCCCTGGTCTTCCGCTGACCGGCCCGCTCCACAGATTTTCAGAAAAGAGGTGGCCTGTGTGCCCCAGCCCGTCCAGCTCCTCCCTGGGGAGCGAATGCCCGGGGCGTCGGGGAGCTCTTTCCCCGGCGCCTGACTGACTTTGGTTTTTCATCACCCCAGCAAGGAGAGAATGAGTTTATGAACAGCAAAGGAAAGTATTACCTCACCACCGCCATCGCCTACACCTCCGGCAAGCCCCACATCGGCAACGTGTACGAGATCGTCCTGGCCGACGCCATCGCCCGCTTTAAGCGCATGGAGGGCTACGACGTGTTCTTCCAGACCGGCACCGACGAGCACGGCCAGAAAAACGAGCTGAAGGCCGCCGAGCAGGGCCTGACCCCCAAGGAGTTCGTGGACCAGGTGGCCGCCGTCATCAAAGAGCAGTTCGACTTGATGAACGTCTCTTACGACCACTTCATCCGCACCACCGATGATTACCACGAGAAGGAAGTCCAGAAGATCTTCAAGTACCTCTACGACAAGGGGGACATCTACAAGGGCGCCTACGAGGGCCTGTACTGCACCCCCTGCGAGAGCTTCTGGACCGAGAGCCAGCTTGTAGACGGCAAGTGCCCCGACTGCGGCCGGGAAGTGCGCCCTGCCAAGGAGGAGGCCTACTTCTTCAAAATGAGCAAGTACGCCCAGCGGCTCATCGACTATATCAACGACCATCCGGAGTTCATCCAGCCCGTGGCCAGAAAGAACGAGATGATGAACAACTTCCTGCTCCCCGGCCTGCAGGACCTGTGCGTGTCCCGCACCAGCTTCAAGTGGGGCATCCCCGTGGAGTTCGACCCCAAGCACGTGGTGTACGTCTGGCTGGACGCCCTGACCAACTACATCACCGGCATCGGCTACCACTGCGGGGAGCAGTCCACCGAGCAGTTTGAGAAGCTCTGGCCCGCCGACCTGCACCTCATCGGCAAGGACATCATCCGGTTCCACACCATCTACTGGCCCATCTTCCTCATGGCCCTGGACCTGCCCCTGCCCAAGCAGGTGTTCGGCCACCCCTGGCTCTTGATGAACGGCGGCAAGATGAGCAAGAGCAAGGGCAACATCATCTACGCCGACGACCTGGTGAACACCTTCGGCGTGGACGCAGTGCGGTACTTCCTGCTCCATGAGATGCCCTACGACAACGACGGCAACCTGACTTGGGAGCTGGTGTGCGAGCGCACCAACTCCGACCTGGCCAACGTCCTGGGCAACCTGGTCAACCGCACGGTCTCCATGAGCAACAAGTACTTCGGCGGCCTGGTGGAGAACACCGGCGTCACCGAGGAAGTGGACGGGGACCTGCGGGCCGTGGCCGCCGCCTGCCGGGACAAGGTGGCGGAGAAGATGGCCACTCTCCGGGTGGCGGACGCCATCACCGAGGTGCTCAACCTCTTCAAGCGCTGCAACAAGTATATCGACGAGACCATGCCCTGGGCCCTGGCCAAGGACGAGGAAAAGAAGCCCCGCCTGGCCCAGGTCCTCTACAACCTGGTGGACTGCATCGCCCTGGGGGCCAGCCTGTTAAAGCCCTTTATGCCCGAGACCGCCGAGAAGATCTTCGCCCAGCTGAACACCCACGCCAGAGACTGGGAAGACCTGGACAAGACCGGCCTGTACCCCTCCGGGGGCAAGGTCACCGACCAGCCCCAGATCCTCTTCGCCCGCCTGGACGTCAACGAGGTGATGGAGCAGGTGCTGGCCATGGAAGAGGCCAGAAAGCCCCAGCCGGAGATTGAGGTGGAGCCCCAGCTCACCGAGGCCGTGGACTTCGACACCTTCTGCAAGTGCGACTTCCGGGTGGTGAAGGTCAAGGCCTGCGAGGCGGTGAAGAAGAGCCAGAAGCTCTTGAGGTTCACCTTGGACGACGGCACCGGCACAGACCGGCAGATCCTCTCCGGCATCCACGCCTGGTACGAGCCGGAGGACCTGGTGGGCAAAACATTGGCTGCCATCGTCAACCTGCCTCCCCGGAAGATGATGGGCCTGGAGAGCTGCGGTATGCTCCTCTCCGCGGTGCACAAGGAAAAGGGCCAGGAAGCCCTGCACCTGATGATCCTGGACGACAGCATCCCCGCGGGGGCCAAGCTCTGCTGAGGACACTGTCCCCATCCCCATTTTTCTCGAGGTGATACAGTGAGGAACATCTTCGACTCTCACGCCCACTACGACGACAGCCAGTTCGACTGCGACCGGGAGGAGCTTTTAGGCCGCGGCCTGCCCCAGGCCGGGGTCGCCGGAGTGGTGAACATGGCCGCCGACCTGGCAAGCTGCCAGACCACCTGGGAGCTCACCCAGCGGTACGACTACTTCTGGGGGGCGGCGGGCATCCACCCGGAGGAGGCAAGAGACCTGCCGGAAGACTGGCTTGCCCAGGTAAAAGGGTGGCTCAAAAAGCCCAAAATGGTGGCGGTAGGCGAGATTGGTCTCGACTACCACTGGCTGGACGCCTGCCCCAAGGAGCGGCAGCAAGAGGTGTTCGGCCAACAGCTGGAGCTGGCAAACAAGCTCTCCCTGCCTGTGGTGGTCCACGACCGGGAGGCCCACGCCGACACCCTGGCCTTCCTGCGGAAGCACCGGCCCCAGGGGGTGCTCCACTGCTTCTCCGGCAGCTGGGAGACCGCCAAAGAGATCTTAAACCTGGGGCTGTACATCGGCCTGGGGGGCGTGGTCACCTTTAAAAACGCCCGGCACCCGGTGGAGGTGGCACAGAACGTCCCCCTGGACCGGCTGCTCCTCGAGACAGACTGCCCCTACATGGCCCCTGTCCCCCACCGGGGCAAGCGGAACGACTCCTCCCTCATCCCCCTGGTGGCGGAAAAGATCGGGGAGCTGCGGGGCATGGACCCCCAGGAGATCCTGGACATCACCCAGGAAAACGCCAAACGGCTGTTCCACATTGGATAAAGAAAGGGAGCGCACTGCATGGAAGCCTCTGCTCAGATCGCCGGCAGCCGGAAATACGGCGCCAGCATCACCTACCCCTACGGGAAAAACCTGTACGTGAACATGACAAACCACTGCTGCAACAACTGCGACTTCTGCCTGCGGAAGAACAGCCCCGGCAGCCTCTACGCCGAAAACCTGTGGTACCAGGGGGGCGAGCCCACCAAGGAGGAGATCTGGGAGGAGCTGTCCTCCCGGGACCTGAACCAGTACTGCGAGGTGGTGTTCTGCGGCTACGGGGAGCCCGCCTGCCGGTGGGACGACATGATGTGGCTGTGCGACAAGATCAAAGAGGCCGGGTCCCATTTGATTCGCATCAACACCAACGGCCTGGGGGACCTGATCACCGGGCGGCCGGTGGCGGAGGAGTTGGACGGCCGGGCTGACACCGTGTCCGTCAGCCTGAATGCCAGCACCCCTGAAGGCTACGACCGCCTCTGTCACAGCAAGTACGGCCTGCAGGCGCTGCCCGCCATTTTGAAGTTCACCGCCATGGCCGTGCTCAACGTCCCCCATGTGCGCATGACCGTGGTGAGCACCATGCCCAAAGAGGAGATAGACGCCTGCCGGGCCCTGTGTGAATCCATCGGCGCCGACTTCTTCGTGCGGGAGTACATCGAGACATAAAAAAGCGCCTGGTCCCACGGCCAGGCGTTTTCTTTTGGGCGAGTCAGGGCCGGAAGAGCTCCTCCACCGGCACCTGGTACAGCTGGGCCAGGGTGAACAGATCCACCGCGCTGGGGGTGGTCTTCCCTGTCTCCCAACAGGGCAGGCCAGACGCCTGGTCCCACGGCCAGGCGTTTTCTTTTGGGCGAGTCAGGGCCGGAAGAGCTCCTCCACCGGCACCCGGTACAGCTGGGCAAGGGTGAACAGATCCACCGCGCTGGGGGTGGTCTTCCCTGTCTCGTAGTAGGTGTAAGCGGAGCGGGACAGCCCCAGCTCCCCCGCCACCTGCCGCTGAGAGAGCCCCGCCCTGTCCCGGTATCGGCGCAGGTTCTCCCGCAAGTTGAGGCGCAAAGCCTCCTCGTGAAGTTTTTGCACATTATCTCCTCCTTTCCTCAAGAATACCACACCTTATGATATTGTGCAACACTTTTGTGCCACAAATTTATAGTGCATCTTTTGTTTCTTTTGCGCGTTACACTATTTGTCGTACGGGAAACATTTGAAGACTAGAACTTGTGGAGACCCCTATGAAAGAATTCCGGATCCCTCAAAAGATACCGAAGCAGCCAACTTCGACGAATAAATCCATCCGCTTCCCCAACGATCTCATCGATCAGGTGGAGGCGGCCATTCAAGGCACCGACTGCACCTTCTCCGCCTTTGTCATCGAGGCGGTGCGGGTGGCCCTGGAGAACCTCCGGGAACAGAACGCGGAACAGTGAAAAGGCCCCCAGCGCCGGCTGGGGGCCTTTTTCTTTTTCCCTCCGGGCGTTCCTCCCCGGAGAGTGAACAAACAGCCCCCAGGCACAAGCGCTGGAGGCTGTTTTGCTCAAATCGGCGGGAAGGCGGCTCAGGCCAGGTATCCCACCTTTTTCATCACCTTCTGCAGGGTCTTCCGGGCGATGCGCTCCGCTTTGGGGGCGTTGTCCCGGTAGCACTGCTCCAGGTAGGCCTTGTCGGCGATGAGCTGCTGGTACCGCTCCTGAATGGGCCGCAGCTCCTGGATCACGGCCTCGGCCACGGCGGGCTTGAAGTCCCCATAGCCCTTGCCGGCGAACTCCTGCTCCACTTCCTCCATGGTTTTCCCGGTAATGGTGGAGTAGATGGCCATCAGGTTGCTGACCCCGGGCTTGTTCTCCGGGTCGAAGCGCACGGTGGCGTCAGAGTCTGTCACCGCCCGCTTGAACTTCCGCAGGATGGTATCCGGGTCGTCCAGCACGGTGATAAAGCCGTTGACGTTCTCGTCGGACTTGCTCATCTTCCGGGTGGGGTCCTGCAGGGACATGATCCTGGCCCCGTGCTTGGGGATGATGGGCTCTGGCACCACGAAGGTGGGGCTGTACAGGCCGTTGAACCGTTCGGCGATGTTCCGGGTCAGCTCCAGGTGCTGCTTCTGGTCGGCGCCCACGGGGACGTAGTCCGCCTGGTACAGCAAGATGTCCGCGGCCATCAGGCAGGGGTAGGTAAACAGCCCGGCGTTGATGTTGTCCGCGTGCTTTGCGGACTTATCCTTGAACTGGGTCATCCGGGACAGTTCCCCGAACTGGGTGTAGCAGTTTAAAATCCAGGCCAGCTGGGCGTGCTCTGGCACCTGGCTCTGGATGAAGAACACGCTCTTTTCCAGGTCGATGCCCATGGCCAGCAAAAAGGCGTAGGCCTCCAGCACGTGGCGGCGCAGGGCGGCGGGCTCCTGCCGCACAGTGATGGCGTGCAGGTCCGCCAGGCCGTAGACGCACTCGTAGTCGTCCTGCAGGGCCACAAAGTTCTTCAGGGCCCCCAGGTAGTTGCCCAGGGTAAAGGTGCCCGTGGGCTGAATCAGGCTGAGGACCCGTTTTTTCTGTTGCGCTTCCATGTGATTCTCTCCTTACTTGGTCATTTCCTCGTAGGTCTTCGCCAGTAGGCGGATGCCCTCGGTGAGCTGCTCGTCGGTGGGGGTGGAGAAGTTGATCCGGAAGGACTGGCAGGGCTCGCTCTCATCGGTGAGGAAGGCGGTGCCCGGCACCACGCAGACCTTATTCTCCGTGGCTTTCTTCACAAAGTCCAGCATGTCCACCCCGTCGGGCAGGGTGCACCAGGCGAACAGGCCGCCCTCGAAGGAGTGCCAGGTGATGCCCAGGGGCTTTAAGTACCGCTCCATGGCGGAGAGCAGCAGCTGGCTCTTCCGGCGGTAGATGCCCCGCAGCCGCTCTAAGTGGGCCTCGTAGTCGTACTCGGTCATAAACCGGTGGCAGACGATCTGGGCCCACATGTTGGAGTGCACGTCCTCGCCCTGCTTGCACACCACCATCTTCTGGATCACCTCTTTGGGCCCGATGGCGTAACCCACCCGCATGCCGGGGGAGATCACCTTGGAGAAGGTGCCGGCGTACACCACCACGCCCTCCCGGTCCAGGGACTTGATGGAGGGCACGTCCTCCCCGGAGACCCGCAGGTCGCCGTAGGGGTTGTCCTCCAGGATCACCACGCCGTGGTCCCGGCACAGCTCATAGACTTTCTTCCGCTTCTCCAAACTCATGGTGATGCCAGAGGGGTTCTGGAAGTTGGGGATGGTGTACAGGTACTTCACGTTGGGCTGGGTGTTCAGGGCCTCTTCCAGCTTCTTCGTGTCGATGCCGTCCTCCTCCATGGGGATGCCCACCAGCTTTGCCCGGTAAGAGCGGAAGGTGTTCAGAGACCCGATAAAGCTGGGGGCCTCGCACAGCACGGTGTCCCCCTCGTTTAAAAGGGTCTTGGTGAGCAGGTCCATCACCTGCTGGGCCCCGCTGGTGATGAGGATGTCGTCGTTCTCCGTTCCCACCTGGTGCTTTTTCCCCATGTACTCCATCAAGTGCTTGCGCAGGGGGGCGTATCCCTCGGTGACGCCGTACTGCAGCGCGTCGATGGGGGCATTCTTGAGCAGGTCCGCGCTGAGGGCGGACACGGCGTCGTAGGGGAAGGCGTCTGGGGCAGGGTTGCCCGCGGACAGGGGGATGACGCTGGGGTCGGACGAATTTTTCAGGATCTCCCGGATGGCGGAGGGCTTTAAACTCCGCACCCGGTCGGAAAACTGGTATTCCATACGGTTCTCTCCTTTTTGATTTGGTTTGAAAAAGAAAAATCCCGCCCCACGTATGGGACAGGACAACACAGCCTGCGGTACCACCCAACTTGGCTGGGGAAAGACTCCCCGGCCCGGCTCTCTCCCTTAACGCGGGACCACGTCGGCCATACTGGGGGTTTCCCCTGTTCCGGCACGCCCTCCCGGGTCCATTCGCCAGGGCTTCCCTGCCGCGCTCTCACCTGCCCGCGGCTCTCTTTGAGGGAAATTCTCCCGCTACTTCTCCCGTTCTCCGGTTTTCTCTTTTCTTCCCGACTATTATATGCCCCAGGGCGGCAAAAGTCAAACCCTATTTCCCAAATGCCCGCCCCTCCCC
>DXDU01000095.1 GCA_019115285.1 Candidatus Acutalibacter pullistercoris
AAAACCACAGCAAGCAAACTGCTTACTGTGGTTTCTGGAGCTGCTAACCAGATTTGAACTGGTGACCCGATTTACCCCAAAAACACTGCGTGTTTTCGGGGGCCCCGTGGGAAATGACATGGGGCTACGCCCCAAACCCCCGCCGCATCCGCGGCGAAAGGACGAGGTCACCGTGGGAAAAATAGAAAACCCAGCAGTCAAAAAGACTACTGGGTTTCTGGAGCTGCTAACCAGATTTGAACTGGTGACCTCGTCCTTACCAAGGACGCGCTCTACCGACTGAGCCATAGCAGCACAGCAGTTCTCCGGGGAGAACTGTGGCGACCCGGAACGGGCTCGAACCGTCGACCTCTAGCGTGACAGGCTAGCGTTCTAACCAACTGAACTACCGGGCCATCCCGCGCCCAAACCGCCAGAGGCAACTTCGAGCGACGGTCAATATTATACCCTGGAACATTGCGGTTGTCAAGGCCCAAATCCGCAGAATTCTCACTTTTTTTATTTTTCTCCCAGCCACTGCCGGAAAGTCTCCAGCGTGGTGCTGGGTTTGACCCAGTACCGGGGCAGGCGGCGCAGGCTGTCGGTGTCCCCTTGGACCAGGGTGGCGGTGGCCGCCCGGACGGTGAAAGTCACCTTGACCCCCAGCCCCTCTAAGATCTCCTCGCTGCGGCTGTCGCAGGCGCCTTTGGGATAGGCCAGGGCCGTCACCTGCTGGCCTGTGGCGGTCTCAATTTCCGCCTTGGAGCGGAGAAAGTCCTGCTCTAAGGCCTGGGCGTACTGCTCCTCCGTCTCCCCGGGGAGCTTCAGCACCGTCTCCCGGATGGCCGGGCCCGTCTCGTAGGCGGGGGTCTGGTGCATGTCGTAGGTGTGGGACTGGATGCTCACCAGGCCTGACTCCGCCATCTCCTGGGCCTGCTCGTAGTCGAAGTGGGGGGTGATGGGGAACTGGGTGTCCTTGTAGTACTCCGTGTCCCCCACGGTGGAGCCGATGACGAAAATGGTGGCCTTCATGTTGTACTTTTTTAGGAGGGGGAAGGCCAGCTGGTAGTTGCTCAGGTACCCGTCGTCAAAGGTGATGCACACAGGCTTTCTGGGCAGGGCCCAGCCCCGCTCTACATAGCGCGTCAGCTGCTCGATGGAGACGGCGGTGTAGCCGTTTTCCTTTAAATAGGAAAGCTGCTCCTCAAACTGGTCCACCGAGAGGGCGTTGGCGTTTACCTCGGTCTCGGGGCTGTCGGGCTCCTCGTACAGGTGGTGGTACATGAGTATGGGCACCTGCCGCCGGACCATGCCCACCCCCGGGTCCGCAAGGGAGAGAAAGCTCACCCCGGAAAGGGGCAAAGGCTCCTGGCCCCCCTGGGGGACCAGTTCCGCCGCCAGGCCGGGGCAGCTGCCCAGCAGGGCCAGCAAAAACGCCAGGGCCAGACACAGGCCCCGGCGGGGACGCAGTCGTTTCTTCACAGGGATCTCCTCACTTCTCCGCCTGGGAACAGGCGGCGCTTTCTACGATTGTAACAAGCTTTCCCCCCGCTGTCAATGGGAGGGGGGCAAAGGAAAGCCCCGGCCCCCCGCCGGGGCGGAGGGCCGGGAGCTGCCTTTCTGGCCTACCGGCCCCGGCAATTCCCGTGGTCCGGCAGGTCGGCGGCCTGGGGCGGGAAGAACTGGTCGGTGGGGAAGTCGATGCGCTGGAACATCTGGCAGGGGTCGTCGCTGGAGGTGACGCACTCCTTCTCCGGCACGCAGAAGTCGTAGGCGGGGATGAGCATCTGCACGTTCCTGGCGATCTGCACAATGGTGAACAGCCCGATGGTGACGTACACCCCGTTCTTCCCGGCGGCGGCGTCGAAGTCCCCGCCGTAGCGCTGGGCGATGGGGGCGGGGATGGGGCAGCAGGGCTCGCAGCCCCGGCAGGGGCCCTCGCACAGCCGGGCGGACAGGGCCACGGGCTGGGCCACCTGGACGGTGGCCTTGGGCAGCCCCCGGGACTCCTCCACCCCGGGGAGGTCCTGGCCGGAGGAGAACATTTTCACCTCTCCCTCGCTGCCGTAGAGGATGACCTTCTTTTGGAAGGCGGAGACGCCGTTGACCGTCACCGGGCCGGCGGCGGGGCCTCCGTACAGGTCCAGGGCCACGTCGAAGAAAAATGTCATGTCCACCCCGTAAAAGCCCTTGTGGAAGGGGATGGGCTGCAGGTCCAGGTACACGGTGATGACGCTCACGTCCCGGACCCGGACGCTGGTGGCGTTATCCACCAGGGCCTGGCGGTCCGGGGGGAACAGCACCCGCAGGTCCTCCAGGCAGTCTTTGTCGCTGCAAGAGTCGTAGACGCGCATGGCGTCGATGCAGACGGCCTGGGGAAAGCCGCCCCGCTCTTCCAGTTCCGTGTCGCGATCCAGTTCGGCCAATGTGATCTCCTCCTTTGGGATTTCTCCTTCCATTGTATGAGGAAACCGGGATTTTGGCACACTGGGGCCCTGGGCTAAACGCCCCTGGGTAAAAAGAAAACCCCCGGCGCGGGGCCGGGGACTGTTTCTTTAAGACTCTTCCCGGGGGAAGGTATAGCTGCCGGGCATGAGCAGCCGCTGCTGGCCGTCCAGCACCAGCAGGGCCTGGCGGGGTGTGTCGATCTGGACCTTCTCCCGGTCCCAATAGACCTTGACCCCCCGGCTCTCCGCCTTGACCCACTCCAGCTGGGGCAGGCACTGGGGGGCGATGGTGAGCCGGTCCTCGTCCAGCTGGATGCCTGCCAGGTACCGGTAGAACCACAAATCCACCTCGCTGAACATGTGGTGATTTAAGGAGATGGTCATCTCCCAGTCCTCGCACAGGGTGGTCATGCCGTTGGCGATCCACCAGGCGTAGCTGGGGCAGGTGGGGTTTGTCACCATGCGGTACAGTGTCTCGCCGTAGCCGAAGTCCGCCAGGCTGCGGTAGATATACTTGTTCCCCAAAATGCCGCAGTCGATGTGGCAGCCCTTCTCCAGCACCAGCTCGTTGAGCCGGGCGGCGGCGGCCTCCACCTCTTCCCGGTCCAGCAGGCCCTGGTAGATGGCGCAGGCGTAGGCGGTCTGGCTCTCGGGGATGACCTTCCCGTCCCGGACGTACTTCTCCCGGAAGGCGGTGCGGGACTCCCAGGCCTGGTCCTCCCAGGGGCCGGTGGGCTTGTCCAGCTCGAAGGCCATCTCCGCCATGGCCATGGCGTCGGCGTAGGCGTAGGCGGTGTCCGTCAGCTGGGTGGGGCACAGGGCCGCCCCCTTGGGCGGGCACCAGTCCCCCAGGCCGAAGTCCACCAGGCCGTCCACGGTCATGGTGGAGAGGTAGTCCATGTACTGCACCATGTTGGGCCAGAACTCCTGGATCAGGGACAGGTCCCCGGTGTAGCGCCACACGTAGTAGGGGATCAGGATCAGGGCGCTGTCCCAGGCGGGGCCGCTGCCCCAGTTGTAGCCCCAGCCGCCTGTGGGCACGATTCCCGGCAGCTGGCCGCTGGGCCGCTGGCAGTCCACAAAGTCCCTGAGCCACTTGCGGTAGGCGTCGGTCATGTCGAAGTTCAGCAGGGCCTGCTCCGCGGAGAGCTGGGCGTCGCCGGTCCAGCCGTTCTGCTCCCGGTGGGGGCAGTCGGTGGGGATGCTGTGGAAGTTGGTGAGGGTGGACCGCCGGGTGGCCTGGTGAATCTTGTTGAGCAGCTCGTCGCTGCAGGAGAACTCTCCCACGGACTGCAGGTCCGTGTGGACCTCCCGGCCCTCCACGGAGAGGACCTGGGCCTGGGTCTCCACCCGGACGTAGCGGAAGCCGTGGTAGCAGAAGTGGGGCTCCCAGCTCTCGGCGCCCTCCCCCTTGAGGAAGTACCGGTCGTGGTGGGCGAATTCCTCCGCGCAGAAGCGGTTCATGTCCTCGGTGTCAAAGGTGCCGTCGGGGTTCAGGCGCTCGCTGTAGACCAGGTCCACCTGGGCGCCGGCCTCTCCCGACAGGGAGATCCGCACCCAGCCGGCGGTGTTCTCCCCCAGGTCGTATACCCCGGGGAAGATCTCTTTCGTCTCCAGGGTGCGCACCACCCGGATGGGGGGCAGGTCGGCGGGCTTTAATTCCCCGCCGGGGGCCCGGCACACCTGGGCGGCCTTCCAGCCGGGGGCGGGGAAGCCGGGGCAGTCCCAGCCGGGCTGCTCCAAACGGGCGTCCCACACCTCGCCGCAGCGCACGTGGTTGTAGCGGCAGGGGCCGTCGGCGGTGGACCAGCTGGGGTCGGTGACCACGGTCTCCTGGGAGCCGTCCTGGTAGAACAGGTCCAGCTGGGCCAGGAGCTTGGGGTGGTGGCGCCAGGGGGCTTTCTCATAGTCCCAGGTGGCGGCCACGTCGTTGTACCAGCCGTTGCCCAGTATGACCCCCAGGGCGTTCTGCCCCTCTGTCAGCAGGGGGGTGACGTCGTAGGTGTTGTAGAGCAGGGTGGCGTCGAACTTGGTCAGGGGGGTGGTGAGCACGTCTTCCGTCACCGGTTTGCCGTTGACGGTGGCCACCCCGTAGCCCAGGGCGCACAGGGAGAGGCTGGCGGACTGCAGGCCCGGCTCCACGGTGAAGGCCCGGCGGAACAGGGGGGAAGCCTGCTGGGTGTCTGGGGCGGCGATCCATTTTGCGGACTCGAACATAATAACTCCTCCTATTGTTAAGGGTGTGGGGCCGTGTTTGAAAAAGAGAACCTGCCGGTTTTTCAAACAGGGCTTACCCCTTGGTCAGCCTGGCGAAATTGGCGAAAAGCTTCTTGGTGCCCACCCGGTCGAAGGCGATCTCCAGCAAGGTGTCGTTGGCCATGGGGGTGGCGTTGAGGATGAGCCCTGTGCCGAAGGTCTTGTGGGTCACCTTGTCCCCGGGGCGGAAGGTGCCGGCGGGGGCAGGCTTTGAGGGAGTGGGGCGGTACACCTGGGCGGCGAAGTTCCCGCCCTGGGGAGAGACCGCCCGCTGCTGGGGGCGGTCCCGGCGGGCGGGGCCCCCAAAGGGGCTGGAGCGGAAGCTGAAATTCCGGCTGGAGGTCTCCTCCAGCAGCTCCTGGGGGATCTCCCCGGCAAAGCGGGAGAGCCGGTTGTGGCTGGTGGTGCCGAAGATCATCCGGCTGTCGGCGTGGGAGAGGTACAGCTCCTCCCTGGCCCGGGTGATGGCCACGTAGGCCAGGCGCCGCTCCTCCTCCACCTGGGAGGGGTCGTAGAGCACCGCGGCCCCGGGGAAGACCCCTTCCTCCCAGCCGGGGAGGAACACCACCGGGAACTCCAGGCCCTTGGCGGAGTGGATGGTCATGAGCACCACCGAGTCGGCCCCGGCGTCGTAGTTGTCAATGTCGGTGAACAGGGAGACCTCCTCCAAAAACCCGGAGAGGCTGGCCTCTTCTCCCGCCTCCTCCTCGTACCGCTGGAGCATGGAGGAGAGCTCCCGCACGTTCTCGATGCGGTCCTCGGCTTTCTCGGGCTCGTCTTCCTTTAAGAAGTCCTCGTAGGCCAGGCGCTCCAGCAGAGCGCCGTAGAGCTCGCTGGGGGAGAGGGCCTCCTGCTGGTTTTTCTCCATAAACTCCTGGAGCATGGCCACGAAGGGCTCCAGCTTGTTGGCGGCCCGGGAGATGGCGGGGAAGTCCCTGGGGTGGGTGAGGACGGTAAACAGGCTCTCTCCCACCTGCTGGGCGATCTGGGAGGCGGTGTCCACGGTCTTGTCCCCAATGCCCCGGCGGGGGGTGTTGACAATCCGCCGGAGACGGATCTCGTCCTCGGGGTTGTTGATGACGCTGAGGTACGCGATCATGTCCCGCACCTCTTTCCGGTCGAAGAACCGGGTGCCGCCGATGATCCGGTGGGGGATGCCCTGCTTGGCGAACATCCTTTCAAAGGTCAGGGACTGGGAGTTCATCCGGTACAAAATGGCATAGTCGGAGAACTTCCGGCCGGCGGCCACCCCTTCTAAGATGGCCCGGGCCACGTGGTCGGCCTCGTCCTGCTCGTTTTCCGCCAGGTGCAGGCCCAGCTTCTTCCCGGGGCCGGCGGCGGTCCACAGGGTCTTTCCCTTGCGCTCGGTGTTGTTGGCGATCACCGCGTTGGCGGCGTCCAGAATGTTCTGGGTGGAGCGGTAGTTCTGCTCGAGACGGATGACTTTGGCCCCGGGGAAGTCCTCCTCGAAGTTCATGATGTTCTCGATGGTGGCCCCCCGGAACTTGTAGATGCTTTGGTCGTCGTCGCCCACCACGCACAGGTTGCCGCTCTTCTTGGCCAGGAGGTTTACAAACTCGTACTGGGCGTGGTTGGTGTCCTGGTACTCGTCCACCATCAGGTAGCGGAAGCGGTTCTGGTAGTACTCCAGCACGTCGGGGCACTGGTGGAACAGCCGCACGGTGTTCACCAGCAGGTCGTCGAAATCCATGGCGTCGGCGTCCTCCAGACGGCGCTGGTAGGCCTGGTAGGCCCGGGCCACCAGCTTTAAGCGGAAGTCCTCTCCCGCCTGGGCCTGGTACTCCCCGGGGCCGATGAGCTGGTCCTTGGCCCGGGAGATCTCCCCTAAAATGGCCCGGTGGGACAGGGCCTTCTCCTGGATGTCCAGGTCCTGCATGACGTTCTTCATCAGCCGGCGGCTGTCGTCGGTGTCGTAAATGGTGAAGTGGGAGGTGTACCCCAGCCGGTCCCCGTCCCGGCGGAGGATTCTGGCGCAGCTGGAGTGGAAGGTGGAGGCCCACACCTCCGCCCCCTCCTGGCCCAGCATCTGGCACAGCCGGTCTTTCAGCTCCCCGGCGGCCTTGTTTGTAAAGGTGATGGCCATTACACGCCAGGGCGGGCAGGGGTCCACGGCAAGCCTGGCCCTGGTCAGTTCCGGCAGGGGGGCTTCCCCTAAAAGAAAGCTCTGGCAGGCGGCCTGGTCCTGGGGGGTGAAGCTGGGGGAGAGAAAGGCGCTGTGGTAGGCGTTTCCGTAGCGGATTAAGTTGGCGATGCGGTTGACCAGCACCGTGGTCTTGCCGGAGCCGGCCCCCGCCAGCACCAGCACCGGCCCCTCGGTGGCGAAGACGGCCTGCTGCTGCCGCTGGTTCATTCTGGAAAACTCCCGCTCCAGCACCTGCTGCCGGAGGGAGAGCAAGGTTTTTGTGTCATCCATAGGGTAAAGTCCTCGTTTTCTCTGTTCCTGGGGGCGGGCCCCCGTCGCCTTTCATTCTAACATAAATTGGGGAAAGAGGGAAGCCGGAATTGACTTTCCCGCTCCCAGCGGGTAAACTGAAGGAAACTGCCGCACAGGAGGGATCGCAGATGGCGCAGAAGGAACGGGACGTGGCCGCCTGGGCCAGGGCGGGACAGGAACAGACGCTGCCCGGCTGGGAGGAGCTGCCGTCCATCCCCCTTTACATGGACCAGGTGCTGTACTACTGCAACGAGAGCCTGGCCTTTTTCCAGGGGGAGATGGAGGGCGGGGCGCTCACCAGCTCTATGGTGAACAACTACGTGAAAAACGGGGTGCTGCCCCACCCGGAGAAGAAAAAGTACGGCAAAGAGCACCTGGCCACTTTGCTCATGCTGTGCTTGCTCAAACAGGTGCTGCCCCTGCCGGACATCGCCACCCTGCTCCAGGGCAAGCCCCTGGACCGGGAGACGTATGAGGCCTTTCTACAGGCCCACACCCAGGCGGTGGGGGAGACCTG
The DNA here is from genome assembly GCA_019115285.1 of Candidatus Acutalibacter pullistercoris. GTDB lineage: Bacteria > Bacillota > Clostridia > Oscillospirales > Acutalibacteraceae > Acutalibacter > Acutalibacter pullistercoris. The sequence continues at coordinate 7,655 of DXDU01000095.1, forward strand.
CCGGGAGCTGCTGGACCGCCAGGACCGCCGGGAGGACCTGCGCCGGGTGGCGCTGCTCCTGGCCGCCCAGGCCAACGCCAAGCGGGCCGCCGCCCAGGAGATCCTCTCCCTGCTGGGGGAGGAGGCCCCCAAAGAGGCCAAGGAGAAAAAGAAGAAGTCCCGGCAGGAGTGAACCATGCCTTTTCTCTATGTCTCCCTAGAGAAAACAGGCATTTGACAGAACGCTCCCCACGGGGTACAGTAGAGGCAGAAACAAGAGAAAGGCAGGGATCTGTATGGGAGAGAAAAAACAGGCCCGGGCTCCGGCGCCCTGGCCCATGGGGCCCCAGGCGTTCGGCCCCCAGGAGGGCACCACGGTGTACTGGCTGGCAAACTCCGGGGCCCTGGTAAACTGCCGGGGCACGGCGCTGCTCATCGACCCGCTGCTCACAGGCTTCGACATGCCCCTGCTGGTGGAGGCTCCTCTAAAGGTGGAGGACGTGCCGAAGGCGGACGCCGTCCTGCTCACCCACAGCGACAACGACCACTTCAGCCGGGACACCTGCCGGGACTTACAGCCGGTGTGCGGGGCCTACCACGCCCCCCGGTATGTGGCGGGGCTCTGCCGGGAGCTGGGCCTGAACGGCGTGGGGCATGACATTGGGGACAAATTCTCCATCGGGCCGGTGGACATTACCCTGACCCCGGCGGACCACGCCTGGCAGAACGACGCACCGGGGGCGGCGGACCGGGTGTTCCGGAAGGAGGACTTCTGCGGCTTTTGGCTGGACACCCCGGACGGCTCCATCTGGGCGGTGGGGGACTCCCGGCTGATGGAGGAGCACCTGCACATGCCCGCCCCCGACCTGATGCTCTTCGACTTCTCCGACAGTGAGTGGCACATCGGCTTTGAGAACGCCCTGCGCCTGGCCGCCGCCTACCCGGAGACGCCCCTGCTCCTGTGGCACTGGGGCTGTGTGAACGCCCCGGACTTCGCTCCCTTTAACGGCGACCCGGAGCGGCTGAAGGCCCATGTGGTCAACCCTGGCCGGGTGCTGGTGGCGGCCCCTGGCCAGCCGGTCCCCGTAACAGGCCGAAAGGGCGGGGCCTCTCTACAATAAGAAAGAAGCGCTGCTCCCTCTCCCCCCTGGGGAGGGGGGATTTTTTTCTGTGGCTTTGGCAACTTCCGCCAAAGGGAGGGGGAGGGCTTTGTGCAGCTTTCCGTGTTGTAATCTGGGGGGGAGAAGGTATAATGAGAGCGGCGGGGAGGGAGGAGCGTTCCCTGCGAAACTGAGAAGAGAAGAGAGGATCTTCCTATGAAAAAGATCACCTTTATGGGGGCGGGCAGCACCGTCTTCGCCCGGAACGTACTGGGGGACTGCCTGTGCAGCCCGGTGCTGCGGGAGGCGGAGTTCGCCCTGTACGACATCGACGGCACCAGGCTTTCCGAGAGCGCGGAGATCATCGGCGCCATGAATGAGACCATGGGGGGCCACGCCAAGATCACCACCTACCTGGGGGTGGAGAACCGGAAAGAGGCCCTGCGGGGGGCGGACTTCGTGGTCAACGCCATCCAGGTGGGGCTGTACGACCCCTGCACCATCATCGACTTTGAGGTGCCCAAGAAGTACGGCCTGCGCCAGACCATCGCCGACACCCTGGGCATCGGGGGCATTATGCGGGCCCTGCGGACCATCCCGGTGATGGACGACTTCGCCCGGGACATGGAAGAGGTGTGCCCGGACGCCCTGTTCTTAAACTACACCAACCCCATGGCCATGCTCACCGGGTACATGCTGCGGTATACTAATATAAAAACCGTGGGCCTGTGCCACAGCGTGCAGGTGTGCTCGGAGAACCTCTTAAAGTCCCTGGGGATGGAGGACAAGCTGGAGGGGAGAAAAGAGCTCATCGCCGGCATTAACCACATGGGGTGGCTCTTAGAGCTCTACGACAAAGACGGCAACGACCTGTACCCCGAGGTGCGCCGCCGGGCCAAGGAGAAGAACGCCAGCGAAAAGCACGACGACATGGTGCGCTTCGACTACATCGACAAGTTCGGCTACTACTGCACCGAGTCCAGCGAGCACAACGCCGAGTACAACATGTACTACATCAAGTCCAAGTACCCGGAGCTCATCGACCGGTTCCATATCCCCCTGGACGAGTACCCCCGGCGGTGCGTCAACCAGATTGAGGGCTGGGCCAAGGAGCGGGACGAGCTGCGGCAGAAGGGGTCCCTGACCCACGAGCGCTCCAAGGAGTACGCCTCCCACATCATGGAATCCATCGTCACCGGCAGCCCCTACAAGATCGGCGGCAACGTGCTGAACACCGGCCGCCTCATCGAGAACCTGCCGGAGGACGCCTGCGTGGAGGTGCCCTGTCTCATCGACGGCATGGGGGTGCACCCCACCCGGGTGGGCCGGCTGCCGGTGCAGTGCGCCGCCATGAACATGACCAACATCAACGTGCAGCTGCTCACCATTGAGGCGGCGGTGACCAGGAAGAAAGAGCACATCTACCAGGCCGCCATGCTGGACCCCCACACCGGCAGCGAGCTGGACATCGACACCATTGTGAAGCTGGTGGACGACCTGATTGAGGCCCACGGGGACTGGCTGCCCCAGTACCGCTGAGCCCTGTCTGTAAAGTCCTCTCCCTTTCCGGGAGGGGGCTTTCTGGCATTTTGAACAAAAACTCGCCCTGTCTTTCTTCCATGGCCATTCATTACAATTTTGTAATATTCTGTTCACATTTGGGGGCGCTGGGGCAGGGGTTTGTTCACAAATCCATGGAAAAACGGCGATTTTCCCGTGGTTTTCGCCTCGGGCCCCAGGGGCGGGAGAGCCCCTAAAACCCGGGGATTTCCCCGGAAAACAGCAGTTGACAGAGCCCCCCGTTGAGCGTTATAATATCAGCATAAATCAACCTTGCTTTTTGGGCGCTTTTTGGTAAGTTTCACACAGCGGCGGCCAGAGCGGAGGGCGAGACATTCCTTTCGTGAAATATGCGAAAGGGCAGGACGAAAGCCCTGTTCCCAGGTTGTCTCCGGCGGGCGGACATTGGTCCAAAGGCGGGAGAGAGCCGGGGGAGAGGGGGGACGGAGAGCCCGATCGCACTAAATATTTCAAATCTAGGCGGAGCAATCCGCCCCATCCTTTCGAGGAAACAAGGAGGAAAAACGCATGAAGAAAAAGACCTTGGCGCTGTTGCTGGCCCTGGTCATGGTGATCACCTGCTGCCTGAGCGCGTGCAGTGACACCGAGACCCCCAGCGCGGCCGACGACGGTTCTTCCACCAGCGCTACTTCTGGCGAAGACACCGGCGACGACACCTCCACCGAGGACACCAATACCGAAGGCGGCACCCCTGCTGCTGAAGGCATTGTCACCGAGGTGGCTACCCCCCGTGAGGACACCTTGATCGTTGAGGTGCAGACCCCCTCCGACACCCCCGGACAGTTCAACTCCTATATGCAGGGCACCTCTATGGGCCAGGGCATCCATCAGCTGATGAGCGCCCACATGTGGGAAATGGACTCCGTGGCTGGCGAGCAGTTCGGCGAGGTTGCCGCTGACATGGGCACCCCCAACGACGACTTCACCGAGTGGACCGTTAAGATCCGCGAGGGCATCAAGTGGTCCGACGGCGAAGACCTGACTGCTGACGACGTGGTGTTCACCTTCAACATGATCAAGACCAACGAAGGCATCAACGCTTCCGCCGCCACCAACCTGTACATCGACGCTGTGGAGAAGGTTGACGACTACACCGTCCTGTTCAAGATGACCGAGTCCTTCCCCCGCCTGACCATGCGGTACGGCATCTCCGTGTGGGGCTGTGACTACCGGATCGTCCCCGAGCACATCTACTCCCAGGTCGAGGACGTGACCACCTTCAAGGATGAGAATCCTGTTGTGGCTGGTCCCTACACCGTGGAAGACTTCGATCCCAACGGTGACTGGATCCTCTACAAGCTCCGTGAGGACTGGTGGCAGTCCACCCTGGGCGTTGTGGGCTCTGCCTACTACGGCTACACCGAGGACATGGTTCCTCCCCAGTACGTGTGGATGCGCGTTGCCGGCGACTCCTCCACCAAGCAGATGCTGATGACCTCCAACGAGTTCGACGTGCTCTGTGAAGTGACCATGGAAGAGTTCGAGGCCATGAATTCCACCAACCCCAACGTGCAGTGCTGGTGGCCCGAGTTCCCCTACGCCTACCTGGACGACCCGGGCTCCAAGTCCATCTGCTTCTCCATCGGCCAGGGCGCTCCCTATGACAGCGCCGACTTCCGCTGGGGCATCGCGCTGGCTCTGAATTACGACGAGCTGACCGAGGGCATTTTCCAGGGCGCTGGCCGTGCGGCTCCCATCCCGCTGCTGAACCACACCCAGTACCTGACTGAGCAGTACGTCATTCCCATGGAGGAGTGGCTGACCAGCTTCGAGCTGGATCTGGGCGACGGCACCACCTACGCCCCCTATGACACCACCGTGGCCGAGCGTATGGCCGAGGCCAAGGGCCTGAGCGATCTCTCCGACGAAGAGAAGGTTGAGATGTTCGGCGCTGGCTGGTGGAAGCAGAGCACCGAAGCTGCCGAGAAGCTGATGACCAAGGCTGGCCTTGAGAAGCGCGACGACGGCTGGTACTTCGAGGGTTCTCTGTTCACTCCCGAAATGAGCTATCTGGCCGACACCGAGCAGCAGGCTGGCCGTACCATCCAGGTTGCTTACAACCAGCTGCTTGACTTCGGCATCCAGGCCACTATCACCACCAAGAGCCAGGCTACTTGGGACACCGACGGCGGCACCGGCAACTACTACATCGCTGGTTACTGGCCCTCCGGCGGTATCACCACCGACCTGTACTCCGCTCTGTCCGGCTTCGACAACACCCTGATCTCCCCCATGGGCGAGACCGGTTCCGGCCAGGGTATCCGTTGGGATAACCAGCGCGTGACTGACGACCTGCACGCTCTGGCCAACATGGACCCCGAGAGCCAGGAAGCCCACGACACCACGGTTGACCTGCTGCAGGCTGCTGTAGAGGATATGCCCTACATCAACGTGACCAGCGGCACCAAGTTCGTTCCCACCAACAGCACCTACTGGACTGGGTATCCCAACAGCGAGAACCCCTACAACGGTCCTTGGTGGTGGTGGAGCTGCTTCAAGTACATCCTGCCCAACCTCACCCAGGTGATGAAGTAAGCAGAGTCCCACATCGTACTTGATCAATCACAACCGAATGATTTGATTTGAATGGAGGATGAGGGGCGCGCCTGAGGAAACAACTGTTGAGACGGCGCCCCTCATTTTCATATCTAATCAGGCTATTTATCTCATAGTTCGTCTATTTCACCGACCCCATCGCGCAGGCGATGGACTGCCCCTAGAAAAAACCTGAGATAAGGAAGTGCAGCTGTGAAATTTAAAACTTTCTTTGCACAGCGTATCCTGGCGTGGGCTTTGACGATTATGATCGGTGTAACCTTCATCTTCTTCATCCCTCGTATGTTCCCTTCCGATCCTGTTGAGACCATGATCGCCCAGATGCAGTCCCGCTCTGGCAATATGGATCCTGCGGAAATGGAAGCGCTGCGCACGAAACTACGTGTCCAGTTCGGTCTGGAAGGCTCCCTTCTGGAGCAGTACGGCTCTTTCCTGTGGAACGGCCTTCTGCACTTTGACTTCGGCCCGTCCCTGATGAGCTATCCCGAGCCGGTGAACAACATCATCGGCCGCAACCTGCCCTACACCCTGGGCCTCTCGCTTACCTCCACCCTTGTGGCGTGGATTATAGGTAACATTGTGGGCCTGCTGGCAGGCTTTAGACCCAAGAAGCGTTCCTCCAAGATTATGGAAGGCATCGCTATCTGTATCTACCCCATCCCTTATTTCTTGATCGCTCTGATTTTGCAGATCGTGTTCGCGTACCTGCTGGGGTGGTTCCCCATCCAGACGACGCTGATGACCCGCGGCACGTTCCTGCAGTGGCTGGGATCTCTGCTCAAGGGCTCTATCCTGCCCGGGCTGTCCCTGCTGCTGGTGGGCATGGGCTGGCAGATCATCTCTATGAAGTCTCTGGCCAGCACCACCGCTGACGAAGACTTCGTTCTGTTTGCCCGGTTCCGCGGCATTTCCGAGCGGAAGATCGGCATCAGCTACGTGTTCCGTAACTGCATCCTCACCCAGATCACGGCTCTGGCCATGAGCCTGGGCGGCGTGTTCGGCGGCTCCATCATGACCGAGATTATCTTCGGGTATCCCGGCGTTGGCCAGCTGATCCAGGGCGCCATCCTGCAGTCGGACTACAACATGATCCTTGGATGTATCACCATCTCCATCGTGGCCATCTCTACCGCCACCCTCATTGTGGACCTGGTGTATCCGTTCATCGATCCTCGGATCCGGTACGGCTGATAAGGAGGGAGAAGCATTATGAAAAAGTTTTGGAAAGTTGCAAACTTCCGGCTGAAAGCCGGCCTGATTTGCACTGCTGTCTTCGTCATTATCGGCTTTGTGGTGTACTACATCCCCCACATCAACCCCTTTACCTTTAACACCTACGAGCCCAAGCTGGGGGCCTCTGCCGCCCACTGGCTGGGCACCACCTCCATGGGCCAGGACGTTGTGTGGCTGCTGATTGAAGCTATTCACAACTCTCTGCTCATCGGTCTGATCGTGGCTTTGATCGGCACCGTGGTGGGCGTTCTGGTGGGCCTGCTGGCCGGTTTCGTCGGCGGTGTGGTGGACCGTATCCTGATGATCATCACCGATACCTTCGTGGTCATTCCCCAGCTGCCCATCCTGATCCTGATGACTGCTCTGATGAAGGGCGGCTCCACCGTGATCCTGATGGCCCTGGTGCTGGCCATGTTCGCCTGGGCCTGGCCCAGCCGGCAGATCCGCTCTATGGCTCTTACCATGAAGGAGCGGGACTTCATCCAGGTCGCCAAGTTCTCTGGCGAGGGCACCCTGCAGATCGTGGTTACCGAGATTCTGCCCTATGCCCTGACCTGGTCCCTTTCTAACTTTATGAACGCTGTGCTCTCCGCCATCGGCAGCGAGTCCAGCCTGGCGGTGCTGGGCCTGTCCCCCGGCAACCTGGTCTCTCTGGGCAACATGATCCAGTGGGCCCGGAACTACAACGCCATCTTTAACCAGCAGTACCTGTGGATCGGCGCCCCCATCGTTGCTACCGTGATCCTGTTCATCGGTCTGTTTATGCTGATCACCGGTTACAACGACTATCTACAAGTGAAGAGAGGCAGGTAACGAATATGTTAAAAATCGATCATCTGTCCACTTCTTACAAGACCATCGATGGGGACATCCACGTAATCAACGACCTGGACTTCGAGATCTACGACAACGAGATCTTCGGCATCGCCGGCGAGTCTGGCTGCGGCAAGACCACCCTGCTGAAGACTTTGTACGACATCGTGGAGTTCCCTCTGGTCATCGACCAGGGCAAGGTCATCCTCAGCGGTGAGAAGAACGGACAGCCCTTCTCCTACGAGTCCGGCGAGATCCGCAAGACCTGGTGGAACAACATTTCCTACGTGCCCCAGGCCGCGCAGAGCGTGCTGAACCCCATCGTCCGTCTGAAGAAGCAGTTCATCGACTCCATCCCCGAAGAGGACCGGAAGAATGAGACTGAACAGCAGACTCTGGACCGTGTCGCCAAGTATCTGGAAGAGCTGAGCCTCTCTCCCGATATTCTGGAGTCCTTCCCCTTCCAGCTCTCCGGCGGTATGAGACAGCGTGTCATCATCGCCCTGGCAACCTTCATGTCCCCCAACGTGGTGCTGGCCGACGAGCCCACCACCGCTCTGGACGTGGTGGTGCAGAGAGGCATTCTGATGATGCTGATGCGCCTGCAGAAGCAGCTGAAGAACACCATGGTCATCGTGTCTCACGACATGGGCGTGCACTATCAGATCACCCACCGCATGGCCATAATGTATTCCGGCAGCGTCATTGAGCTGGGTCCCACCGAGGACATCTTCAATGACCCCATCCATCCTTACACCCAGATGCTGGTAAACGCCCTGCCCCGCGTGGGCGACAAGAGCGCCAAGGTCGGCATCCCCGGGCGTCCGCCGGCCCTTGCGTCTCCCCCTCCGGGGTGCCGCTTCGCCCCCCGGTGCCCGAAGGCCACCGACCGCTGCCGGCAGGAAGTTCCCCAGTTCCGTGAGATTAAGCCCGGGCGCTTTGCCGCCTGTCATCTCTTGAATGAGGAGGTGGAGAAGAATGGGTAATCTGCTCGAAGTGAAGGGCGTCAGCAAAATCTTCCGTATCGGCGGCATGCTGCGCGGCAAGAAGCTGGTGGCTGTGGACAACGTGTCCTTTACCATCACCGACGACAAGCCCGTAATTCTTTCCATCGTGGGTGAGTCTGGCTGCGGCAAGTCCACCCTGTGCAAAATGATCCTGCGCCTGCACCGGCCCGACATGGGCGACATCGTCCTGGACGGCCAGTCCTATCTGGATAAGAAGTACGACCACCGGCGCTTTAAGCTGGAGGTCCAGCCTATCTTCCAGAATCCCTACGAGTCCTTCTCCGCCCGGAAAACGGTGGACACCTATCTGTACAACACCGCCCTGCGCCTTGGCATCGCCAAGAATAAGGAAGAGGCCACCAAGCTGGTGGACGAATCCCTGAAGAACGTGGGCCTGTCCCTGGCCGTGGTCAAGGGCAAGTACCCCACCCAGTTCTCCGGCGGCGAGCTGCAGCGTGTGTCTATCGCCCGCGCCCTGATCACCCGGCCCAAGCTGATCATCGCTGACGAGCCTGTGGCCGCTATCGACGCCTCCATGAAGATGAACATCGTCAACCTCTTCAAGGAGCTGAAGGACAAGTACAAGGTCTCCTTCCTGTACATCACCCACGACCTGTCCACCGCTTACTACGTGTCCGACTACATCGCCACGCTGTACCGCGGCGGCCTGATTGAGTATGGCCCTGCCAAGGAGATCATGGACAACCCGGCCCATCCCTACACCGAGCTGCTGATGAACGCGGTACCCCGCGTAGGCGACAAGTGGAAAGAGGACCTGGTTATGCCCGACATGGAAGCCAAGGAATATGGCCTGTCTTGCTGCAAGTTCGCCCCCCGCTGCCCCTATGCGACGGACGAGTGCAGAAAGACCCGCCCCGAGCCCCAGACCCTGGGCGACGGCCGTATGGTACTGTGCTACCATCCCCTCACCGACGCGAAGTAAAGTACGTCTCTTATGGGGTAATGAAAAAGCCTGGAAGGATGCCTTCCAGGCTTTTTTGCGCCCCGCCTTGTAATAGAGGGGAAAATGTGGTACAATAAAGACCCTGGCAGAGTGCTGCCAGAACCTTCCCTGGGGATGTAAAGGTTTCGACGGGGGAGGGGAGCCCTGGTAAGCGAGCAGCGGCGCGGGACCGCTTTGCCACCCGCAACCTTAAAATCAAACGACAACGAACCTGTTGCTGTTGCTGCCTAACTAAGGCGGCCGTTTCGTCCCGGAGTACCGCGGCCGGGAACGAAGCGTGGATGAGCGGTGAACGTGAACGGGGCCACGCCCTTACCCCCGTCATGACTTAAGGGCTACCAAAGCCAGAAGCCTGCTTTTGGGCGCCTGGCGGCGGGAAGCTTAAAGCAAAAGCTACGCTCGTAGAAAGCCCCGGTGACCCTCTTTCGGACGCGGGTTCGATTCCCGCCATCTCCACCAAAAATCCAGCCTGGCCCCTTGGGGCTAGGCTGGATTTTTAAGAATGCGGGAATCGGGCCAGAGAGGGGCGCTGGTGCCCAGTGGGCACCGTTCAGCGCCGACCGAGGCGGCAGCCGAGACCTGAGCGTATAGAAAACGTGCCAGTGGCACGTTTTTAGCGAGGAGCGGCGAGACGGGTCCCACGCGCTTGCGTGTGGGAGTTCGAGCCAGCAGCGTGACGCTGCACCCAATTCGCGATCATCGCCTCGGCGGTGGTCGCGAACTTTTTTGCCCGCGCTGAGGTATTAACAGGAGAATTGCGGTTTTGCGAAGCAAAATGGGAGTTCCTTAAACTCCCAAGCAATTTCTCCGGGGAGTCGCCGGAACGCAGTGCAGGCGATCTCCCGAGCCCCGAAAAAGGTCTCGCTCGGCTCGCCTACTCGCTTGCAAGCGGTCTTGGTCCCCTGTGGGGACCGTTCAAGACCGACCGAGGCGGCAGCCGAGACCTCGTTTACGGCTCGCTGTCGCTAACAACCTTTTTCGGAAAAGGGCAAGGGCTTTTCCGCTGGTGGGCAAGTTTTGCGGTGCCCACCCCCTGGTCTCGCTTACCGGGTGTGGGTGGGCTTTGTGGTACCCACCCCCTGCCCCCTCCCGCGCCCATACTCTAAAGGTATCTTTTACCTCGCAGGCGTGGGAGGGGGATTTTATTTTTAAATCTTAATTGGACTTTCAAGGGGGCAAAGCCCCCTTGCACCCCCACGGCACACAGCCTCATTTGAGGCAGAGAGCTATAAAACGTGGGGGGTTATCAAAGGGGGTCGCTGCGTGCCGGTGGCACGCGTCCAGCGACCGACCGAGCCGGCAGGCGAGAC
>DXDU01000096.1 GCA_019115285.1 Candidatus Acutalibacter pullistercoris
GAAAAAATCCGACCGGCCCATCATCATGCTCACCGCCAAGGGCGAGGTGTTCGACAAGGTGCTGGGACTGGAGCTGGGAGCCGACGACTATGTGGTGAAGCCCTTTGAAACCAAAGAGGTGATCGCCCGCATTGGGGCGGTGCTGCGGCGCAGCGGCAAGCAGGGCGAGGACAAAAACGAAAGCAAGGAAGTCCACTACGAGAACCTGTCCATCAACCTGACCAACTACGAGCTGAAGGTAAAAGGCGTGCAGGTGGACACCCCGCCCAAGGAGATGGAGCTCATCTACCACCTGGCCAGTAACCCCAACCGGGTGTTTACCCGGGACCAGCTGCTGGACGAGGTGTGGGGCTTCGACTACTACGGGGACAGCCGCACGGTGGACGTCCACGTGAAGCGCCTGCGGGAGAAGCTGGAGGGGGCCTCTGACAAGTGGGCCCTGAAGACCGTGTGGGGCGTGGGCTACAAGTTTGAAGTGAAGGAATGAGGCCCTTTCCATGCAGAGAAGTATTTTCAAGCGCTACCTGGGGATCACCATGGGGATCATCCTGCTGAGCTTCATCCTGCTGGGGAGCATGATGCTCCTGTTCTTCCGCAGCTATTGGCGGGAGGAGAAGAAGGACCTGCTCACCCAGAACGCCCAGTCCATCTCCACCATGGCCACCCGGCTGTTCCTCACCCAGAAGGACAGCAACGCCTACGAGCTGCAGACCGACGTGCTCCAGGGATTTATCTCCGCCTTTTCCATCAGCATCGACGCGGACATCTTCCTCACCGACTTAGAGGGCAACGTGCTGCTGGGCAACTACGCCAACAGCCGGCTGGAAACGCCGGAGAAGGTGCCCGGCCAGGCGGTGAGCCAGGCGGTCAAGGGCATGTACGAGAGCTGGGGCACCTTTGGGGGCCAGTACCAGGGCAGCTACTACACCATCGGCGTGCCCATGAACGTGCTGGACGGCCCCTGCGTGGGGGCGGTGTTCGCCGCCACCAGCGCCGCCACGGTAGACGCCTACCAGACCGAGGCCATCAAGATCTTCCTCATCGCGGCGGTGGCCGCCCTGGCGGTGACCTTCTGCGTGGTGGGGGCCTTCGCCTACCGGATGGTCCGGCCCCTGCGGCAGATGTCCGCGGCGGCCCGGTCCTTCGGCGCCGGGGACTTCTCCGTCCGGGTGCCAGTGACCAGCACCGACGAATTGGGGCAGCTGGCCCTGTCCTTCAACAACATGGCAAACTCGCTTACAAACTCGGAGGGGATGCGCCGGAGCTTTATCGCCAACGTCTCCCACGAGCTGAAGACCCCCATGACCACCATCGCCGGGTTTATCGACGGGATTTTAGACGGCACCATCCCCCAGGGGGAGCAGAAGAAGTATCTGGAGGTGGTCTCCAGCGAGGTCAAGCGCCTGTCCCGGCTGGTGAAGTCCATGCTGGACCTGTCCCGCATCGACAGCGGGGAGATGAAGATCCACCCGGCGGAGTTCGACATCACCCACACCATCGTCACCGCCCTGCTCACCTTCGAGCAGCGCATCGATGAGCGGCGGCTGGAGATCCAGGGCCTGGAGGACCTGGGTCCCCTGCAGGTGTGGGGGGACCAGGACCTGCTCCACCAGGTGGTGTACAATCTCATCGAGAACGCGGTGAAGTTCACCGACGAGGGCGGGACCATCTCCTTCCTGGTCACCGACGGCATTGACAGGACCACGGTGGTCATCCAGAACACCGGCCCCGGCATCGCCCCGGAGGACCTGCCCATGGTCTTCGACCGGTTCTACAAGGGGGACAAGTCCCGGAGCCGGGACAAGAACGGCATGGGCCTGGGGCTGTATCTGGTGCGCACCATTTTGCAGCTCCACGGGGGAGACATCGGGGTGAGTTCGGTGCAGGGGCAGTACACCAGGTTCGAGTTCTACCTGCCCAAGCGGAAGGAACCCCCCAAGCTGAAAGAGCCGGCCCCGCCCAGGGGCAAGGAGCCCAAAACCCCCGCCCGGAAGGAGAGCCGCCACAAGGGCCGGGAGACACAGCCCCGAGAGGCCCAGCCCCGAGAGGGACAGCCTCCCCTAGAGCCGCCCCAGGCCCCTGTGGGGGAGGCGCCCAAAGAGCCAGAGGGAAAGGAGTAACGCCACATGAGTGAGGAAAACAAGAGGGAAAGCTTCCCCCAGGAAGCCCAGGACCCTCAGCCCATAGAGACCCAGGCAGTCGCCCCCGCTGAGGTGAGCGAGACCGCCGCCCCCAGGTTGGAGGCCGCTCCCCAGGAGGGGGCAGCCCAGGAAGCCACCCCCGCTGAGGTGAACGAGACCGCCGCCCCCGGGGTGGAAGCTGTTCCCCAGGAGGGGACGGCCCAGGAAGCCGCTCCCGCTGAGGTGAGCGAGACCGCCGTCCCCGGAGTGGAGGCCGTTCCCCAGGAGGGGATGGCCCAGGACGCCGCCCCCGCGGAGGTGAGCGAAACTGCCGCTCCCACGGTGGGGGCCGCTCCCCTGCAGGGGGCCCCTTGGGGATGGCCCGGTCCCTGGGGGTGGCAGCCGGCGCCGCCTCCCGTGCAAGGGGCGCCCCAGGCCCAGGGCTGGGCCCCCTGGCCTGGCCAGCCCTACCAGGGCCAGGGCTACCCGCCGTACCAGGCCCAGCCCTGGAACGGCCAGCAGCCGGGGCCCTATGTCCCGCCCGGGCCTTGGGGGCCTGGGCCTTACGCCGTGCCTCAGGCGGTGCCGCCTCAGGGAGGACAGCCCCAGGGAGGACAGCCCCAGGCCCCTGGGGCCGCCCCCGGGTGGCATCCCGCTCCCCCGGAGAAGAAAAAGCTCCCCCTGGCGCTGAAGGTCTTCCTGTGGGTGGCCTCTGTGCTGGCGGCGGGGGCCATTCTGGGCTTCGCCGTGTACCTGGGGTACAGCGCCTCCACGGGCACAGGGCTGTTTCGAGAGGACGGCCTGCCGGAGCTGCCCTATGAGAGCTCCTCCCCCTACGAGGACATGCCCTACGAGAAGGACGACCCCCTGCCCCAGGAGGACATGCCCTATGAGGAAGGGGAGAAGGAAGAACAGCTGCCTCCCCAGCCCGACGTGGACGTGACCCCCAACAACGAGGGGCTGCTCATCCAGGGCAAGCCCCAGGGGGACGCCCTCTCCGCCCAGGAGGTCTACGACAAGGTGTCCCAGTCCACGGTGACGGTGGAGGTCCGGTGGGACCCCTCCAGCGAGAACCCGGATTCCTCCGCCACAGGCATCATCGCCACCTCTGACGGGTACATCATCACCAACGCCCACGTGGTGCTCAACTCCAAGAGCGTGTACGTCACCGTCACCACCTACGACGGCCAGGCCTACGACGCCGTGGTGGTGGGCATGGACCGCACCACCGACCTGGCGGTGCTGAAGACCAACGACCACGGCTTTACCCCCGCGGAGTTCGGAGACGCGGAAGAGCTGTCCATCGGGGAGTGGGTGGTGGCCATCGGCAACCCCGGCGGGGAGCGGTTCTCCGGCTCCATGACCCGGGGCATCGTCTCCGGCCTGGACCGGGAAGTGGGGGAGTACAGCGAGAACGGCATGACCTACATCCAGACAGACGCCGCCGTAAACCCGGGGAACTCCGGGGGGCCCCTAGTGAACCTGTACGGCCAGGTGGTGGGCATCAACTCCTCCAAGATCGTCACCGAGCACTACGAGGGCATGGGCTTCGCCATCCCTGTGAGCAAGGCTAAGGACATCATCGACCAGTTGCTCTCCGGCGGCTATGTGGAGGGCCGGGTGCGGCTGGGCATCACCGGCACGGACGTGTCTGAGATGCAGTCCATGGTGGAGCACATCCCCCAGGGCTTCCAGATCGTCTCTATCGACGAGGACAGCGCCTTCGCCGGCACCGGCGCCCAGGTGGGGGACGTGATCACCGGCCTGGACGGGGAAGAGGTGGAGGACCTGGCGGAGATCTCCAACCTGCTGCTGCGCTACCAGCCGGGGGACCAGGTCACCATCACCCTGTACCGGCCGGAGGAGGACACCACCCTGGAGGTGGAGATCACCCTGCTGGCGGATAAGGGGGAGACCCAAGAGTAATGGCCAAGGAAAAACTGGAAAAGACCAACGCCCTGCGGCTGCTGGATCGAAAGAAGATCCCCTACACCGCCCACACCTACCCCTGTGAGGAGTTCACCGACGGCCTGGGGGTGGCCCGCACCCTGGGCCTGGACCCCGCCCTGGTGTGCAAGACCCTGGTCACCGTGGGGAAAAGCGGGGCACACTACGTGTTCGTCCTGCCGGTGCAGGGGGAGCTGGACCGGAAAAAAGCCGCCGCCCTGGTGGGGGAGAAGTCCCTGGAACTGCTCCACGTAAAAGACCTGCTGGCGGTGACGGGTTACATCCGGGGCGGGTGCACCGCCCTGGGGATGAAAAAGCAGTTCCCCACCGTGGTGGAAGAGAGCCTGCGGGACAAGGAGACCATTTACGTCAGCGGGGGCAGGCGGGGCCTGCAGCTGGCCCTGGCCCCCGGAGACCTGGTGGAGGCCGCCGGCGCCGCCTGGGGAGACATCCTCCAAAGAGAGTGACACACGCCCTGGAGCGGGACTGCCGCCCCGGGGCTTTCGCTTTGGGAGCGGGCCGCGGCGGAGGTCCCTCTCGGAAAAGAAAAGGCCCCCGGGAAACCGGGGGCTTCTGTTATTGGTCGTCGTTGTTCTGGTCCAGGAGGCCCAGGGCTTCCCGCAAAATCTCCTCGGTGTCGTACTCCTTAGACCGGGACACCGGGGCGGCCGGCTCCTGGGGCAGGGGGGCTTCCGCGCTCTCCTGGGCCGGGGGGAGCTCCTCCTGGGGAGCGGGGCGGCTCACCGGGGCGCTTTGCCGCACCGGGGGCTTGGGGGTGTCCTCCTGGGGAGGCAGGGTGAATTCCTCGGTGTAGAGGGAGGCCTGCTGGGGCACCACGGCGTCCGGGCCGGGGACCCTGGGGGGCTGGGCCGCCGGCGGGACGGGGGCCTGGGGCCGGCTGTTCTGGGGGGACAGCTCCTGGGTGCGGCTCTCCGCCAGCTCGATCTCCGCCATCAGCTGGTCCCGCCGGTCCCGCCGGGCGCGGCCCCGCAGGAACAGGATGAGCAGGGTCAGCAGGCCGACGGCCCCCAGCACCACGCAGGCAAAGCCGCCGTAGAACAGGGTGATGGACATGGAGTTGGCCCGCTGGTCCAGCTGGGCGAAGGTGCGGTAGTCAGGCTCTTGGGTCTCGGGGCTTTGGGTGGCGCCGCCGGGGTTGGGGGTGATCTTGGGCCGGTCCACCGCCATGCCCCCTGCCTTGGGGGTGGAGGAGGGCTTGGGGCTGTAGGGCCTGGGGGTCACGTCCGGCCGGGGGGTGGCGCTGAGAATGGCGTCTAACCGGCTGGAGTGGGAAGAGGACTCCTCCTCGTCCTGGGAGGAGGAAGACCAGGGGTCCTCCTCGGGCTGGGTGTAAGAGGGCTCCTCATAGCTGGGTTCCTGGTAGGAAGGCTCCTCCTCATAAGCGGGGGGAGGGGTGGGGTCCTCGTAGGACGGGTCCCAGGTGGGTTCTTGGGAGGAGGGGTCGTCGTAAGAAGGCTCCTCTGTCTCCGGAGGGAGAGTGGGGTCGTAAGAGGGGTCCTGGGTCTCGCTGCCGGTGGAGGTATCGGGCTCCTCGGGGTAGACAGGCTCCTCAATTCCCGGGTCCTCCTGGGAGGGGAGCTCGTCCTCGCCCTCCACGTAAGGGGTGGGGGTCTCCTCGTCGGCCTGGGCGGTGAGGGCAGGCAGCCCCGCCAAAGCCAAAAACAGGGCGAACAAGGCGCACAGGGCCCGCTGCCCTAAAGATCTGTTAACATGATGACACATGGCGGTTCCTCCTGCCGAACGCGAGCCGGGGCGGGTGTCCCGCCCGCCGGATCACGGGAAAACTCTTTGATGAAAGACATTTTACCATAAACCCGCAGCAAATTCAACACAGCCGCGTGCCCGCGGGGGGCAGGAAAATCCCTCCGCAAGCTCCGGGATTTTGGGGCGGGTTGACTGCACCTGGTGCGGTAGAGGAGAATGAAAAGTTTTTGGTCAAGCTTTTTACAAAAAGCTTGCAGGGTGTGGGACGGAGTCCCACGACCTTAAGTTCCTGAGAAAACAGCGCAGGAAGGGCGAGAAAAGTCCCAGTGGGACTTTTCTCGGTGGGGAACCCTCGCCGGGGGTTCCCCACCTGGGACGAAGTCCCAGCGTAAAACTGCACTAAGTTGTCCCTGTCCCACCACCAAAAGCGCGCGCCGTCCTTTGGCGTCAGCGACGGCGGTGGGGCACGGTTAGTGCAACCCACCCCCCGCCCCCTCCCGCGCCCAAGCCATAGCGGAGGCTGTTCCCTCGCTGGCGCGGGAGGGGGAGAAAGTTATATAGTTTAATTCCAAAGGGGGAGACTCACGTCGTCTCGCCTGCCGGCTCGGTCGGTCGCTGGACGCGTGCCACCGGCACGCAGCGACCCCTTTGTGAACCCCCTCCATTTTGGTGGCCTTTCTATATCGCAGAAAGCTTCATCACGCGGGGGGATAGCAAAGGGGGCCGCCAGGCCCCCTTTGAAATGAGATTATAGAATGGAATCCCCCTCCCGTACAGATAAGCTAACGATTATCACTTGGTAAATTTACGGGAGGGGGCAGGGGGTGGGAAAGCTCGGCTCCCCCTATGGGGGCGCAGGTGCCCGGTGGGCACCGTTCTGCGCCGACCGAGCCGGCAGACGAGAAAGCGCCCCTTTGATACCCCCCACTTTTTACAGGTCTCTGCCTCAAAGGAGGCTGCCAATAATTAGGGGTTCAAGGGGGCTTGCCCCCTTGAAAATCCTATTAAATATTAAGAATGAAATCCCCCCTCCCGCGCCTGCGAGGCTGGATATATCTTTAAGGTATGGGCGCGGGAGGGGGGTAGGGGGGCCTCGCCAAACCTCGGTAGGCGAGGCCAGGGGGGTTGGCATTGCATAGCTGCGGGATACCCGCCCTAAAATCCCGGCGCACGAAGTGCAGAGGGATTTTCACGGCCAGTCCGGCCACGGACCCCCGCGCGGCCACGCGCCGGGGGATGACTTGACAATTGAGGGGAAATGGATTACTATAGCGTAAACGAGAGGTTTTCGGAGAGGAGTGGTTTTGTGGAGATGCCCGAAAAGGCCCCGGAGCGGGGCCGGGGGTCGTCCCTGCGCACCTGGGGGAAGCTGCTTCCCTTTTTAAAGCCCTATTCCCGACAGATGGCCCTGATCCTGGTGACCATGCTCATCAGCGCCGGGATCGACATCTCGTACTCCCTGCTGTCCGGCTACGCGGTGGACCGGTTCGTCACCCCCCGGACTACCCAGGGGATCGGGTGGTTCGCCCTGGGGTATTTCGCCGTGGTGCTGTGCCAGATGATCTGCACCCTGATTTTCGCCCGGGTGGCCCTGCGGGTGGAGATGTACCTGGGCCGGGACCTGAAAAAGAAGCTCTTCACCCACCTGCAGACCCTGAGCTTCTCCTACTATAACGTCAACCCCGTGGGGACCATTATGGCCCGGGTGATGAGCGACACCAACCGCATCGGCGGCGTGTTCGCCTGGAGCCTGGTGGACATCTTCTGGAGCTCCGCCTACGTGCTGGGCTCTATGGCGGTGATGCTGTTCCTCAACTGGAAGCTTGCATTGCTCATCATCGCCGTGGTGCCGGTGATTGCCCTGCTCACCCTGTACTTTCAAAAGAAGATCCTCCACATCAACCGGAAGGCCAGGCGCATCAACGCCGAGATCACCCGGCACTACAACGAGGGCATCTCCGGGGCCAAGACCTCCAAGACCCTGGTCATCGAGGACCAGAACACCCAGGCCTTCCGGGAAGTCACCAGCCGGATGCGGGCCACCATGGTCCGGGGGGTGTTGTTAAACGCCGTGTACGTGCCCATCATCGGCTTCCTCACCGCCTTGGCGGTGGCCTTCGTCATCACCGGGGGCGGCAGCATGGTGCTGTGGGGAGACATCGGCATCGGGGAGCTCACCATCTTCGTGAACTTCGCCCTGGGCATCGCCGACCCGGTGCAGACTTTGGCCCGCACCATCTCCAACTTCATCTCCACCCAGGCCAACATCGAGCGGGTCTCCGCCCTGATGGAGCTCAAGCCCCAGATCACCGATACCCCGGAAGTCATAGAGAAGTACGGCACCAGCTTCGACCCCAAGCGGGAGAACTGGGAGCCTCTCATCGGCCACATCACCTTCGACGACGTGGCCTTCCGGTACCCCGACGGCACCGAGAACGTGCTGGAGCACTTTAACCTGGACGTGCCCGCCGGGTCCACCGTGGCCATCGTGGGGGAGACCGGGGCGGGGAAATCCACCCTGGTGAATCTGGCCTGCCGGTTCTTCGAGCCCACCGGGGGACGCATCCTCATCGACGGGAAGGACTACCGGGAGCGCAGCCAGCTGTGGCTGCACTCCAACATCGGCTACGTGCTGCAGACGCCCCACTGTTCTCCGGCTCGGTGAAAGAGAACATCCGCTATGGCAGGCTGGACGCCACCGATGAGGAGATCGTCCAGGCCGCCAAGCTGGTAAACGCCCACCAGTTCATCATCCGCATGGAACAGGGCTACGACAGCGACGTGGGAGAGGGCGGGGGCCAGCTCTCCACCGGGGAGAAGCAGCTGATCTCCTTCGCCCGGGCGGTGCTGGCCAACCCCCGGATCTTCGTGCTGGACGAGGCCACCGCCTCCATCGACACCCGCACCGAAGCCCTGATCCAAGAGGCCATCTCCACCATGCTCACCGGGCGCACCTCTTTCCTCATCGCCCACCGGCTGTCCACCATCCGCAAGGCGGACATGATCCTGGTGGTCCGGGAGGGGAAGATCCTGGAGCGGGGCACCCACCAGGAGCTTATGGCCCAGAATGGCTACTACGCCCAGCTCTACCGGAAGCAGTTTGAGACAGAGACGGCGGAGACGGTGTTTGGGCCCTGATCGAGACCCCCGCGGGGCAGGAAAATCCCTCTGGGCTTCGCCCGCCGGGATTTTCACGGCCAGTCCGGCCACGGACCCCTGTGCGGGCACGCACTGGGGCCGTGACCTTCCTGCGCTTCCCCCGGTGAGGGGGCGGACAACAGAAAAGACCGGGAGAGATCCCGGTCTTTTTTCTTTGTATGAAGTTGGGTCAGCTGTTGTCCTTCCTCTTGGGGCTGCGGCGGGTGCTGGGGAACCACACGGCGGGGGTGAAGATGGAGTAGCCGGTGGCCATGACCCCGGTGGGGTTTACAATGGTGTGGGGAAGGTTGGAGCAGATCAGGGTGGTGTCCCCGGCCTCCAGGTGGACGGTCTCCCCGTCGATGGTCACGTCCACGGCGCCCTGTTCCAGCAGGACGATCTCCTCGCTGGGGTGGATCACCGGCAGCTCCCCGTCGGCGCTGTGGGGGTCCAGCTCGAACCGGGCCACCAGGGACTGGGGCAGGAACTCCCCGGAGGGCATGGGGGTCATAATCTGGTAGCGCACGCTGGAGTTGGGCTGGGACAGCTGGATCATGTCCTCTTTCCGCAGGGTCAGGCTGCCCCGGCGCTCGTCCCCCAAAAACAGGTAGGTGGGCACGTCCAGGGCCCTGCTGATCTTCCGCAGGGTGGACAGGGACGGGTCGGTGAGGTTGCGTTCGATCTGGGAGATGTACCCGATGGAAAGGCCGGTTTTCTCCGCCAGCTCTTTTAAGGTGATCTCCTGTTTTTTTCGAATGGAGCGGATCTGGTCTCCTAGCATGGAGGACCTCCCTGTGCAGGTGAGGGCCGGGAAACCGGCCCTACGCCTTGGTATTTTGTCCATTATACCATGGGGAGCGGGCCTCCGTCAACGCGGGGCAAGGTTATGCTATTTCTAAAACGAAAAGCGAGGAGATCTCCGCCACTCGCCTGCTC
Organism: Candidatus Acutalibacter pullistercoris; assembly: GCA_019115285.1. Taxonomy (GTDB): domain Bacteria; phylum Bacillota; class Clostridia; order Oscillospirales; family Acutalibacteraceae; genus Acutalibacter; species Acutalibacter pullistercoris. Next base: position 9,867 of record DXDU01000096.1, read on the forward strand.
AAGCAGGAGTTTGTGAGAAATTTCTCCGTTTGGGTTGACTATAGATTTTAGAAATAGTAAAATCAGTAAAAACTGGAGGAGGCAGAGCTATGAAACTGACTGACATGAAAGTGGAACTGATCAAGATCCCCCTGAAGAAGCCCTTCCGCATCGCCTTCGCGGTGCAGGACCACTCGGTGAACGTGCTGGTAAAGCTCATCACCGACGAGGGCGTCTGGGGCATCGGCGAGGCCGCGCCCTTCGAGCCCGTCACCGGGGAGAACGCCAACACGGTGGTGGAGGTCTTAAAGCTCTTCAAGCAAGGGCTCTTAGGCCGGGACCCCATGGACTTAGAGGGCATCCACCAGATGATGGACAACCTGATCAGCGGCAACACCGCCGCCAAGGCCGCGGTGGACATCGCCCTCTATGACATCCGGGGCAAGGTGCTGGGCCAGCCTCTGTACAAGGTGCTGGGGGGCAGCCAGAACCAGATCGTCACCGACATGACCATCGGCATCGACAAGCCGGAGCTCATGGCCCAGGAGGCCAAAGAGCGGGTGGAGCGGGACGGCTTCACCATTTTGAAGGTGAAGGCCGGCATCTGCCCGAAGGACGACATCCGGGCCCTCACCCTCATCCGGGAGGCGGTGGGGCCCCACGTCCGCCTGCGGGTGGACGCCAACCAGGGCTACACCGTAGCCGACGCCGTGCGCACCCTGAAGGCCTTTGAGGGCCTGGGGGTGGAGGCCGTGGAGCAGTGCCTGCCCTGGTGGGACGTGGAGGGCGCCCGGCTGGTGCGCTCTAAGGTGGACATGAAGATCATGCTGGACGAGTCCATCCACTCCCCTGTAGACGCCGCCCGGGCCTGCCGCCTGGAGGCCGCGGACATTTTGAACATCAAGCTGATGAAGTGCGGCGGCCTGTACCCGGCGGAGAAGATCAACGCCGTGGCGGAGGCCAACCACGTCACCTGCATGGTGGGCTGTATGCTGGAGACCAAGGTGGCCATCGCCGCCGGGGTGGCCCTGGTGGCGGCGAAAGCCAACATCACCGAGGCGGACTGCGACAGCTTTATGTACGCCGTAGACCCGGAGATGGGTATGCCCGGAGGCTTCTCCGTAGAGGGCGGGGTGTACACCCTGTCCGACAAGCCCGGCCTGGGCCTGGACTTCGACTTTTAACTGTGCCATACTAGAAAGGGGATGCGGTTCATGAACGGAACGTTGTTATCATCGGAGGGAGCACTGCTGTTCGTCATCTTCGGGGTGGTGGCCCTGGGGCTGTGGCTGCAGCGCTTTAAGGTCTTCAAGACCCTGGGCCCGGCGCTGACGGTGATCGTCACGGGCATTTTGCTCTCCAACCTGAAGGTGGTGCCCACTTCCAGCGCCACCTACGACGCGGTGAGCACCTACTGCGTGCCGCTGTCGGTGTCCATCTGCCTGCTGAGTTTAGACCTGCGCCAGATGCGCAAGCTCTCCAAAGAGCCGGTGATCGCCCTGATCTCCGCGGTGTGCAGCGTGTGTTTGGTGGCCCTGGTGTTCGGGGTGATCTTCGCCGGGAAGATCGACGAGGGCTGGAAGGTGTCCGGCATGTTTGTGGGCACCTACACGGGAGGCAGCTCCAACCTGACCGCCATCGCCGTGGGGTTGGACGCCGCCAAGACCACCATCGCCTCGGCCAACGCGGCGGACTACGTGGTGGGCATCCCCACCCTGATCCTCATGTTCGCGGCGCCGGCCGTCTACAAGGGCTCGAAGAAGCTGAAAAAGCTGTGGCCCTACGACATGACCCAGGAGGAATTGCTGGGGGAGGGGGACCACGAGGAACTGATGGCCTCCAAAGAGTGGTCCATTCTGGAGATCGCCTGCCTGCTGGCCATTGGCTTCGGCACGGTGTGGGTCTCCACCCTGATCTCCAACG
>DXDU01000097.1 GCA_019115285.1 Candidatus Acutalibacter pullistercoris
ACGCGTGCCACTGGCACGCAGCGACCCCTTTGGGAACCCCCTTTTTAAGGGCGCCCTCTCAGTCAGCGCTACGCGCTGCCAGCGTCTCACCTGCCGGTTCGGTCGGTCGCTGGACGCGTGCCACCGGCACGCAGCGACCCCCATAGGGGGAGCCAAGTCGTGGGTGCTGAGGGGCGAGTTATCTGTGCCCCACCCCCTGGTCTCGCCTGCCGGACGGGGAAGCTTTATAAAGTCTACCCCCGTCTCGCCTGCCGGCTCGGGCGCTGGTCGCCGGTGGCGGCTGGGGGCCGCCCTTAAGCGCCCGCTGAGAGTGAGACAATGTATGACCAGGCCCCACCCCGGTGGGCGGGGGCGGAAAAATCCCCCTGCTTCCCCCTTGACAAGAAGGGGAATGGGGGGTAAAATAAGAATAGTTCTTAAATTTGCAGTAAACCCCTCGGGGCAATCCATAAGGAGGAATTCGTCATGGCAGAAAACAAGAAGCAGATCATCATCGGCGAAGGACGGGATTTCGAGCGCATCCGCCGGATCACCGGGTACCTGGTGGGCACCATCGACCGCTGGAACAACGCCAAGCGGGCCGAGGAGCGGGACCGGGTGAAGCACACCCTCTCCAACCTGTAAAAACAACCGCCGGAAAGGGGCGAGCCCCATGCACATCCTGCTGGTAAACGACGACGGCATCCACTCCCCGGGCCTGCGGCTGCTGGGCCAGGGGCTGCAGGGCGCCGGGCATCAGGTCACCGTGGTGGCCCCGGACCGGGAACGGTCTGCCGTGGGACACGGCATCACCCTGCGGGAGCCCCTGTTTGTGGGGGAACAGGACTGGGCGGGAATCCCTGCCTACAGCTGTTCCGGCACCCCCGCCGACTGCACCCAGCTGGGGCTGCTGGCCCTGACCGATACCCCTGTGGACCTGGTGGTCTCCGGGCCCAACCGGGGGGTGAACCTGGCCGGGGACTTGCAGTACTCCGGCACCGTGGCCGCCGCCCTGGAGGCGGTGAAAAAAGGCAACAAGGCCCTGGCCCTGTCCGCGCCCAAAGAGGCGGACCCGGCTGTGGTGGTACGGGTGTTCCTCACCCTGCTGGGCCAGCTGGACCTTGCCCGGGACGTCCGGCACATGCTGAACCTGAACGTGCCGGCTTTGCCCTATGAGCAGATCCTGGGGGTGAAATGGGCGCCCCAGGGCAGCTCCCTGTGGATGGGGGGCTATGAGGAACGCCGGGCCCCAGACGGCAGGCGGTACTTTTGGTGCGCCGCCGGCCCTGCCCGATCGGAACAGGAGGACAGCGACTTTTCCCTGCTGGAGCGGGGATATGTCACCGTGACCCCCCTCACCGATTCCCTCACCGACCCGGCGGGCTTTTCCGGGAAGACGTTCACCCTGTAACAACACAGGCCGGATGGGGAGACCCACCCGGCCCTTTTGCCAGAGAGAAGGAGAAAAGCTATGGAACTGCGTATCGCCGGCGTGGTGAAGGAGTCCATCGTGGATGGGCCGGGCATCCGCTACACCGTGTTCACCCAGGGCTGCCCCCACCACTGCCCGGGCTGCCACAACCCCCAGACCTGGGCCTTCGAGGGCGGGCAGCTCACCACCCCCCAGGCTCTCGTGGAGGACATCGAGAAAGACCCCATCCTGAAGGGGGTCACCTTCAGCGGGGGAGAGCCCTTCTCCCAGCCCGAGCCTTTGACGGAGCTGGCGAAGCTGGTCCACGGCCTGGGCAAAGACGTGGTGATCTTTACCGGCTGGACCTACGAGCAGCTGCGGGAAAAGCAGGACCCTGCCATCGATGGGCTGCTGGAGCAGTGCGACCTGCTCATCGACGGGCCCTTTGTGCTGGAGCAGCGGAACCTGGAACTGCGCTTCCGAGGCAGCGAGAACCAGCGGCTCATCGATATGAAACGCACCCGCCAGCAGGGGCAAGTGGTGTTGTGGGAGTCGTGACCTACTGACTTGCTCGCATACGCGAAAAGAGGAGGCTTGCCTTGATGAGGCCTGCCTCCCCTTTTTTGCGCCTGGGGCTGGCGGCATCTCGCCTGCCGGCGCGTGCCCGCGCCTGGTCAGACGGCCTGCTTTTTCTTGTCGGCTAAAAAGTCCTGATACCACTGGATCTTGTGCTCAATCTTGCACAGGTACTTTTGCAGGGTGTCGATCTCCTCCAGGACGTGCTCCCGGTGGGAGGTGAAGATCTCCAGCCGCTGGTCCAGGGTGTCGTCCCCCTGGGCCACCAGGTCGAAGTAGCGCTTGATCTCCTTTAAGGGCATGCCGGTGCTCTTCAGGCACATGGCCACCTCCATCTGGACCACGTCCTCCTCCGAGTAGGTGCGGATCCCGCTGGGGGTCCGCTGGGGGTGGAGGATCCCCTCCTTTTCGTAAAACCGCAGGGTGTGGGGCTCTACCCCGAACCGCTGGGCGATCTGGGAAATGGTGTAGGCCATAGGTCTCCCTCCTTTTTATGCTCACCTTAAGTTTAACTGTAGGCCGCTTCCTTGTCAAGGGGGAGCGGTCTGAATTTTTATACAAATCTCTCTGCATAAAAATTTCATCTTCCGGCGTTTTCCCCCTTGCAAACTGCAAGATATGATGTATAATATACCTTGCAAGTTCGACGAAACCATTTTGTAAAAGCGAGGTAAACCCATCATGAAAAAGATCTCTCTGCTTCTGGCGGCCCTGCTGGTGCTGACCATGGCTCTGTGCGCCTGCTCCGGCGGCGACACTTCCAGCGCTTCCGACACTTCCAGCGCTGCCGAGACTTCCTCCTCCACCGAGGAGACCAGCTCTGAGGAGTCCAGCTCCGAGGAGAGCGGCTCCGAGGCCTCTGCCGAAGAGACCGCCGGCGACTACGGCGAGTTCGAGACCGTGGAGGAAGGCAAGCTGATCATGTCCACCAACGCCCAGTTCCCTCCCTACGAGCTGGTCTCTGACGGCGAGGGCTTTAACGGCACCGGCTTCGAGGGCATCGACGTGGAGATCGCCTCCGCCATCGCCGACAAGCTGGGCCTGGAGCTGCAGATCGACGACATGGACTTTGACTCCGCCCTGGTGGCTGTGCAGAACGGCGCCTCCGACGTGGTGCTGGCCGGCCTTTCCTACTCCGAGGAGCGGGACGAGATCCTGGACTTCACCGACAGCTACGCCACCGGCGTGCAGGTGGTCATCGTGAAGGAAGGCTCTGACGTGACCCTGGACAACCTGGGCGAGAAGATGATCGGCACCCAGCGGGGCACCACCGGCTACATCTACGCCTCCGACACCCCTGAGAACGGCGGCTACGGCGAGGACCACGTGTCCGGCTACGACAACGGCGCCACCGCCGTGCAGGCCCTGGTCAATGGCCAGGTGGACGCGGTCATCATCGACGAGGCTCCCGCCAAGGAGTATGTGGCCGCCAACGAGGGCCTGACCATCCTCCCCGGCAACTGGGTGGAGGAGCAGTACTGCGCCGCGGTGAACGAGGGCAACGAGGCCCTGCTGAACGCCATCAACACCGCCCTCAACGAGCTGATGGAGGACGGCACGGTGGATGAGATCATCTCTAAGTACATCTCCGCCGAGTAAGACAGGAAAAATCGCATCGTTCCAAAGGGGCGGCCCTGGGCCGCTCCTTTTGGCAACTCTAAGGGAATGAGAGGAGCACGCAGATGGACTTTACCCAGATCTACGAGTCCTTTCAGGGGCTGGAAAACCCCAGCTTCTGGCAGCATGTCTATATGAGATTCTACCGGGCCTGGTTCGAGGGCGACCGGTGGATGCAGTACTTCGAGGGCCTGGGCACCACGGTGCTGGTGACCATTTTGGCCCTGCTCATCGGCGTGGTGCTGGGCGTGGTGGTGGCGGTGATCCGCACCGGCCACGACCAGCAGCGCAAGGGCAAGCACAACCCGGTGCTGGGGGTGCTCAACCTGATCTGCAAGATCTACGTCACCGTCATCCGGGGCACGCCTATGCTGGTGCAGCTGATGATCATGGGCTTTGTGGTGTTCCAGAACAGCCGGAACTTCACCATGGTGGGCGCCCTGGCCTTGGGCATCAACTCCGGGGCCTATGTGGCGGAGATCATCCGGGGCGGCCTGATGAGCCTGGACCCCGGCCAGATGGAGGCCGGGCGCTCTTTGGGGCTGGGGTATCTCCCCACCATGACCTACATCGTGGTGCCCCAGGCCTTTAAGGCCATCCTCCCCGCCCTGGGCAACGAGTTCATCACACTTTTGAAAGACACCTCCCTGATCTCCGCCATCGCGGGGAAAGAGGTGGTGTACTTCGCCAAGGCCATTGGGGCCAAGACTTACGATTACATGTTCCCCCTGCTCATCATCGCGGTGATGTACCTGATCCTGGTGCTGATCTTCACCTGGCTCCAGGGCAAGCTGGAAAGGAGGCTGCGGGCAAGTGATAGACGTTAAAAACCTGACCAAATCCTTTGGGAAGCACCAGGTGCTCCAGGGCATTAATGAGCACATCGAAAAGGGGGAGAAGGTGGCCATCATCGGGCCTTCCGGCTCTGGCAAGTCCACCTTCCTCCGGTGCCTGAACCTGCTGGAGGAGCCCACCTCCGGCACCATCACCTTCGAGGGGGTGGACATCACCGACCCGAAGAACGACATCAACAAGCTCCGGGCCCGGATGGGCATGGTGTTCCAGCAGTTCAATCTCTTCCCCCACATGACGGTAAAGCAGAACATCACCCTGGCCCCCACAAAGCTGAAGCTGATGACCAAGGAAGAGGCCGACCAGAAGGCCGTGGAGCTTTTAGAGCGGGTGGGCCTGCCGGACAAGATCAACGCCTACCCCAAGCAGCTCTCCGGCGGGCAGCAGCAGCGCATCGCCATCGCCCGGGCCCTGGCCATGAACCCGGACGTGATGCTCTTTGACGAGCCCACCTCCGCCCTGGACCCGGAGATGGTGGGCGAGGTGCTGGAGATCATGAAGGAGCTGGCCGATGAGGGCATGACCATGGTTGTGGTCACCCACGAGATGGGATTTGCCCGCAGCGTGGCCACCCGGGTACTCTTTATGGACCAGGGCCAGATCGCCGAGCAGAACGAGCCCGAGGCCTTCTTCACCAACCCCCAGAACCCCCGCCTGCAGGAGTTCCTCTCCAAGGTGCTGTAAGACCCCGGGGGTTTCACCCCCAGGCCCCCACGGCCTTTTGAAAAAGGCCGGCGAAAACTTTTAAGCAAAACAGGGAGAGACCCTTTAAGGGCCTCTCCCTGTTTTGTATAAGGGCCTCCGCTGCCTCTCCAACAAGCCCCGGGCGTGCGGGGGGCGGAGTGCCGGCGGCCCTGCCGCGTGGGTAAGTTTTATGCTGCCCACCCCCTGCTCCCTCCCATGCCGGTAGGCTATCCTCCTACGCACGGTAAGTGCATGGGAGGGGGTGAGCGAGCGCCAGTGGCGCTCTGCCGCGAACCGGTCTACGTTGCCACTCCGGTCGGCGCTGAACGGTCGCCACTGGCGACCAGCGCCCGACGCGGCAGCGGAGACCAGGGGGTGGGGCGCACAAAACCATAGGCACGCGCCGTCCTTAAAATCCCGGCGGGCGAAGCCCAGAGGGATTTTCCTGGCCAGTCTGGCCACGGACCAAAAATCCCCCGGAGTTGCATCCGGGGGATTTTTTATGAGAGGTTGAAATTAGAGGGGGGAACTTACTCGGCGCATCTCTGCTTCAGGGCAGCCAGCTGATTCTTCAGCTCCTGAGGCAGCTTGTCGCCAAACTGCTTGTAGAACTCTTCGATGCCTTCGGCTTCCTTGGCCCAGGCAGCCTTGTCCACTTCCAGGATGGTCTTCAGGGTCTCGATATCGAAGTCCTGAATGCCCTCCAGGTTGATGTCCTCGGCGTAGGGCACGTAGCCAATGGCGGTCTCCTGAGCGTCTACCTGGCCCTCGCAGCGCTTGATGATCCACTCCAGCACGCGGAAGTTGTCGCCGAAGCCGGGCCACAGGAAGTGGCCTTCGTCGTCCAGACGGAACCAGTTGACGTTGAAGATCTTGGGAGCGTTCTCGCCCAGCTTCTCGCCCATCTCGAACCAGTGCTGGAAGTAGTCGCCCATGTGGTAGCCGCAGAAGGGCAGCATGGCCATGGGGTCGCGGCGGACCACGCCTACGGCGCCGGTGGCGGCGGCGGTGGTCTCAGAGGCCATGATGGAGCCTACGAACACGCCGTTGTTCCAGTCGCGGGACTGGTACACCAGGGGAGTGGTCTGGGCCCGGCGGCCGCCGAA
>DXDU01000098.1 GCA_019115285.1 Candidatus Acutalibacter pullistercoris
CTTCGAGCCCTGCGGCCTGACCCAGCTCAACGCCATGCACTACGGCACCCTGCCCATCGTCCGGGAGACCGGCGGCCTGAAGGACACCGTGGAGCCCTACAACGACTTTACCGGAGAGGGCAACGGCTTCACCTTCGACCGGTACGAGTCCGGCCTGCTGCTGGACGCCATCAACCGGGCCAAGACCCTGTACTTCGAGAACCGGTACCACTGGGACGAGATTGTGCAGCGGGACATGGCCAAAGACGTTTCCTGGGAGAACTCCGCCAAGCAGTACAAGAACCTGTACCTGGAGCTGACCCAGTGGTAACCCCCCTTTTGTAAGAGAAAAAGGCGCAGCGCTGGCTGTGCCTTTTTTGTCTGGGCGCCCCTCCCCTTTCGTATAGCGGGGCCTCTCCCGGCGTATACTAGGGGCGAGGTGATCTGCCGTGACCCGTTCCTGGAAGACGCTGCTGCCCTGCCTGGCCCTACCCCTGGGGGTGGGGTTTCTCTCCTCCCTGCTCACCCGCTCCGCCATGGACCGGTTCGCCGCTTTGCGGCAGCCGCCCCTGTCGCCCCCCGGGTGGGTGTTCCCCCTGGTGTGGACGGTCCTCTACCTGCTCATGGGCCTTTCCAGCTACCTGGTCCTCACTGCCGGGAAAGGCCGGCCCCCTGGGCTGGGACTGTACTGTCTGCAGCTGCTGTTCAACTTCTTCTGGCCCCTTCTCTTTTTCGGCATGGGGCTGTACCTGCCCGCCTTTTTCTGGCTTCTGGCCTTGTGGGGGCTGGTGCTGGCCACGGCGGTGCAGTTTTCCAAAACCAGCAGGAAGGCCGCCAGGCTTTTGCTGCCCTACCTGGCCTGGACCGCCTTCGCCGGGTATTTGAACCTGGGCGTCTGCCTGTTAAACCCATAGAGAACCGCTCCCTCTCCTCCTCGGGAAGGGGGCGGCTTTTCTTTGTGTCTCCTGCTGGGTCCCCGCCAGGGCGGTGCAGTTTTCCAAAACCAGCGGGAAGGCCGCCAGGCTTTTGCTGCCCTACCTGGCCTGGACCGCCTTCGCCGGGTATTTGAACCTGGGCGTCTGCCTGTTAAACCCATAGAGAACCGCTCCCTCTCCCCCTTGGGAAGGGGGCGGCTTTTCTTTGTGTCTCTGGCTCTCGGCCAGGGCGGGGAAACTTTTCTTCTCCCCCTCCCTGTCCAATCGGGGAGAAACGTGGTATACTAGGGGAACCGACAACACGCCCGTTTCTTTTTGCTTTTGGAAAGGAGAACCATGGAACAGACAAAACAGCAGGAGGCCTCCCAGGAGAACCAGCTGGGCACGGCCCCCATCGGAAAGCTTCTGTTCACCCTGGCGGTGCCGGCCATCACCGCCCAGGTGGTGAACATGCTCTACAACATCGTGGACCGGATCTACATCGGCCACATCCCGGAGATCGGCACGGCGGCCCTCACCGGGGTGGGCATCACCTTCCCCATCATCACCCTCATCAGCGCCTTCAGCTCTCTCATCGCCATGGGCGGCGCTCCCCGGGCCTCCATCGCCATGGGGGCCCACCACCCGGAGCGGGCGGAGCAGATTATGGGCAACTGCCTGACGGCCCTGTTGGGCCTGTCGGTGGTGCTCACCGCCCTGTTCCTCCTGTTTTTAGAGCCCATCCTCTGGGCCTTCGGGGCCAGCTCCAACACCATCGGCTACGCCATGGAGTACATGGGCGTGTACGTGTGGGGGACGGTGTTCGTCCAGATCTCCCTGGGCATGAACATGTTCATCACCTCCCAGGGCTTCGCCAAGACCAGCATGTTCACCGTCGTCATCGGGGCGGCGCTGAACATCGCCCTGGACCCGGTGTTCATCTTCGTCTTCGACCTGGGCGTCCGGGGAGCGGCCATCGCCACGGTGCTCAGCCAGGCGGTGTCCGCCGTTTGGGTGATGCTCTTCCTCACCGGCCGCCGCACCACCTTGAAGATCCGGGCCAGGTGCATGGTCCTGCGTTGGAAGGTGCTGCTGCCCGTGCTGGCCCTGGGGGTGTCCCCCTTCATCATGCAGAGCACCGAGAGTCTGCTCAGCGTGGTGCTGAACACCTCCCTGCTCAAGTACGGCGGGGACGTGGCGGTGGGGGCCTACACCGTCATCGCCAGCATCATGCAGGTGATCAACCTCCCCCTCCAGGGCCTGACCCAAGGGGCCCAGCCCATCACCAGCTTCAACTACGGTGCGGGGAACATGGACCGGGTGCGCAAGTCCGTGCGGCTGCTGCTCACCTGCTGCCTGACCTACAGCTGCCTGTTCTGGCTGTGCATAATGCTGATCCCCCAGGTGTTCATCGGCATCTTCAGCAGCGACCCGGAACTGATGGACACCGCCGTGTGGGCCGCCCGGATCTTCCTCTTCGGATGCTTCGCCTTTGGGGCCCAGACAGGCTTCCAGCAGAGCTTCCTGGCCCTGGGCCAGGCCAAGGTCTCCCTGCTGCTGGCCCTGCTGCGGAAGATTGTCCTGCTCATCCCTCTGATCTACCTGTTGCCCCTGTTCTTCCCCGACAAGCTCTTCGGGGTGTTCGTGGCGGAGCCCATCGCCGACATTCTGGCGGCTTCCACCACCACCTTGTCCTTCCTGGTGTTCGCCAAAAAGAAGCTGAAAGACAAGCCCTCCCCCACCCTGTGACGGCTTTCCCGCCCCTTCCCAGAGGAAGGGGCGGTTTTGTGATCTTTCCCATTTTTCGGAGAATCTCTCCTTTCTCTCTGGTCAAATCCACCCGGCTGTGGTACAATGGGAGTGCCAAGACCCCACGGGGAATTTCTAGGAGAGGAGCTTTCTTATGATCCCGAAGATCCTGCTGCAAAAAGCCGAAGAGCTGGAGGCCAAGACAAAGGAAAAATACCCCGAGCTGGCCCCCCTGGCCAAGCAGTGCTTCCTGAACACCATGGAGACCACCGTCACCCAGTTGGAGGACGGCAGCTATTTCGTCATCACCGGGGACATCCCCGCCATGTGGCTGCGGGACAGCGCCGCCCAATTAAAGCCCTACATCAAGTACGCCGGGGAGGACCCGGACCTGCAGGCCATCCTGAAGAGCGTCATCGAGAAACACGTGTTTTATGTAAACCTCGATCCCTACTCCAACGCCTTTAACGGCAAGGTGCTGGAGAAGGGCTACAGCGAGGACGACCACAGCAATTTCACCAGCGGCTGGATCTGGGAGCGGAAGTACGAGGTGGACTCCCTGTGCGCCTCTCTGTACCTGTCCCACGAGTACTATGAGGTGACCGGGGACAAGTCCATCTTCACCGAGGAGTTCCGGCTGATGATCCAGACCATCGTGGACGTGTTCACCACCGAGCAGCGCCACCAGAACTCCCCCTACTGGTTCGTGCGGGACCACGCCTGGGCCCCCAGCGACACCCTGCCCATGCGGGGCAAGGGCCGTCCCGTCAACTACACCGGCATGACCTGGTCCGGCTTCCGCCCCTCCGACGACTCCTGCAAGTTCGGTTATCTCATCCCCGCCAACATGATGGCCGTGGTGGCCCTGGGCTACGCCGCCGAACTGCTGGAGGCCGGCTTTGACGACCCGGCCCTGGTGCAGCGCTGCAAAGACCTGCGGGAGGACATCCAGGACGGCATCGAGGCCTACGGCGTGTACGACCACCCCAAGTACGGGAAGATCTACGCCTACGAGACCGACGGCTTCGGCAACTACAACCTGATGGACGACGCCAACTCCCCCAGCCTGCTGGCCATCCCCTACCTGGGGTACAAGCCCGCCGACGACCCCATCTACCAGAACACCCGGCGGTTCATCCTCTCCGAGGACAACCCCTACTACTTCGAGGGCAAGGTGGCAAAGGGCATCGGCAGCCCCCACACCCCCCACCGGTACATCTGGCACATCGGGCTGACCATGCAGATCCTCACCAGCACCGACCCCGCCGAGAAGCGGGAGTGCCTGGAGATGATCGCCCGCACCCACGCCGGCACCAACTTCATGCACGAGGGCTTCGACGTGGACGACCCCACCCAGTTCACCCGGCCTTGGTTCGCCTGGGCCAACACCCTCTTCGCCCAGATGCTGGAAGGGGAAGTAAACACCTGATTCCACCCTGTGCCCGCTTTGTGACGGCCCCCTTAGGGGGGCCGTTTTTTGTGCCCTTTGGCTTTCTCCCAGTGCACTGGTAAAGTCATAGAAGTTTTTGTGCGTTTTCTATAAAAATTGTCAATTGACGCGGGGGGGGGCGGTTGTAGTATAGTGATAGCAAGGTCGAACAAATCTGGAAGAGAGGCGGGTTCCTGTCTCGCTCCCCAGAAAAGAGGTGCAGATCTATGAAAAAGAAATTGGCTCTTCTGTTGGCGGCCCTTTTCACGCTCCTTGCCCTGGCCCCCGGCTGCCAGACAGAGAACGAGGAAAGCGCCCCCTCCCCCAGCCAGACGGCCCAGGAGGAGACTTCCCAAGAGGGGGAGGAACAGGACGCGGTGACCCTGTGCATCGAACAGGCGTTTAAGCAAGACGCCAGCGACGTCATCAGCTTCCTCCTGGCCCAGGGGGGCACCACCCAGTACCAGTTGGAGATCCTCCCCACCGAGGAGGCCCGGCGGGAGACGGAGCTCACCCGGCTGCGCACGGAAATCATGGCCGGGGAAGGGCCGGACGCCTTTGTGCTCAGCACCTACATGCCCGGGGTGTTAGACCCCCTGGAGACCCTGTTCCCCAACGTGGAGAAGAGCATGGCCTCCCACCTGTTTTTAGACCTGGAGGACATGGTCCAGGAGAGCGAGCTCATCGATCTGGAGAGCTGCAACCAGGCGGTGATGGACGCCGGCGTCAACGAGGACGGCCGGTTCGTGCTGCCCCTGCTGTACCACTTTTCCGGGGTGGTCTTAGACTGTTCCTTCCTCCAGAACCCCGACTTCACCTTCTCCTCCCTGGACGAGCTGCTGCAAAGCGGGGAGGACGCCCTGCTGGACGTGTTCTCCCGCAGCGGCTACACCATCTTCCCCAACGCCCTGGGCCAGATGGCCGATTACCAGGGGATGAACCTGCTGTTCACCCAGGAGGAACTGCTCCAGACCGCCCAGCAGGCAGACGCCCTCTACGCGGTTCTGACCGACGGCGGCCTGACCACCGGCGCCCAGAACCTGGGCTACCCCGGGAGGGTCACCTTGGGGACCCTGCGGATGGCGGAGTACGCCGACACCCCCTACGCCTTCTTCCCCATCCCCGACCGGGAGGGGAACGTCACCCCCGGGGTTACCTTGTGGGCCGCTGTGAACCGCAACGCCGCCCACCCCCAGGAGGCCTTCACCTTCCTAGAGCAGCTGTTCCGGACGGAGTTCTTCAACCAGGAGGGGATTAAGGTGGGCGAGCGGTGGTACGGCAATCTGCTGACCTATGGCAGCTGTCTCGGCTTCCCCGTCAAGGACGAGAGCTATTTCCAGTCCATTGAGGAAGACGTAAACCCCCAGACCATGGCCTCCCTCCGGGCCGCCGTGGCCAGGATCCACAGCGCCAAGATCTACTCTGACTTGGACAAGGCCGTCTACGACATGTACGACGCATGGAAGTACGGCCCCCCGGAGGACAGCCTGGAAGAGCGGGTGGAGCGGACCTACTCCGCCCTGGAAATGACTTTGGCGGAGTGATACTATGAGACGGGCGTGGAAAGGCTGCCTGCTGGCTGCGCCCCTGCTGCTGGGGTTCCTGCTGTTCTACGTGGGGCCCTTCGCCCAGGTGGTGTGGGACTCCCTCTCCCAGGGCACAGGCAAGAGCCAGCTCTTTGTAGGCCTGGAAAATTACAGCCGGATGTTCCAAAACCACATGTTCCTGCTGGCCTTTGGGAACTCCCTGCTCTTTTTGGGGGTGGGCCTGCCGGTGATTTTGCTGCTCTCCCTGGCACTGGCCCTGTTCTTTAAGGAACAGGCCCAGCGCTTCCCCCTGCTGCGCACGGTGTTCCTGCTGCCCTACGTCATGCCCGTGGCGGGGACGGTGCTTCTCATCGATCTCCTTTTCTCGGAACAGGGCCTGCTAAACCAGCTCCTGCTGGCCCTGGGCCTGCCCCTGGGGGACTGGCTCCAGTCGCCCGCGGCCTTCTGGGTCATGCTCCTGCTGTACCTGTGGAAGAGCGCCGGCTACAGCGTGGTGCTGCTGCTGGCGGGGCTCATGGCCATCCCCCCGGACCACTACGCCGTGGCCCAGGTGGAGGGGGCCGGGCGGCTCCAGGCCTTCCGGTACGTCACCCTGCCCCAACTGTGGTACGCACTGTTCATCGCCTTTGTCTTCTCCCTGATCAACGCCTTCAAGTGCTTCCGGGAGATCTTCCTGGTGGGCGGGGAGCACCCCCACCAGTCGGTGTACATGCTCCAGCACTTCATTAACAACGCCTTCCAGAACCTGAACTACCAGCGGCTGTCCGTGGCCAGCGTGCTGCTGTTTTGCGTCATCGCCCTGGCTTTGGGGCTGTGCTGGCTGTGGGTGATGAGAAAGGAGGCGGCCCGGTCATGAAAAAACGCCCTTCCCTGTGGGCCGTGCTGGCGGCGGCCCTGCTGCTCCTGGTGATCTTAGGCCCCTTCGCCCACGTGGTCTTCCTCAGCTTTGTGGGAGAGGGCCCCAGCTTTTCCCTGCAGGGGTACTACAGCGTGTTCCTGGGGTCTAGCGCCTATCTCTCCAGCTTCTGGCGGACCCTCTTTCTCTGCGTCGTGATGGTGGCGGGCCAGGTGGTACTTTCCATCTTCGCCGGGCTGGGGTTTGCCAAGTTCTTCTTCCCCGGGAAGAACCTGTGGTTTTTCCTGCTCCTGGTGGTGATGGTCCTGCCCCTGCAGGTCACCCTGGTGCCCAACTTCCGGATTCTGGGGGGCCTGGGCCTGCTGAACACCCAAGGGTCCCTGGTGCTGCCGGCGGTGTTCGCCCCTTTGGGCACCTTCCTCATGACCCAGTGCTTCCGGTCCATCCCCGACGAGATCATCGAGGCGGCCCAGCTGGACGGCGCCACCCTGGTGGGGGTTCTGTGGAGGGTCCTGGTGCCCATGAGCAAAAACGGGGTGGCCAGCGTGGTGCTCCTCTCCTTTTTAGAGGCCTGGAACATGGTGGAGCAGCCCATCGCCTACCTGAAAGACCCGATCCAGTACCCCCTGTCCGTGAGCCTGGCCTATGTGGGGGCCCAGGACGCCCCGGCCCAGCTGGCCTGCGTCCTCCTGACCCTGCTGCCGCCGGTGCTGCTGTTTCTCCGGTTCCACCAGGAGCTGGTCCAGGGCATCGCCCTGGCGGAAGTAAAGGGGTGAGCGTGTGAGACATCGAGTGTTTCTCTGGGCGGTGACCTTGTCCGCCGCGGTGCTCGTCAACTGCACGCTGCTCTCCTTTTTCGTGGAGGACCAGATGACCGTGCTGGTCTCCCCTGTGTCCGCCCGGCCGGACTACGAAAACGGCTGCTCCCGCGTCGCCCTGGACGCGGTGAAAACCGGCCCCGACGGCAGCGCCTGCCTTTACGCCATCCGGGAGGGCCAGGGGCTGTCCTCCGGCCTGTGGGCGGAGGTTTCCCCCACCAACCTCCTGGGGGTGGACGAGGGCTCCGCCCTGGTGCTGGCTGGTGAAGGCCAGCCCTACGTGAAGTTCTCCTCCCGGCCCCTGCAGGGCGGGGAGCGGGTGCGGGAGACGGAAGAGCAAGACCCCTGTTCCGACACCTTCCTGCTGCTGGGAACGGGGGACCTGTCCCTGCCCCCTGAGGCGCTCACTGGGGGCGGCTTTGCCCTGCTCCCCCAAGAGACGGTGACCCAGCCCTTCCTCAAAGAGCGGGAGGTCTCCCAGCTCTTCGGGACAGGGGCCCAGGCCCAGCTGTTCAGCCTCCGGGAGGTGCAGGACTTCGCCGCCGCCCTGCCCTTGCTCTCCCTGGCCGGGGGCCTGGTGCTGGCCACACTTTTCTGCGCGGTGGGGTTCTGCCAGGCCTTCCCCAACAAGCTCCGGGCCCTGTTCTGGGCGGGCGGGTGCGTCCTCCTCTGGGCGGGGCTGTGGCTGGTGCTGGGGAGGATCCAGCTGCCCTCCTCCCTGCTCCCCGCCGAAAACCTGCTGGACTTCTCCCACTACCGGGAGACCTTCTCCCAGATCGCCGCCGGCCTAAAAGCCTTCCCCCAGGATGACACCTGTGCCCAGACCCTGGAAACCCTCACCGGGAACGCCCGCCTGTGCCTGGGAGCGCTCATCGGGTTTGGGGTCATTCTAGTCCTGCTCCTGGCGCTCTCCATTACTCTGCAACACAGGAAGCCCCCCGCGGGCCGCCACTTCTCCCGGCGGTAAATAGCCCCGCGTGAAAAAGCCCCCGGCTGCGGCCAGGGGCTTTTCTTACGGCTTCTTCGGTTCCTGCAGGGAGGCAGGGGGCAGGGACGGCAGCCGGGACCAGTTGAGCACCCGCTCCTTCATCCCCGCCAGGTCTAAGACCCCCCAGGCGAAACCTTTGCGTACCAGCTCTGGGGGCACGAACTCGTCGTACTTCTCAAACACAGGCACCTCTTTGGGGTACAGCAGCTCCAGGGGGTCGAACTCCACAGCCGCCTCCTCCCCCAGGATGCGGTAGAACTCCTCCTCCCCCACCTGCATGGTGAACTGCAGGTAATAGGGGCGGCAGGGGCTCAGTCCCCGCAGGCCCAGGCGCTTGCCGCAGCGCAGCTTTAAAAACCGCTCCAGGGCCAAAAAGGCGTAGCTTCCCAGCCAGGGGAACAGGGCCCACATGTTTCCCCCCAGGTGGATCAGGGGCTTGCCCTCCATGCCCGCTCCCCAAAAGCTCCTTCTGGCGTCCGCCAGCCGGCCCTGGGCCTGCTTTCTCAGGTAGGGGTAGCTCTTGTCCTCCCGGAGCACCTGGTACATCCGCTCTAAGATCCTGGTGTGGATGTCCCCGGCCACGTCCCCGAAGTAGGCGGGGATGTTCCCCTTGACCAGGGTGCACCAGACCTCCCGCTTTTGGTGATCCACCTCGTCCACGGCCCACACCCGGCCGGCAATGGCGATCTTATCCCCCACCGGAGGCGGCTTTACAATGGTGCCCAGCTCCTCCGACCCGGCCCGCACCGAATACTCCACGTTTTCCTGGAACACGGCGTAGAACTTGTAGTTGTTCACCACCCGCTCTCCGGAAAGGCCCAGGATGAGCCCCCCGTTTTCCGTGACGTTCACGTGGTCGATGTCCACCAGGTGGCGCAGCAGCACCCGGTAGTCCTCCTGGGAGATCCGGTGGAAGCAGGAGAGGGTCAGCACCCGGGAGGCCAGCTCTCCGGGGGTCATCTCTCCGCAGGAGCCCAGGGTGCTCATGGTCTGGTGGTACAGCAGGCTGAAGGGCAGCCGCCCGGTGCGGGGAGGCTCCACGAAGCGCTCCTCCAGATACAGCTGCACCAGGGCGATGCCCTGAATCAGGTACCAGGGGATCAGGTCCGGCAGCATGGCCCGGGGCTCGGGGTGGTCCTCCCGCATGACGAACCACATCTCCGAGGGGTCCCCCCGCCGGCCGGTGCGGCCCATGCGCTGGAGGAACCCAGACACGGTAAAGGGGGCGTCGATCTGGAACGCCCGCTCCAGCCTGCCGATGTCGATGCCCAGCTCCAGGGTGGCGGTGGCGCACACGGACAGCAGGGAGCCGTCGTCCTTCATCTCCTCCTCGGCGCTCTCCCGGTAAGAGGCGGACAGATTCCCGTGGTGAATGAGGAACCGGTCCGGCTCGTGGTTTGCTTCGCAGTACTGGCGCAGGCTCTGGCACACCGCCTCGCACTCCTCCCGGGAGTTTGTGAAGATAAGGCACTTCTTCCCCCTGGTGTGCTGGAAGATATATCCCAGCCCCGGGTCCGCGGCGGCGGGGGCCTGGTCTGTGGGGGCCTCCTCCGGCGGGGAGGGAGGCAGGTCCTCCTTGCCCTGGTCCGCCTGGGGCGGGGTGCTGAAGAAGTGCTCCATGGACAGCCGCCACACCTCTTTGCCCCCCTCGCAGGCAGGGATCACCGTGGGGCGGCCGCTGCCCGCTGCCAGGAACTTCCCGGCGGCCTCCGGCTCCCCGATGGTGGCGGAGAGCCCCACCCGCCGGGGGCGGCACCCCGCCGCCCGGCACAGCCGCTGGATCAGGCAGAAGGTCTGCATCCCCCGGTCCCCCCGGAGCAGAGAGTGGATCTCATCGATGACGATAAAGCGCAGGTCCCCGAAGAGGGAGGGGATCTCCATGTACTTGTTGAGCAGCAGGGACTCCAAGGACTCCGGGGTGATCTGCAGGATGCCCCGGGGCTTTTTCAGAAGCTTCCGCTTCTGGGACTGGGCCACATCCCCGTGCCACC
Organism: Candidatus Acutalibacter pullistercoris; assembly: GCA_019115285.1. Lineage (GTDB taxonomy): Bacteria > Bacillota > Clostridia > Oscillospirales > Acutalibacteraceae > Acutalibacter > Acutalibacter pullistercoris. Next base: position 10,272 of record DXDU01000098.1, read on the forward strand.
GGGTGACAGGGATCCCCGCCTCCTCGCAAAGCTCCGTCAGCCGGCCGAACTGGTCGTTGATCAAAGCTTTCAGAGGGGCGATGTACAGCACTCCCACGCTGCGGGGCGGGTCCTCCTCCAAGAGGGTGAGGATGGGAAAGAAAGCCGCTTCCGTCTTCCCCGAGGCGGTGGAGGCGGTGAGCAGCACGTTGTCCTCCGTGCCGAAGATGGCCTCCCCGGCGGCGTTCTGCACCCCCCGCAGGGCCTGCCAGCCGGAGCGGTAGATATAGTCCTGGATAAAGGGGGCGTACCGGTCAAAGACATTCATAGGGTAAACTCCGCGAATTCTCCCTCCGCCTGGTCAGAGACCGCCTGGGAGGGGGCAAAGGTGAATTCCTGCGACTGCATCAGCCCCTCCAAGGTGGCGGAGGGGTCCTGGTACAGCAGGTCCAGCAGCTCGATAAAATCCCGTATCACTTCCCGGGGGGTGATGTTCTGGTCCGCCCCCACCCGGCCGTACTCCACCTTCAGGAACTGGGAGAGCTCCTCTGTCCCCAGCTGCCGCTGGGAGCCGTAGAGCCCCTGGTGGATGGCGCAGAGCTTTTCGCACAGCACCAGCATCTCCTCGGGGGTGAGGGGGTCCAGGTAGATCACCGGGGCCAGCAGGTCCCGGGCCCCCGGGCGGGAGAACTTCCCCTCCGCCAGCCGGGAGCGCAGCGCCTCGTAGCTGTAGACCCCGCGGCGCTTGTCCTCCAGGGCCTGGGGGGTGGCCCCCAGCAAAAAGCCCAGGTACCGGGCCTTTCCCTGGAGGGTGTCGTTGTACATGGTCAGCAGCTTCTCGTAGTTGTACTGCCGGGTGACGGCGTTGGGAATCTTATACAGGTTCACCAGCTCGTCGATCATCACCATCATCCCCTGGTAGCCCGCCAGCCGGAAGAACACGGCGAAGATCTTCAAATACTCGTACCAGTTGTCGTCGGAGATGAGAAGGTTGATCCCCAAATCCTCCTTTACCTCCCGCTTGGTGTCGTACTCCCCCCGGAACCACCGGACCACCTTGCTCTTGGTCTCGTCGTCGTCCTCCACATAGGCGTGGTAATAGAGGGACAGGAGCTTGGCGAACTCAAAGCCGTGGACCAGCTCCCGCAGGGAGGCCATGACCTGGTAGATCCGCTGGTCCACCGCCTGGGTCAAAGCCGGGTCCTCCGGGGAGAGGCCCGTCTCCTGGAGGGCCTGGGCCTGGACGGAGCTGATCCACCGGTCCAGCACCAGGGTGAGAGCGCCCCCCTCAGGCTTTGTCTTGGTGGAGAGGTTGCCGATGAGCTCCCGGTAGGTGGCCAGGCCCTGGCCTCTGGTGCCCTGTAGCCGCCGCTCCGGGGACAGGTCGGCATCCGCCACCACAAAGCCCCGGTCCATCACATAGTTGCGTATGGTCTGGAGAAGGAAGCTCTTGCCAGAGCCGTACCGCCCCACCAGAAACCGGAAGAAAGCCCCGCCCTCGGAGACGATGTCCACGTCCCGCAGCAGCGCTTCGATCTCGTTTTTCCGCCCCACGGTGACGTAGGGCAGCCCCACCCGGGGCACCACCCCGCCCTTCAGGGAATTTAAGATGGTCTGGGCAATCCTTTTGGGCACCCTGCTGTTTTCTCCGTTCATGAGTTTCCTCCTCCCAGCATCTGGGCCACGTCCTCCCGGTAGTCCTCCACCAGGGACAGGGCGCTGCCCTCACATTCCACCACGTTGTCTCCCAGCTCCTCCAAAAAGACCTGGTTGATGGCCTCCGCCGCCAAAGATGCCATGAGCCTGGCCTCCTTCAGCACCGGACCCGGGTCCTCCCCCCGCAGCAGGCGGTGAAGGATCTGCCGGGACAGGTCGTCCAGCCCAGGCAGGCCGGGGGCCTCTTCCGCAGGTTCTGCCTCCGGCGGCGGGGCGGGCGCCAGCGCCTCCTGGCGCTCCTCTTCCGTCAGCAGGCTGTCCCGGGTGACCGCCGCGTCCCGGCGGATCTTCTCCAGCCCCCCCAGGTCGATGGTGAGCTTGGGCCGGGAGGCCTCCCACACCGCCTGACGGTCCGCCTGGATCACCGCCTCCACCACCGGGGAGGCCCAGGCTTCCTGGGGCTTTTTCTTTAAGGTCCGGCCGGTTTTGCAGTACAGCCGCAGCTGGCGGTCCGCCTCGTGGAACAGCCCCTGGAACCGCTCTCGGTTGAAGAACACGCTGCTGTACTCCTCTCCCTGCCAGGCGCCGTCCCGGCAGCGGTACACCCGAACGGGGTCCACCTGGCAGCAGGCGTCGGGGTGGGGGGCCTGCTCCCAGTAGACGGCGTTTGCCAGGGGGTGCCAGTCGAACACCCGCTTTTTCCCAAAGCAGTCGGTGAACAGGTCCCCTCCCTCCCGCCGGGAGCGGGCCAGGGCCTCCTGCCAGACTTTCCCAAAGAGGGCCTCTCCCCGGCCCCGGTCCTGGGCAAGCACCGGGGACTCCCCCAGCTTCCGGGGGGAGAAAAACAGGATGGCGCGAAAGAGTTCCCCAGGCTCCGCCTCCTGGGGGTCCGCCAGCAGGGCCAGGGCCTGGTCCCGGGCGAGGAGCTGGGGGTCGGCGAAGGACCGCACCTTCTCCGGGGGCAGGCCCTTCACCACCGCCAGCTCCAGCATCCACCGGCGCAGGTTCTCCTCCATGGAGGCTTCCCCCACCCCGGAGCGCACATACCCCTCCAAAAAGGCCTCCAGCTTCTCCAGGCTCTCCTCCGGGGAGGCGGTCCCGATGCCGTTTAGCAGCTCGTAGACGTAGAGGTAGGCGAAGGAGGTGGCGGTGTGCGGGTACTCCCCCCGGCGCACCTGGGCCCGCCAGGTAAAGTACCCCCGCAGCTGCCGGACGTTCAAGTCGTGGTAGGTGGGGAAATACCGCTTGTAGTCCCCGGACCAGGGCTCGTCGTCCTCGTAGTCCTCCATAAACTTCCCCTGGCGGCAGAAATTCTCGCACCGCTCCCGGAAGGTGTCCTCCCCGTAGCGGTACAGCTTGCGCATCTGGGCGATCTTTTCGGGCACCGGGTCGGCCAGATCGGGAAAGCCCCGGCGCACCCCGGGCAGGGGGGTGTCGCCGTAGACCACCCGCTGTGCCTGGGGCTTGTTCTCCAGGACGATGGTGGCCCCGGGGCCCTCCCCGCCCTCCACCGCCCGGTCCAGCAGGCGGCACACTTCCTCCCGGTCGGTGTTTTCCCCAAAGGTGACCCCCACCCACTTGGGGCCCTTCATCCGGTAGGGTTTGGAGAGGTACGGGGCCGGGTCCTGCCAGAGCACCTCTTGCCCGCACTTGATGTCGCAGTGCTGTATCTCCTGGCCCTGGTCGTAATCCCAAAACCGCATAAGCAGCGCCACCCACTTGCCGGTGGCCCTGTCCGCCAGCACAGAAATCCCCGGGAACTCCGGCCACTTGTGCTGCTCCGCCATGCCGTAGGCCTCCCCAGCGTAGGCCGCAAGCTCTCTCAGGTCCACCCAAACCCCCTCCTTTCCGGCGCTCCCAATTTTTCCGTCACCTTTTATTATAGGAGAACCGGCGGGGAAACTCAAGTGTTTTGCGGCGGCCTTTGCCCGCCCCCGGGCGGCCCCGGCTTTACAAGGCCCCCTCTTTTGTGTATAATGGGAAAAGTATCTGCGGCGAATCCGCCGCGGGAGGGGGAAACGGGACATGAATTCCTACTGTGGAAAAGACTGCGAGGCCTGCGCCCAGCGGAAGAAGATCAACTGCCCTGGCTGCCAGGGAGCGAGCAAAGAGGCCTGGCCGGGGCGGTGCTCCCTGGCCGCCTGCGCCAAAGCCAAGGGCAACCGTTCCTGCGCCCAGTGCATTTACGCCACCGGCTGCCAGAAGCTCAAACGCAAAGACAGAGAGCCCATGGCCACCCTGCAGCGGCTCCATGCTGAGGCCACCGGCAAGCGCCGGAAGCAGGAGCAGGCCGCCTTTCTGGGCAAGTGGCTGTGGGTGCTGTTCTGGATGTTCCTCCCCTCTCTCGTGGCGGGGCTGCTCACCGACCCCACCCTGACCGCCCAGTTTCCCCAGCTCTCCCTGCCGGGCACGGTGTTCTCCCTGGCTTACACCGTGGCCTACGGCGTCATCCTGCTGCTCCTCTCCAAGGAGTGCCCCAAGTACAAGCTGGCCGGGGCCTTTGTCATCGCCGGGGGGCTGGTGGGCCTGCTGCCCTCTCTCATCTCCGCGGCCCAGTACAACAGCAGCCTGTCCCTGCTCCTCACCCTGCCGGGGCTGGCCCTGTCCATCGCCGCCCAGTTTATGGAGTTCTACGGCCACAGCCAGGTGATCGAGCCCTATCACAACACCCTGTCCCTCCGGTGGAAGCAGCTGTGGACCTGGAACCTGATTTTGACCCTGGTGAATTTCGCCAGTGGCCTGCTGCTCAGCGTCAGCTGGTTCTTCGGCCTGGTGCTGGGGCTGCTGGCCTCTGTGGCCTCCCTGGCCCTGCTGGTGCTCAAGCTGGTGTACCTGTACCGCACCGCCCAGCTCTTCCGGGAAAAAGCCGGCCTTCGCCCCCAGGGCAGGCCATAAACCGGCCTTCTCAAAGCTCCGGCAGACGCCGGGGCTTTTTTTGTTTCTGTCGATCATGAAAAGCCGCCCTCCTTGACACTGTTCCCTCCCCTATGGTACACTGAAAAAGCTTGTATTTCATAGGAACGAGGGATCTATCAGTGGAAACCCAAGAAACACGTCAAAACAAAATGGGCACGGCTCCCATCCTGCCCCTGATCTTCTCCATGTCTCTGCCGGCCATGTTCTCCATGCTGGTCCAGGCCCTGTACAACATTGTGGACAGCTACTTCGTGGCCCAGGTCAGCGAGAAAGCCCTGGCCGCGGTGAGCCTTGCCTTCCCCCTGCAGAACCTGCTCATCGCCTTCGCCGTGGGCACCGCCGTAGGCGTCACCTCCCTGATCTCCCGCCGCCTGGGCCAGGGCTTACAGGAGGAGGCCAACGCCGCCGCCACCCACGGCATCCTGCTGGCGGTGGCCACCTGGGTGCTGTTCGCCCTGTACGGGGCCTTCTTCTCCACCCCCTTCTTCCACCTGTTCGAGACAGACCCGGAGATCATCCAGATGGGAGACACCTACATCTCCATCTGCTGCATCTTCTCCTTCGGCGTCTTCGTGGAGATTTGCTTGGAGCGCACCCTCCAGGCCACCGGCAATATGATCTGGCCCATGATCTTCCAGCTCATCGGCGCGGTGACCAACATCATCATGGACCCCATCCTGATCTTCGGCTGGTTCGGCCTGCCCGCCATGGGCGTGGCCGGCGCCGCCATCGCCACGGTGATGGGCCAGATCCTGGCTATGGTAGTGGCGGCATTGGTGGTCACCTTCGGCAAGCACGACGTCCACGTCAGCTTCCGCCGCTTCCGCCTGAGCTGGCGCACCATCAAGGACATCTACGTGGTGGGCATCCCCTCCATCGTCATGCAGTCCATCGGCACGGTGATGACCATGGCCCTCAACGGCATTCTCTCCGGGTTCTCCACCGCGGCCTACACGGTGTTCGGCATATACTTCAAGCTCCAGTCCTTCGTATTCATGCCGGTCTTCGGCCTGAACCAGGGCCTGCTGCCCATTCTGGGCTACAACTACGGCGCCCGGAACAGAAAGCGTATGATGACCGCCTTCCGGGACGGCTGCGCCATCGCCCTGGTGATCATGGCCGCGGGCATGGCGGTGTTCCTGGCGGCGCCCCAGTGGCTGCTGTCCATCTTCAACGCCAGCGCCGAGCTGCTGGAGATCGGCATCCCCGCCCTGCGGATCATCTGCACCTGCTTCCTCTTCGCCGCCCTGGGCATTGTGTGCTCCACCCTGTTCCAGGCCGTGGGCAAAGGCGTGTACAGCCTCATCGTCTCCCTGATGCGCCAGCTGGCCGTCCTGGTCCCCGCCGCCTGGATTTTGGCCAAGGTGACCCAGCAGGTGGTGTTCGTGTGGTGGGCCTTCCCCATCGCCGAGTGCGTCTCCCTAGTGGTGAGCCTGCTGTTCTTCCTGCGGCTGTACAACAAAGAGATCAAACACCTGGAGACCATCCAGGAGCGCTGAGCGGCCCCCAAAACAGATCTGCCCCCAGCAGGCCAACGCCTCTGGGGGCTTTTTTGTCCCGAAAAAAAGAGAAGGCCGTGAGTTTCCTCACGGCCTTCCTTCTGGAGGCTGGCTCCAGATCTGTTCAGCGCAAAGAACCAAGAAGCAATTACTTGCGGGGGTTCTTGCTGGCAGCCTGCGCGGCAGCCAGACGGGCGCACACCCTCTGGGAAGAAAGCTTCTGCTTTCTTCCCTTTTCTCAAAAGAGAAGACCGTGAGTTTCCTCACGGCCTTTCTTCTGGAGACTAGCTCCAGATCTGTTCAGCTTAGAGAACCTAGAAGCAATTACTTGCGGGGGTTCTTGATGGCAGCCTGCGCGGCAGCCAGACGGGCAATCGGCACACGGAAGGGAGAGCAGGACACGTAGGTCGGGCCCACGTTGTGGCAGAACTCAATGGTGGTCGGGTCGCCGCCGTGCTCGCCGCAGATGCCCAGGATGATGTCGGGACGGGTAGCCCGGCCCTTCTCGGAAGCCATCTTCACCAGCTGGCCAACGCCTTCCTGGTCCAGACGGGCGAAGGGATCGTTCTCGTAGATCTTGTTCTCGTAGTAGGCGTTCAGGAACTTGCCGGCGTCGTCACGAGAGAAGCCGAAGGTCATCTGGGTCAGGTCGTTGGTGCCGAAGGAGAAGAACTCGGCCTCTTCCGCGATCTTGTCGGCGGTGAGAGCGGCACGGGGGATCTCGATCATGGTGCCCACCTTGTACTTCAGGTCAACGCCGGCCTCGGCGATGATCTTATCGGCAGTGGCGACCACGGTCTTCTTCACGAACTTCAGCTCTTTCACGTCGCCCACCAGGGGGATCATGATCTCGGGAACGATGTTCCACTCGGGATGAGCCTTGTTCACGTTGATGGCAGCCTTGATGACGGCCTCGGTCTGCATCTCGGCGATCTCGGGATAGGTGACAGCCAGACGGCAGCCGCGGTGACCCATCATGGGGTTGAACTCATGCAGGGAGGAGATGATAGCCTTGATCTCGTCCACAGTCTTGCCCTGGGTGTTGGCCAGCAGCTCGATGTCCTTCTCCTCGGTGGGGACGAACTCGTGCAGCGGGGGGTCCAGGAAGCGGATGTTTACGTGCTTGCCCTCGAGAGCCTCGTACAGCTGCTCGAAGTCGCCCTGCTGCATGGGCTCCAGCTTGGCCAGAGCGGCCTTGCGCTGCTCCACGGTGTCAGAGCAGATCATCTCGCGGATGGCGGCGATACGGTCGGGATCGAAGAACATGTGCTCGGTGCGGCACAGGCCGATGCCCTGGGCGCCGAAGGCCACAGCCTGCTTGGCGTCGCGGGGAGTATCGGCGTTGGTGCGGACCTCCAGCTGACGGTACTTGTCAGACAGCTTCATGATCCGGCCAAAGTAGCCGCCCTCGGTAGAGGCGGGCACAGTGGGGATGGCCTCGCCGTAGATGTTGCCGGTGGTGCCGTCCAGGGAGATGTAATCGCCCTCGTGGTACTCACGGCCAGCCAGGGTGAACTTCTTGTTGGCCTCG
>DXDU01000099.1 GCA_019115285.1 Candidatus Acutalibacter pullistercoris
CGACACCAAATCCGGCGTAAAGGACTGCGTGGCCATCACCAAGAACGGCAAGGTCTCCAAGGTAGAGGTGGACATGGGCAGGGCGGAGCTCTCCCCGGAGAAGATCCCCGTTCGCCTGGAGGGCGACCGGGTGGTGGACAAGCCCATCTCCATCGACGGCAACCTGTACCGGATCACCTGCTGCTCTATGGGCAACCCCCACTGCATCGTGTTCATGCCCTCTGTGGACAAGCTGGACCTGCAGGACCTGGGGCCCAAGTTCGAGTACGACCCCATGTTCCCCCAGCGGGTGAATGTGGGCTTCGTGGAGGTCATTGACGACCACACCCTGAAGGCCCGGTTCTGGGAGCGGGGCAACGGCGAGACCATGGCCTGCGGCACCTGCACCTGCGCCGCGGTGGTGGCGGCCACCCTCAATGGTTACTGCCAGAAGGGCCGGGACATCCGGGTCATCCTCAAAGGCGGGGAGCTGAAGATCAACTACACCGACGAGCGGGTGCTGATGACCGGCAAAGCGGAGAAGATCTACGACGGCGAAGTAGAGGTGTAAGCGGCCTCTCCCAGGGGGACGGGCCGTAAAGGCCCGCGCCATCGGAAAGAAACAGAAAGACGCCCCGCAAGGGGGCCTGAAGGGGGAGGCGGCGCCTCCCCCTTTGGATATACCGAGATAAAAACGAGTAAGGAGCGGATCGCCATGCTGGAAGCGTTGAAAGAACAAGTATACCAGGCCAACATGCTGCTGCCAGAGTACCGGCTCATCACCTTTACCTGGGGCAATGTCAGCGGGGTGGACCGGGAGTCCGGCCTGATGGCCATCAAGCCCAGCGGGGTGGAGTACGACAGGCTCTCCCCGGAGGACATGGTGCTGGTGGACGTGAAGACCGGCAAAAAGGTGGAGGGCAAGTGGAACCCCTCCTCCGACACCGCCACCCACTGCGAGCTGTACCGCAGCTTTCCCAAGATTGGCGGGGTGGTGCACACCCACAGCCGGTGGGCCACGGTGTTCGCCCAGGCGGGGCGGGGCATCCCGGCACTGGGCACCACCCACGGGGACTACTTCTATGGGGAAATCCCCTGCACCCGGAAGATGACCCCGGAGGAGATTGCCGGGGAGTACGAGCTGGAGACGGGGAAGGTCATTGTGGAGGCCTTCCACGGAAAAAGCCCCGAGGACATGCCCGCGGTGCTGGTCCACAGCCACGGGCCTTTCACCTGGGGGACCGATCCCAAAAACGCGGTGCACAACGCCGTGGTGCTGGAGGAGCTGGCCTTTATGGCCTGGCACGACCTGGCACTGGACCCCCACCTGCCCCCCATGCAGCAGGAGCTTCTGGACAAGCACTACCTGCGCAAGCACGGGGCCAACGCCTACTACGGGCAGAAGGGCGTGGAGTGATGGCGTACTATCGAGACAGGCACGTGACCATACGCCCCCTGGAGGAGGGGGACTGCGCCGCCCTGGCCCGGGCCTTCGCCGCCCAGGGCTGGCACAAGCCGGAGGAGCAGTACCGGCGGTACTTCGCAGAGCAGCAGGCCGGCCGGCGCCAGGTGTTGGTGGCCTTGTGGCAGGGGGAGCTGGCAGGGTACCTGACCCTGCTGCCCCAGGCCGGGGCCGGGCCCTTCGCCGGGAAGCCCTGGCCGGAGATTGCCGACTTTAACGTGCTGAAGAAGTTCCAGCGCCGGGGCATTGGGAGCAAGCTCCTGGACGCCGCGGAGGCCTTGGCCAGTGAGACCAGCGATGTGGTGTGCATCGGGGTGGGCATGTACCCGGGCTACGGCGCCGCCCAGCGGCTGTACGTAAAGCGGGGCTACGTCCCCGACGGCTCGGGCCTGTGGTACCGGGACCAGCCCCTGGCCCCCATGGCCCCCTGCGCCAACGACGACGACCTGGTGCTGCACCTTTCCAAAAAGCTGCAGCGCCGGCAGCTGCGGCCCCTGGCCGGGGAGGAACTCACCCCGGGGCTGTTCGCCTGGTTCGACCGGTTCCAGCCGGTGGAGCGGTGCTGGCGGAAGATAGAGGGCCAGTGGGTGGTAAAAGACATCGCCTTTACCGAGCGGTGGAGCGACGGGGACTACCGGGAGCTGTGCGCCCTGCTGCGGCTGACCCTGGCCACCGGCGGCGCCCTGTGGGGGGCCTTTGTGAGCGGGAAGCTGAAGGGCTTCGTCTCGGTGGAGGGGGAGAGGATCGGCGCCCGGAAGCAGTACGCCGACCTGTCCAGCATCCATGTCTCCGCCGACGCCAGAGGCCTGGGGCTGGGCCGTGCCCTGTTCCAAAAGGCGGAGGAGGAGGGCCGCCGGCGGGGGGCGGAAGCCTTGTACATCTCCGCCCACTCCAGCGTGGAGAGCCAGGCCTTTTACAAGGCCATGGGCTGTGTGGAGGCCAGGGAGTACCAGGCCTTCCACGTGGAGAAGGAGCCCTGCGACTGCCAGCTGGAGCGGCCCCTGGACGATCGATAAGGAGGAAGAGTATGCTGCACAGGAATTTTCTCACCCAGCCCCTGGAGTCCCTGGAGGGCTGCCACGACGGGGTGGGGGTGCTCCGCCACCTGGAAGTGCTGCGGGGAGAGGACTTCCAGGCGGACCTCCGGTTTCTCAACTACACGGTGCTGCCCCCGGGCACGTCCATCGGGCTGCACCGCCACGGCAACGACCAGGAGCTGTACATCGTTTTGGCCGGCCGGGGGGAGCTGGAGGCGGACGGGAAGGTCTATCCCGCCCAGCCCGGGGACGTGTTCGTCAACGAGCCCTACGGCACCCACGGCCTGCGCAACACCGGCGGGGAAGACCTGGCCGTGCTGGTGCTGGAATCCCCCTGCCCGGCGGGGGAGGCATAAGAGAAAAAGGGAGGGGAGACCCTCCCTTTTTTGCGCCCGGCCGGGAAAAATATGGGAAAATACCCCTTGACACATTATACTATGCGGTGTATAGTATAATACGAGACATGGGAAAGGAGGAGCGCCATGGACGCCCAGCTAAAACGGGGCCTCATCGAGATCTGCGTGCTGGTGGCATTAAAACAGCAGGATTCCTACGGCTACCAGATCATCAAGGATGTGTCGCCCTACGCGGAGCTTTCCGAGTCCACCCTGTACCCCATCTTAAAGCGGCTGGAGGGGGCGGGGTGTATCCAATCCTACAGCCGGGAGCACAACGGCAGGCTGCGGAAGTACTACGCCATAACCCCCCGGGGGAAGGAGCGCATCGGGGAGTTCCTCGTGGAGTGGCAGGACGTGCAGAGGGCCTATGAATATATCGCCGCCTCCCAGGAGGAGACAGGCGGGACAGGAGGTACACTATGAACAAACAGGAATTTTTGGCCGCCCTGGCCCGGGAGCTGGAACCCCTGCCCCGGGAGGAGCGGGAGCGGACCCTGACCTATTACGGGGAGCTCATCGACGACAGGCTGGAGGACGGCCAGGAGGAAGAGGCGGTCATCCAAAGCCTGGGGGCCCCCAAGGCAGTGGCGGAAGAACTGCTGGGGGAGGAGGAACAGCCCCTGGTACCTAACCGTGGCCTGCGGGTGTGGGTCATCGTGCTGCTGGTGCTGGGCTTCCCCCTGTGGGGCAGCCTGCTGGTCACGGCGGCGTTGGTACTGCTGTGTGTGTTTGTCTGCCTGTACATCCCCGCTTTTGTGTTGGGGGTGCTGGCCCTTGGCTTTTTGGCCGGGGCGGTGCTGGGGGCGGCGGGCACACCTTTCCTCATCGCCGATACAGGGCTGGCTGCCGGGCTGTTCCAGCTGGGGCTGGCGGTCGGGATGCTGGGCCTGGCGGCGCTGTGCGCCGTGGGCTTCTGGTACACGGGGAAGGCCACGGCAAAGGCCGGGAAAGCCCTTTGGCGCTGGCTGAAGCGCAGCGTGGGAAAAGGAAGGAGGAGAGCGGCATGACGAGAGAGAAACTCCCAAAGGTTTTGGCGATTGTAGGGAGCTGCTTGCTGGGCGGGGGCGTAATCCTGGCTGGGGTGGGCTTTACGTCCATGGGTTGCAGCCTGGACGCCTATACCGGCGGCAAGGAGAAGCCCCAGCCTCTGACGGCCAGTTACTCCCAGGGGGCTGTGACCGGGGTGAAGGTAGAAGCCAGCATAGGCGACGTGACTGTGGTGGGCACGGAGGCTGGCGGCGAGCTGGAGGTGGCCTACTCCACCAGCTACACCTGCCAGGTGGAAGACGGCATCCTGACCCTGACGGAACAGGAGGAGGCGGGGGGCTGGAAGTGGTACCGGATCTGGAACTCCTGGGGGGACCGGGAAGACGGGGTGACCATCCAGGTGCCCTGGGATATGCTCCTGTCCTATGACCTCACCGCCGGGGTGGGGGACCTGCGGATGGAGGAGGTGGACGCGGAGCGCGTCGCCGTGGCCGGGGACTCCGGGGACATCCATCTGTACAGCGTCACCGGCACGGATTTTACCGTGACCCAGGGGGTGGGGGACCTGAGCCTGGCGTCCTGCCAGGGAGATAATTTGTCCCTTGCCACCGACGTGGGCAGCGCCCAGGTGGAAGACTGCCAGTTCGGGGACGCAGAGATGGGGGCCTCCACTGGGGACATCACCGTGAGTAACAGCGATTTCGCTTCTCTGACGGTGGATGGCGATGTGGGGAAAGCAGAGCTGTTGTGGGTGACCTGCCAAGGGGCCCTGGCCTGCACCACAGGGGTGGGGGACATCTCGGTGTGGATGATCGAAAGCCCGGACATTGCCCTGGCTTCCGACCACGGGAAGATTGGCGGTACCATCTGGGGGGATCAGAACGACTATCAGATTACCGTGGACTGCCCCATCGGGAGCTCTACCCTGCAAGACCAGATTGGCCACGGGGAGAAGAAGCTCCAGCTCGCCACCGGCGTAGGGGACATTGGCTTGACTTTTGACAGGGAGCAAGACCGGGTCTCGGGCCGGGGATGAGAAAAAATCGAAGAAAAAGTGAAAAAGCTGTTGACAAAGCCGCCGATAAGTGCTATACTAATCGAGCGTCAGGTGAGAAGCCTGACCGGACAAGTGAAGATGCAGGTGTGGCGGAATTGGCAGACGCGTATGGTTCAGGTCCATATGAGCGCAAGTTCATGCAGGTTCAAGTCCTGTCACCTGCACCAGAAAATCCAGCGTGACCCTTGTGGTCGGGCTGGATTTTTTGATTTCAGAACAGGACTCGAACTGATTCGAGTTCCTGTCTCTTACACCAAAAACGGCAGGCACTGGAAAGGGTCTGCCGTTTTTTACTTCTTCACGATTCACTTTTCCCTGCACTGCTCTGTCCACCCCCTGGTCTCCGCTGCCGCGTCGGTCGGTTCGCGGCAGAGCGCCACTGGCGCTCGCTCACCCCTCCCGTAAATTTACTAAGCGGTAATCAATAGCATATCTGTACGGGAGGGGGAGAAAGTACTATAGTTTAATTCCAAAGGGGGAGGCGATGCCTCCCCCTTTGTGAACCCCCTTCAGGGATACCCTCTCAGTCACGACTACGTCGTGACAGCTCTCCCAGGGAGAGAGCCGAGACTTGGCTCCCCCTTTGGGGGAGCTGTCGCCGCAGGTGACTGAGGGGGTGTCCTTTATAAGGGGGGTTATCAAAGGGGGGAGACATCCGACGCCCCCCTTTGGAATGAGATTATAGATTATCCCGTACCGCAAAGGTACAAATTACATCTCGTTGGCCTTACGGGAGGGGGTAGGGGGTGGGCAGATGCATGCCCAGAGCAAGCCGGCAGGCGAGACCAGGGGTGGGCTTTGTAAAGCTTCCGCGCCTGGGAAGGCGAGACGGGAGCGGGCGGCACGGGGTGTGCTATGCCCCGCAAGCATAGCAGGGCATGGAAAATGGGCATTAGACAGGGCAGGGGTCATCTGCTAGAATGGGAGCAGAAAGGAGCGTGGCCTGTATGACGGCAGCCGCAGTGTGGGACAAGATCTTAGAGCCAAAAGAGCAGGTGGAGGAGGGGCGGAAGCTCTTCTCCAATGGGGACTTGAAAGCTTTGATCGTGCCGCTGTTCTTCGAGCAGCTGCTGGCCATGCTGGTGGGCATCGCCGACACCCTGATGGTCAGCTACGCCGGGGAGGCCGCCGTCTCCGGGGTCAGCCTGGTGAACATGCTCAACACCTTCTTTATCTACCTGTTCACCGCCCTGGCCTCGGGAGGGGCCGTGGTGGTCAGCCAGTATCTGGGCCGGAAGGAGTACGGCAGCGGGGATCTGGCGGGGGGACAGCTGTATCTGGTGTCCCTGGTGCTGTCGGGGGCGTGCATGGCCGCGGCCCTGCTGTGGGACCGGCAGTTGCTGGGGCTGCTCTTCGGCCAGGTGGAGCCGGACGTGATGGAAGCCGGGGTGCTCTACCTGCGGATCTCCGCCTACTCTTACCCGGCCCTGGCTCTGTACAACGCCGGCGCCGCCCTGTACCGGAGCATGAACAAGACCAAGGTGACCATGAACGTCTCCCTGGGGATGAACGCCATCAACGTGGCGGGCAACGCCATTGGCATCTTCGTCCTCCACGCGGGGGTGGCCGGGGTGGCCTGGCCCTCCACCATCTCCCGGATCTTCGCCGCCCTGTGCATGACGGCCCTGTGCTTCTCCAAAAAGAACCTGGTGTCCCTGGGCTGGGGGAAAATCTTCACCTGGGACTGGCCCATGATCCGGCGGCTGCTGTCCATCGCCGTGCCCAACTCCATCGAGAACGGCCTGTTCCAGCTGGCCAAGGTGGGGCTCAGCTCCATCACCGCCCTGTTCGGCACGGTGCAGATCGCCGCCAACGGGGTGGGGCAGAGCATCTGGTCCCTGGCGGCGCTGGTGGGGGCCGCCCTGGGGCCGGCGTACATCACTGTGGTGGGGCGGTGCATGGGAGCGGGAGACACCCAGGCAGCCGACTACTACATGCGCAAGCTCACCAGGCTGGCCTTCTTGATCTCTGTGGCGTGGAACGCCCTGGTGCTGCTGCTCACCCCGGGGATGCTGTTCTTCTACGACCTGTCCCCAGAGGCCAAGGACCTGGTGTTCTGGCTGGTGGTGATCCACAACCTGTTCAACGCTGTGGCCTTTCCCATCTCCGGGCCCTTCTCCAACGGGATGCGGGCGGCGGGGGACGTGACCTTCACCATGTACCTTTCCCTGTTCTGCACCTTGGTGGTGCGGGTGGCCCTGTCGGTGGTGTTGGGGATCTGGCTGGACCTGGGGGTCATCGGGGTGGCCTTCGCCATGGCGGCGGACTGGTGCTGCAAGGCCCTGGTGCTGTTGGCGCGGTACAAATCCGGGAAGTGGAAGAGTTTCCGGGTGCTGGGATAAAAGCAAAACAGGCGGAGCCTTTTGGGGGGGGCGCCGCCTGTTTGGATTTTATGGGGGTTTCAGGGCTGGGGGGCCAGCTCGGCGATGCCCAGCACGTCGTCTACCGGCAGGGAGAACAGCACCCCCCGGCAGTCGGTGGAGAGCCCCGCGGCCTTGTTGATGGCCTGCATCACAGGGAGCTTCTGCTCTTTGGGGAGCAGGATGGCCACAATCTCCTTTTCCGGCTGGAGGGTGAAGCCCAGCATGTTCTGGACGTCCTCGTAGCCCACCCGCCGGGCGTTGATCACCGTGCCGCCTTTGGCCCCGGCGGACCGGGCGGCCTCCATGACCTGCTGGTCGCAGCCCCGGTTGACGATGGCCAGCACCAGGTGGTAGGGGTGGCCCTGGGGCACAGAACTGGTCTTTTCCATGGGAGAGTCCTCCTTGTCTTCTTCGTATTCCGGCTTGATGAGCACCGGGGGCACCTGGGCGCTGAGGCCGGTGAGGGGGATGGTGAACAGCACCCCTTTGCCCCGGGTGTCCAGGTCCAGCACCTGCCGGGCCCGGGGGAGCAGGGCGCGCAGCCGGCTCTCTGGGGCCAGGGTCCACACCAGCTCTTTGGCGGTCTCGTCCAAACCGAAGTAGTTGAGGATCCGGGAGCTGGCGGTGCCCGCTCCCAGGCAGGCGAAGTCGAAATGCAGGTGGAAGTTCCGGAACAGGTCTACGGCCTTGCCGCCCTTTCCCCGGTCCACGATGGTGATGATGAGCTTAAAATGTTCCACGGCAGACCCTCCTTACACGTCGTCGAATTCGATGATGCCGTCGCTGCCCAGGGCAGAGGCCTCCGCGGCGGTGATCTCCACCGTGCGCCGGAGCTTCCTCTGGTACACCGCCCCCAGGCACTGAATGGTGATCAGGGGGGTCATGGCCACCATGGCCACAATGCCGAAGGCGTCGGTGAGCACGTCTCCGCCCAGGGCGCTGCAGGCCCCCATGGCGAAGGGCAACAGGAAGGTGGCTGTCATGGGGCCGCTGGCCACGCCGCCGGAGTCGAAGGCGATGGCGGTGAAGATCTTCGGCACCTTGAAGGAGAGCAGCAGGGCCGCGGCGTAGCCCGGCACCAGGAACCACAGAATGGACACCCCGGTGACCACCCGGGTCATGGCCAGGCCCACGGAGACCGCCACGCCGATGGACAGGCTCAGGTTCATGGCCCGCTGGGGGATAGCGCCGCCGGTGACTTCCTCCACCTGCTTGTTGAGCACGTGGACGGCGGGCTCCGCCGCCACGATGAAATAGCCCACCACCATGCCGATGGGGATGAGCACCCAGTGGTAGGGAAGCCGGGCGATGGCGTCTCCCAGGTAGTTGCCGGCGGGCATAAAGCCCACGTTCACCCCGGTGAGGAACAGCACCAGGCCCACGTAGGTGTAGACGATGCCCACCAGCAGCCGGATGAGGGAGTCCCTTTTCAAATGGAGGGAGAAGATCTGGAACAGGGCGAAGAAGGCCACCACCGGCAGCAGGCCCAGGGCCACCTCTCCCATGTAGTCGGGGAAGTGCTGGGCGAACTGCAGCCAGGCCTCCCGGGAGGTGAAGGTGTCCGTCACCGTAAAGGGGGTGTAGGCAATCTCCGTGCCGGAGAGGCACAGGCCCATGAGGAGCACCGCCAGGATCGGCCCGATGCTGCACAGGGCCACCATGCCGAAGCTGTCGTCCTCCGCCTGGCCCTTGCCCTCCCGGACGGCGGCCACGCCGGCGCCGAAGGCCATGATGAAGGGCACGGTGATGGGCCCGGTGGTGACGCCGCCGGCGTCGAAGGCCACGGCCAGGAATTCCCGGGGGACAAAGGTTGCCAGGGCGAACACGATGAGGTAAAAGCCCAGCAGCAGGGTGCGCAGGGGCAGCCTGCCCCGCAGGGTGCGCAGCACGGACACCACCAGAAAGCCCCCCACCCCGGCGGCCACGGTGAGGATGATCACCAGATCGGGGACGGCGGGGACTTGGTTGGCCAGCACCTGCAGGTCCGGCTCCGCCATGGTGATGAAGGCCCCGATGAGGAACACCAGGGGGAGGACGGGCAGCAGGGAGCGCTTGGACAGGCGGACCACCTCGCCGCCCACCCCGTCGCCCATGGGCATCATGGCCATGTCCGCTCCCAGGGAGAAGAAGCCCATGCCCACGATGAGCAGGATGGCCCCCAGCAGGAACATCATCAAAGTCCCCGCGGGCATGTCGGGGGCCAGGGTGAAGCTCAGCGCCAAGACAATGGCGGTGATGGGCAGCACCGAGGACAGGGACTCCAGGGTTTTCGCTTTTAGGTTTTTCCGCATCCTACCACTTCGCTTTCTGGAAAACTCCCCTCCCCGGCGGGAAGGGGGGAGACGTTCGAGCATTCTATACAAACAGTATACCAGAAAATCGGGAAAGATGCCAGGAGAAAAAGGAGAGCTGTTTTTGTGAAAAAGGTGAAGACCTTTTCAAAACCATAGGAAAAGGGCCGCCGGGAGGGGCGGCCCTGGGTGGATTTGTTATTGGGAGAGCTGCCACAGCAGGGCGCCGGAGGCGTCCTCCCGGATGGCGGCAGTAAAGGAGCTGTCGGAAAAGTCGCAGCGGAGAGAGGCGGTCTGGCCCGCCCCACGCCAGGTGATGGAAAGCCCTGTGCCCTGGGCGTCCACGTCGATCTCCGCCTGGGGGCAGAAGACAGGGAACTTCGCCCTGGCCCTCAGAAGCTCCAGCTGCCGCTGGACCACCGGCCGCTCCAGGGCGGCGGCCACATCCTGGGCGCTCAGGTTGGTGCGGTTGATCTCCTTGTGGCCCCCGGCCCCGGCCCGCTCCATGGCGGCGTAGTCGTTCTTTCCGGCGAACAGGTCCAGGTACCACACCTGGGGCTTGCCGGGGAAGAACAGCTGCAGGGCCCTGGCCAGCACCATGCGCCGGTCGTCCTCTCCCAGGGCGCTGAAGTAGGTGGCGTTTACCTGGTAGTACACGTTCTTGGCCCCGTGCAGGTCCTTGACAAAGCCGCCCCGGCCCACCAGGGTGGAGATCAGGCTCTGGATGCGCTCCTCGGGCAGCAGGCCCTTCAGGTCCAGCAGGGGGATGCCGTCGTGGCAGCCCAGCATGTTCACGGTCTCCATGCCGGAGGTGAGGATCTCGTCGGCCCAGCGCTTCAGCTCCTGGCCGGACCGCTCCTCGAAGGCGTCCAGCACCAGGCCGGGGAGGAAGAAGTCGTAGACCATGTAGCCCTTCTGGGCGATGGTCTTGTAGGTGCCCTCGCTGTAGCTCGCGTGGATCTCCGGTAGCAGCTCCAGCTGGTAGGGCCGGGCCATGTCGGTGATCTGCTGTAAAAAGTCCCAGGTGCCCGGGTCGTTGAGGAAGTTTTTGGCCCCCACCTCTTTGGGGGCGTAGGCGAAGGCGTCCAGCCGGACGATGCGGGCGCCGTAGCCCGCCAGGGTCTTTAGGGTGTTCTGGTAGAACTCCAGCACCAGGGGGGAGTGGATGTTCAGGTCCATCTGGCCCAGGTACCGCTTTTTGCCCTGTTCGTCTGTGTCCACCTGCTGGTAGAAGGTGTTCCAGTAGGGCTTTTTCGTGCCGTCGGCGAACTCCACCACCAGCACCGGCAGGCCGGGCTTGCGGAAGAACATGTCTTTGATGTACTCCTGCCGGGGGACCAGGACCCCCTCGTCGTTGAGCTCGCCGCAGCCGGCCCAGAACTTGTTCCAGTCAATGAAGAAGTCCTTGTAGGGGGAGGCGTCGCCTTTTTCCAGCAGGTCCTGGAACTGGGGGGACTGGACGGACAGGTGGTTTAAAATGAAGTCCAGCTTCAAGTCGATGCCCAGGGCCCGCAGCCGGGACAGGTCCTCCTCTTTGGCGATGACGCCGTTGATGGCGTAGTCGATGACGGAGAAACCCCGGTCCAGGTCGGTGCGGTAGAGGCTGGGGAGGATGTAGAAGGAGGTGAAGGCCCCCCGGACCTGTTCGCTTTCCAGAAAGTCCACAATCTGGGACAGGGTGCCCCCCAGGCTGTCCGGGTAGGCGTTGAGCATAGGGCCTAGATTCTGCACCGCCATGTCCCTCACCTGCCTTCCGCCATGCGACGCTGGTACTCTTCCAGGGTGAGCACCTCGCAGGACTTGGAGACGATCACCTGGGCGTAGGGGGCCCGGGCCTCGATCTTGCCCTGCTCCAGCTGGATGACCATGGTGATAAAGGCGGTGTCGGCGTTGGCGTCCCTGCCCCGGGAGAGCCGGTATTCCCGGGTCTCCGCCGGGGTGCTGGCCAGCAGCACGGGGACGTCCACCCCCTGGAACAGGCCGGAGTTGCCGTGGGTCCACTCCAGCACCACCACGCTGATCTGGGAGAAGTCCTTCTCCTCGAACCACAGGGCGGTGTCGTCCCGGCCCATGCGCTTGAGCCAGATCTTCTCCTGCCCGGCCTTAAACTGGCCCAGAACCTGCTGGATCTTGTCGTACTCCTGCTCGTTGGCGGTGCCCAGGTACTGGGTCAGGGCCTCCCGGCCGGCCTGTTGGTAGGGGGCAAGCCAGGGGTGCTCTTCGCACTGCTGGGGGTCGGAGTCCAGATCTGCCAGCTGCAGGTCTTTCAGCAGGGCCGCCCGCTCCTTGGTGTAGACCCCGGCCTCCACCAGGCCCCGGGTGCCCCCCAGCCGGAAAATCCGCACCCGCTCGGCGTCGTTGAGCTCTGGGTAGCGCCGGGGGTAGTTGTCCCCAGAGAGGGTGAAGGCTCCCACCCCCAGCTGGTTTAAGTAGTAGGTGAGCAGGGCGGAGACGCAGGTCTTCATCACCCCGCTGCCCCCGGTGACGGCCACCACCGCCTTGCCGGCGGGGTTCTGGACCAGGGCTTCCCGCAGATGGGGCAGCACCGCCCGGAAGGCCACCTGGGCCTTCTCGATGGACTGGGGCCCGATCCACACCTTGTCCCCGGGCATGTCCCCCTGGGGGATGTCCTGGGGGACGGCGGGGGCCTGCCAGGATTGCAGGGCCTGGTCTAAGATGTGCAGCACGTGTTCTTTCATACAAACGCCTCCTCTTTCCGGTGATGATCTCTTTCTCTCATTATCCCGGGGGCGGGGGGCCTTGTCAATCCCTTTGGGAAAAAAACAGGGGGAATGTTCCCGGTTTTTATGCAAAAAGGGCAATTTCCCCTTGCAAAGGGCGGGAGAGGTTTTTATAATCTAAAGAAAAAGGGGAGGGGACAGGCCCCTTCCAAGTTCGAGCAGGAGGAGAGACCGTATGAACGATTTCACTTATTTCGCCCCCACGAAAGTGGTCTTCGGCAAAGGCGCCGAGGGCCAGGTGGGCAAGCTTTGCAAAGAACAGGGAGCCACCAAGGTGCTGGTGCACTTCGGGGGCGGCAGCGCCAAGCGCAGCGGCCTGCTGGACCGGGTCTGCGCCGCCCTGGAAGAGGAGGGCCTTCCCTACGTGACGTTGGGGGGCGTGGTGCCCAACCCCCGGCTCTCCCTGGTGTATGAGGGCATCGAGCTGTGCAGAAGAGAAGGGGTGGACTTTCTGCTGGCCGTGGGAGGCGGCAGCGTCATCGACTCCTGCAAGGCCATCGGCTACGGCCTTGCCAACGACTTCGACGTGTGGGAGCTGTTCGACAAGAAGCGGGCCGCCGCGGGCTGCGCCCCGGTGGGGGCGGTGCTCACCATCGCCGCGGCGGGCAGCGAGATGAGCGACTCCACGGTGATCACCAAGGACGAGGGGGAATTGAAGCGTGGCTACAACAGCAACTACTGCCGCTGCAAGTTCGCCGTGCTGAACCCGGAGCTTACTTACACCCTGCCGGAGTACCAGACCGCCTGCGGCGTCACCGACATTATGATGCACATTATGGAGCGGTATTTCGTGAACGTGGAGACCATGACCGTCACCGACACCATGGCGGAGGCGGTGATCCGGGACGTGCTGCGCTACGGGAAAGCGGCCCTGGAAGACCCCAGGGATTACCGGGCCCGGGCGGAGATCATGTGGGCGGGGAGTCTGGCCCACAACGGCCTGCTGTGCGCCGGGGGCCCCAACGGGGACTGGGCCAGCCACCAGATCGAGATGGAGCTCAGCGGCATGTTCGGCGTGGCCCACGGGGCGGGGCTGGCGGCCATCTGGGGCAGCTGGGCCCGGTACGTGTTGGATGCTAAGCCCCAGCGCTTCGCCCAGTTTGCCTACAGGATCTTCGACCTGCCCCAGACGGGGGACCCCACTGTCGACGGTCTGCGGGGGATCGAAGCCATGGAGGACTACTTCCGGTCCATCCGCATGCCGGTAAACCTGCGGGAGCTGGGCGTGGGAGAGCTGACCGAGGAGCAGATTGACGAGCTGGCGGAGAAGTGCACCTACTTCGGCCGCCGGACCATCGGGCAGTTCAAGGTCCTGGGGAAAGAGGACATCAAGGCCATTTACCGCATGGCCCAGTGAGGGGACAGCCATGAAGAAGATCTTAGTCATAGGCAGCATGAACCTGGACTTTGTCACCAGCGTCCCCCACATGCCCCGGGTGGGGGAGACGGTGCTGGCCCAAGGGCTGGAGCTGGTCCCCGGGGGCAAGGGGGCCAACCAGGCCTACGCCATCGGGCGGCTGGGGGGCCGGGCGGCCATGCTGGGCTGCCTGGGCCAGGACAGCTTTGGGGACAGGCTGCTGGAAAACCTGGGCAAAGCCGGGGTGGACACCCGGGGGGTGGAGCGCCGGGGCGAGGCCTCCACCAGCATGGCGGTGATTGGGGTGGACCCCCAGGGGGACAACAGCATTCTGGTGCTGCCCGGGGCCAACGGCCTGGTGGACCGGGCTATGGTGGACCGTCACCTGGACCTGCTGGAGGGGTGCGACATTCTGGCCATGCAGCTGGAGATCCCCCTGGACACGGTGGCCTACGCCGCCAAAAAGGCCAAAGAGCTGGGCAAGACCGTGGTGCTGGACCCGGCTCCCGCCGTGCCGGACCTGCCGGAGGAGCTGTACCCCTGCCTGGATTTGATCAAGCCCAACGAGACGGAGCTGTCTATCCTCACCGGCAGGCCCTTCTCCCTGGAGACCCTGGGGGACAGCGCCAGGCTGCTGCGGCAGCGGGGGGCCAGGAACGTGCTGGTCACCCTGGGGGCGGAGGGCTCGTACCTGCTGGAGGAGGACGGCCGGGAGACCAGGATCCCCGGGGACAAGACGGTGCAGGCGGTGGACACCACCGCCGCCGGGGACAGCTACCTGGCCGGGGTGTGCGTGGCCCTGTCCCAGGGGAAAGACCTGCCCCAGGCGGCGGCCCTGGCCTCGGCGGTGGCGTCTCTGGTGGTGACCCGCCGGGGCGCCCAGACCTCCATCCCGGACCGGGAAGAGGCGCAGGCCCTGCTCCAGCAGCTGGACCCGTGAAAAAGAGAGAGCCGTCCCGGCGGGGGCGGCTCTTTCCCGTCACAGGCGGAGCACCGAGAGGGTGACCTCCACCTGGTACCGGCAGCGCCCCATCAGGGCGGGCCACTGGTCCCCCTCCTGCCGCCAGCGCTCGGGGTACCGCTGCCACAGCAGGTTCCCAAAGCCGAACACGTCGCAGCCCTCCTGGATCACCGCTTGCTCCAGGGCGGCGGAGATCTCCTCCGCCAATTGAGCGGCGGCGGCCCGCTCGAGGCTGGGGTAGAGGGAGTCCTCCAGCCGGTCCCGGCCTCCGGACAGGGCGCTGATGTCCCCCCGGACCTGCACTTCCAGGGTGAAGACCGGCAGCTCCCCCTCCTCCCACCGGGCATGGATCTTCTGGCGCTGGCCGGAGAGGCTGAGGGTGACCAGGCCCCCGCCCCCGTCGGGGACCACGGCCTCCCCCTGGTCCAGCTCCCCCTTGGCCGCCAGGTATCCCCTGGTCTGGGACAGGTCCCACTCCCCTTGCAGGGCGTAGTCCCGGAAATAGGCGGCGCCGGTGACCGTGGGGCCGGACTGGGTCAGGGACAGCACCGGCAGCAGGGGAGAGGACCCGGGGCGCTTGACCCCGTTGACGAAGTCCAGAATCTCCACCTCCAGGGCCTGGCCGTTGAACCGGCCGCTGTCCCCCACCTGCTGGAGCTGGGCCATGGGCAGAAGCTCCCCCTCCGGGGCAAAGCTAAGCACCTCTTCCGCCGTGCCCCGGGCCAGGAACATCTGCACCGCGGGCCTGGCGTTATAGTACCGGACGAAGAAGTCCAGGCAACGGTCCAGGCCGGCTTGGGCGCAGTCCCAGCCGAAGACCACCAGGTAGTTGTGGGCGTAGAAGGCGTCTCTCCCGGTGGACAGGGACAGGCTGGTCAGGGCCTCCAGCACGGACTCCCCCTGGGTCTGGAAGCACTCCTCCCCCTGGCTGCCGGCGGAGCGGACGGTGACGGAAAAGCCCCCGTCCTCCCCTAAGTCCACCCCGATGCCGTGAATCAGCAGCCTGTCCTGGAGCTCCTGGTAGCCGCAGCCTGCGGGGAGCAGGCACAGGAGCAGCCCTGAGAGAAGGCAGAACAGGCGCTTCATGAGCGGGCCCCCTTTCTCTGCCGGTGAGCCTGCCAGGCCCACAGCAGCCCGGGGGCCAGGCATCCCGCTCCCA
Source organism: Candidatus Acutalibacter pullistercoris (assembly GCA_019115285.1). Classification (GTDB taxonomy): domain Bacteria; phylum Bacillota; class Clostridia; order Oscillospirales; family Acutalibacteraceae; genus Acutalibacter; species Acutalibacter pullistercoris. The sequence goes on from DXDU01000099.1 coordinate 15,793, forward strand.
GGGTGGCGTACAGCAGGGGCCGGGTGGACAGAACCGCCTGGCGGAACCCGGCGCTCCACACCCCCAGCAGTGCCACCCCCCAGGACAAAGCCGCCGCCAGGGCGGCTCCCTTTTTGTGCCAGCGGGGGCCCAGCAGGGCCCTGGCGCACACCCGGCAGGCGTACAGCTCCAAGGCCGCCCGGATCACCAGGCCGGCGATCCACACCCCGATGAACACCGTGTCCAGCCGCTGGAGGGAGTGGATCTGGGTGAGGGAGGCCAGGGTGAATAGGGGGAAGTTCTGAGAGGCGGCGTAGGGCCCCAAACACCCGGCCAGAAGGGTGAGGGCCACGCCGAAGAACAGGGCGCAGCCCAGGGACTGTAGGGCAAAACCACGGCCCTTTTTCCCGGTGACGAAGGGCAGGAGCAGGGGCAGCGCCGCCAGAGAGGTGGACCGGGACAGAAGCAAGGCGGCGCCCTCCAAGGCCTGGGAGGGGCCGTTGTAAAACAGGGGGGACAGGTTCTGGGGGGAGAAGCGCAGGGCTGCCACGGCGAACACCCCGCCGCACCCCAGCAGGAATACGAAGAACACGCAGAAGGCGCACCGGGCTACGGCCTCGATCCCCCGCATGGCGCCGTACAGCCCTGTTCCCAGCAGCACGGCGGTGACAAGCCCGGCGGAGAACTCCGGGTCCACCGTGTCCAGGAGGAAGATCTGGAACAGGGTGAGGGAGGCGCCGTTCTCCCAGACAAAGTAGAGGAGCCACAGGGCGGCGGCTGCCTTCTCCGCCCAGTCCCGGCCCTGCAGGGGCAGGACGCCCTCTCCCCACCGGCGCAGCAGGCCCCAGCTGGGCAGGGCCAGCAGCAGCCCCAGCCCCAAAGCCAGCAGGCAGGAGAGGAGGTTGTCCAGGAAGAGGGGGCCGCCGGCGTACTGGGCGTTGAAGGCCAGGGCCGCGGTGGCCTGGGCCACGAACAGGGCCAGAAAAAACTGGGGGGCGTTGATTTTTCGAGTGGTTTCCATGGGCGAGCCTCCTTTCTACTGGCCCCGCTCCCGGCTGCCGGGCATGTCCTGGACCAGGGCCTCCCCTTTGGAGAGCCGGGGCCAAGGCGCCCGGGCCAGCACGTCCCGGACGGACAGCTTTCCGTCTAGGGGGGAGATGGGGGAGAGCAGGGGCACCCCGAAGCTGCTGGTGCCGCACAGGTCCAGAAGCACCAGCACCAGGCCGATCATCACACCCCACACCCCTAAAAAGTGGCCCGCCAGCAGGAAGCCCAGGCGCAGCAGGGCCAGGGGCTCGTACAGCCGGGGCACGGCGTAGCCCGCGATGGCGGTGAGGGCCACCACCATCAGGGAGGGGGCGCCCACCAGCCCGGCGGACACCGCGGTGTCCCCCAGCACCAGGCCCCCCACGATGCTCACCGTGGCGGAGAGGGACCGGGGAGCCCGCAGGCCCGCCTCCCGCAGCACCTCGTAGAGGAAGTAGAGCAGCAGCGTCTCCCCCATCACCGGGAAGGGCGTCTCCCCCTCGGCCTGGGCCACCTTGCGCAGCAGGGCCTCGGGGAGCATCTCCGGGTGGTGGGTGACCACCGCCACGTACAGCCCGGGGAGAAAGGAGCTGAGGAAGAAGGAGAGGTACTTCAGCCACCGGAGGAAGGTGCCGTAAAAGGGACGGGCCAGGTAGTCGTCCAAGGTCTGGAAGTGCTCTAAAAACAGGAAGGGCACCAGCAGGGCGCTGGGGGTGCCCTCCACCAGGATGGCCACCCGGCCCTCTTGAATCTTCCCGCAGACCACGTCGGGCCGCTCGGTGATGCCCACTCCCCGGAAGAGCCTTCCCTGGTCCAGGAAGGCGGACAGGTACCCGGCCCCCAGCACGGTCTTCAAGTCGCACTGGGAGAGCCTGGCCTTTACCTGGCGGAGGATCTCTGGGGACACCGCCCCCTCCACGTAGCACAGAGCCAGGGGGGTGCGGCTTACCGAGCCCACCTCCATCTTTACGAATTTCAGAGCGGTGGTCTTCATCCGCCGGCGGATCATGGCGATGTTGGTGAGGAAGCTTTCGGTAAAGCCGTCTTTGGCACCCCGCTGCATCACCTCGTTCTGGGGTTCGGCAGGGCTGCGGGTGGCGAAGCCCTGCACCCCGAAGGCCACGGCCTCCTCCCAGCCGTCCACCAGCAGCAGGGCAAAGCCGCTCATGAGCAGGGCGAGCAGGGCGGGGATCTTTCTCTCCCGCTTCTGCTCCATGGAGCTGAGGACCTGCTCCTCGATGTAGGGCAGCACCGGGGTCCCGGCAGGGGGCGGGGAGGCCAGCAGGGGGTCTAAAATGCTCAGGGTGATGATCTGCTTGCTCACCAGGCCGTCTAAGGCCAGCAGGGCTGCCTTGGTGCCTCCCAGGTCCAGGTCCCGGAGCATAAAGTCCATGGCGTCCCGGAACTCCCTTTGGAAAAAGGCCTTGTTCTTCTCAAGCTCTCTCGCGAGGGTCTCCATGTTTCCCGCCTCCTTGGTGTCGTCCTGACTAGTTTTGCCAGGGAGGGGGCGGATATGCGCCGGCATAGAAGGGACGATGGGGGGCACCCTAAGAAAAAAACGAAACCAGGTGATCCCTTATGCTCCTTCTTCTCCTGCGTACCCTGCTGCTCTACGCCGTCCTTTTGGTGGGGGAGCGGCTGATGGGCAAGCGGCAGATCGGCCAGCTGCAGACCTCCGAGCTGGTGTCCACCCTGCTCCTTTCGGAGCTGGCGGTGCTGCCCATCCAAAACGGCGGCGACCCCCTGTGGCGGGGGCTGCTGCCCATGGGGGCCCTGATCCTCTGCGAGGTGGGGGTGTCCCTGTGGATGCTGAAAAGCGGCAGGTTCCGGCAGCTGGTGTGCGGCAGGCCCATGGTGGTGGTGGCCCACGGGAAGATCCTCCAGGACCAGATGCGCCGCCTGCGCATGACCACCGAGGACCTGCTGGAACAGCTGCGGCAAAGCGGCAGCTTCTACCTGGAGGAGGTGGACTGGGCCATTGTGGAGACAAACGGCACCCTCAGCGTGCTGCGCCGCCCGGACCGGGACCCCCTGACCCCGGAGCAGGCGGGGGTGGCGGTGCGCCCCCAGGGGCTGGAGGTGGCCCTGGTCAGCGACGGGGAGGTGAACGCCCACTCCCTTGCGCTGCTGGGGCTGGACCGGGCCTGGCTGGAGGCGAAGCTGCGGAAAGCCGGGGTGGACCAGTCCCAGGTGTTCCTGTTCACCGCCCGCAGCGACGGCAGCTGCCGGCTGGTGAAAAAAGAGAAAAACGGTTGACTCCTTCTCTGAGCCTGGTATACTAAGACAGAGAGACCAAGATGGGAAGGGGAATGGCCAGTGAAATTGGGTAAGCGAGGAATAGCGGCGGCGGTGATCTGCCTGGCGGCGGCCGCGCTGGCGGTGGGGGCCGTGCTGCTCCTGCTCCCCCGGACGCCGGAGAAGAAGTTCCCCCTGTGGGAGGAGTCTCTGGGACAGAAGGTGGACTCCCGGGTGAGCTTCAGCTTTGTGGGCATCCACACCGGGGTGGACTACGGCGACACGGTGATGGACGAGGTGGAAGTGTCCCTGCACAAGGGCCTGGACGGCCCGGAGGCCATGGGCGGCGGCTACCTGGTGGAGTACCAGTACGAAGGGAACTGGTACACCGTGTACCGGCCGGAGGGGGAGACGGAGGAGTCTTACCTGGGAGAGGAACGGGAAGTCAACCTGGTGAAGGCCGTGCCCGCCGGGCTGTTCCAGATCACCGGCACGTACAGGATCTACCTGACGGACCTGGGCTACTGTGAGTTTACTATCGAACAGCCCCTGGGCAGCGCCGTGAGCCAGCCGCCCCAGGAGGAGAGCCTGGCCCAGTCTGAGGAGACCTCTGAGACATGGTAAAGGGACCGGGGAGAGGCGCTCCCTGGGCAGACGAGAACACCCCCGCCGGGGACCGGGAAGGTCTCTGGCGGGGGCGTTTGGTTTTGGGGCTGTTACAGTTTCAGCAGGGGGACGTTCTTCCGGCAGGCCTCGATCTCCTGGGTGGTGGGGAGGGCGGGGATGGCGCCGGTCTTGGTGGCGCAGGTGGAGCCCGCGGCGTTGGCGAAGTCCACAAAGTCGGAGAGCTCCTCCCGAGTCAGGTCCCGGGGCTGCTTGCCGCTTTGCACCACCTTGGCCAGCAGGGCGCCGAAGAAGCTGTCCCCCGAGCCGGTGGTGTCCTTCACCGGGGTGTCGTAGGTGTTCTGGGTGAAGTGGAAGCCCTGGGTGAATACGGCGCAGCCCTTGGGCCCCTGGGTGACCACCACCAGGGAGACGCCCTCTCCCAGCAGGGCGGCGGCGCCGGCCTCCAGCCCCTCTTTCCCGGTGATCAGGGCCAGCTCCTCGTCGGAGACCTTTACGATGTCCGCCAGCTTCATCAGGCTGGCCATGGCGGCCACGCCCTCTTTCTCCCGGCCCTTCCACAGGGGGGGACGCCAGTTGGGGTCGTAGGCGGTGATCTTTCCCCGCTCCTTGGCGTAGGAGGCCAGCTTCTCCACGGCGGTGCGGGAGGGCTCCGCCGTCATGAGCAGGGAGCCGAAGCACAGCAGCTGGCAGCCGTCGATGAGGGACAGGTCCGTGTCCTCAAAGGACAGGCGGGTATCGGCGCCGGGGTTCCGGTAGAAGCTGAAGTCCCGGTCGCCCTGTTCGTTGAGCTGGACAAAGGCCAGGGTGGTGGCGTAGTCCGGGTCCTGGGAGAGGCCCGCGGTGTCCACGCCGCAGTCCCGCAGGGTCTTTACCAGAAAGTCGCCGAACATGTCCTTTCCCACCCGGCCCAAAAAGCCGGCGGAGACCCCCGCCCGCTTGGCCTGCACGGTGACGTTGGCCGGAGCGCCCCCCGGGTTCCTGGCGAAGAGGAGCCGTCCGTCCTCTGTCTCGCCCACCGGGGTGAAGTCGATTAAAAGCTCGCCCATGGATAAAAGCTGTGCCATCTTCCAAACCGCCTTTCGTAAGATCAAACTGTTGTGATAATGATACCTGGTTTTTGCCTTTTTGTAAAGGCGGGGGAGGGCTTTGGGCGAAAAAAAGAGGACGGCCCGGGGGCCGTCCTGCAGCGCGATTTACTTTTTCGTGGTCTTGGTGGTCTTGGCAGCAGGCTTGGAAGCGGGCTTGGCGGCAGCCTTGGGGGCTTCCTTCTTCACCAGGGTCTTCTCCTGGGCCTCGGCCTTCTTCATGGCCTTCTGGGGCTCGGCCTTCAGGGCCTTCTTCACCTTCTTCTCAGGGGCCTTCTCCGCCTTGGGAGCGGCCTTGGTCTCCGCCTTCTTAGGGGCTTCGGCCTTCTTGGCAGGGGCCTTCTTGGCGGCGGGCTTCTTCTCGGTCTGGGCAGCGGCGAGCTTCCACTGCTGGCCCTCGCCTTCCACGCTCTCCCAGATCTGGGCGGGAGCGCCGTCTTCCTCGCTCATGTCCACGATGTCCAGGGCCTTGCCGGACTTCACGTGGATCAGCTTCTTGTAAGTGGCAGTCACGTTCTCGATGGTCCACAGCTGGCTCTCGCCGTCCACGTCCTCCCAGGTCTGGGCCCAGGTGCCGTTTTCGGTGCCGCCCTGCATCACATCCAGGACTTTGCCAGTGGCCTTGTTAAAGAGCTTCACGCCGCCTACGGTCTCCACGGCGGTCCACAGCTGGGCGTCGGTGCCAGCGGCGGCAGCCTGCTCCACGGGCAGGCCGTTGTCCAGCCCCGTGGCCTGCAGGGCCTTCTTGCTCCTGCGGTTGACGATCATAAATTCTCTGGTTTTCTTCACAGCCATGACGGAACCGTCCTTTCATCCTATGATAAACTAGTTGCTATGACGCCTGCATTATATGCTTTTTCACCCTTTCTGTCAAATGGCCGGAACCCGCAGAAAACCTGGGTTTTTTAGAAAATCTCCCCCTTTTTCCCGCCGGGGTTTGGGCAGTTCGTCGAAAGGAAGGGGGAAGGATTTCCGGAAATTGTGAAAAACTGAAATTTTGGCGGGATACCGGGAAAAAATCGTCTTGGCATTCCCGGGGGGATGGTGTATACTGAAAAGACAGCGTTTCATCTTCCCCGGGAGGAGGTCTCCCGGGGGTTCGCATAGAAAGAAGACAGAGAATAGGAGGGATCCCCTTGCCCCGCACTTCGAAAGAGGAACGACAGAGGCCCCAGGCCCCCCGCAGGGCCCGGCCTGTGGAGCGCTACCAGCCGGACCCCGGCTTCGGCCTAAGCCAGGAGCAGGTGGCCGCCCGGGTGCGCCAGGGCCTGCACAACGGAGATTCCGGCATCAAGACCAAGACAGAGGGACAAATCATCCGGGAGAACGTGTTCACCTTCTTCAACTTACTGAACTTCGCCCTGGCCCTGGCGGTGATCCTGGTGGGCTCCCCCCGCAGCGCCCTGTTCATGGGGGTGATCTTCTCCAACATCCTCATCGGCTCCTTCCAGGGCATTCGGGCCAAGCGCACTATCGACAAGCTCTCCCTGATCTCCGCCCCCCGGGCCACGGTGCTGCGGGCGGGGGAGAAGAGCACGGTGGCGGTGGAGGACGTGGTCCTGGACGACGTGCTGCTGCTTTCTTCCGGCAACCAGATCTGCGCCGACGCCACGGTGGTGGACGGGGAGTGCGAGGTAAACGAGTCCCTGATCACCGGGGAGTCTGACCCGGTGGTGAAGCAGAAGGGGGACAGCCTGCTCTCCGGCAGCTTTGTGGTCAGCGGCAGCTGCGCCGCCCAGGTGGACCACGTGGGGGCGGACAACTACGCCCAGAAGATCGCCGGGGACGCCGGGTACATCAAGAAGCGGAACTCGGAGATCATGGACTCCATCGACTTTATCGTGAAGATCATCGGCTTCGCCATTCTGCCCATCGGCGGGCTGCTGTTCTGGAAGCAGTACTTCGTCCTTCACGACACCTTCCAGAACTCGGTGGTGAGCACCGCCGCCGCCATGGTGGGCATGATCCCCGAGGGGCTGGTGCTCCTCATCAGCCTGGCCTTCGCGGTGAGCGTCATCAAGCTCTCGGCCCGCAAGACCCTGGTGCAGGACATGTACTGCATCGAGAC
>DXDU01000100.1 GCA_019115285.1 Candidatus Acutalibacter pullistercoris
AGCGAACAGCGAAGGCGCAGCGTGACTTTTTGCGGGAAGGAGCGGTGCTGCTCCCCGGTGGGGAGCGTCCAGCACCGACCGAACCGGGAGGTGAGACCAGGCCGTACGCCGAAGCCGCATTTTGCGCAGAAAAATGCGGCGAGGCACAAGGCCTCGCCGCGACGTGGTCGAGGTGACAGGATTTGAACCTGCGGCTTCTACGTCCCGAACGTAGCGCTCTACCAAACTGAGCCACACCTCGAAAAAAAGCCTCGGCTCTTTCAAACCAAGGCTTTTTGGCAGCGGTACCAGGATTTGAACCCAGACAAACAGAGTCAGAGTCTGCTGTGCTACCATTACACAATACCGCTATCTGTGCCGCTCCGGCTGTCACCGGAGCAGCATAGCCTATTATACCAGAAGTCCGGAAAAAGTCAAGGGATTCTCACAAAGTTTTTTACTTTCTTTCTCCCGGCTCTCTTCGGACTGCCATTTCGGCTTAAAAGGGATTGCCCTGGGCCTCCCCATTAAAGCCGAAGAAGGTGAGGGCCTTTTGAATGAACAGGTCCCAGAACCGCCACTCGTGGCGGTAGCCCGGGGCCTCCTCGAAGGTGGCCTGCAGGCCGATCTCCCCGGCGTAGGCCTTGAAGGCCTCATACCGGTGGTAGAGGAAGTCCTCTTTGCCGCAGCAGAAGTAGAGCTTTGGCAGGGCGCCGGACTTTACAAGGGCCGGCAGCTTGTCCCACACGCAGGCGGGGGAGTCCAGGTGCTTGTCCAGCCCTCCGGCGTTAGCGATGGAGTTTCTGGTGCGCTGCATAAAGGGGAGCATGGCCTCCTCCGGGTGCTCCAGGTCCAGGGACTTGAAGTCCTGGGGGGCGGAGGAGAGGATGGCCGCCGCGGCGAATTTCTCCGGGTGGCCCACGGCGTACTGCAGGGCCCCGCCCCCGCCCATGGACAGCCCGGCGATGAAGTTGTCCTCCCGCCTGTCCGAGGCGGGGAACCAGTGGTACACCAGGGGCATCAGCTCCTGGAACAGGTAGTCCCAGGCGTTGTAGCCCAGGGCGAAGGTGGGCCAGTTGACGTAGTTCGCGTTGAGCATGCTGGGCATGACCACCACCAGGTTCTTCTCGCAGGCGTACAGCTCGATGTTGCTTTTGCGGATCCAGTCGGTGGAGTCGCCGAAGGTGCCGTGGAGCAGCCACAGGACCTTGTACTTCTCCCCGCTGCCGTAAAATTCCGCCGGGGTCTTCTCCCGTGGCTTGTCCGGGAGGATGATGTGCAGGTCCGTGTTGTTCTTCAGGCACTCGCTTTCAAAGTTCAGGTGGAGCAGGGCCATGGGGACCCTCCTTTCTCGCTGGAAAAATCAGTCGCTGACGTGGCCGGAGCTCACGCCCTGGACGGGCTGGTCCAGGGGCAGCCAGTTGAGGACCTTTAAAATGTACTCGTCCCAGAAGTACCAGTCGTGGACGCCGGGGCCCTCCTGGTAGGTGACGTCGTAGCCCAGGGCCTGCAGGTGGTCCCGGAACTGGCGGTTGACGCCGATGAGGCCGTCCTCGGTGCCGCAGGCCAGGTAGAATCTGGGCCTGGGCCCGCCGGAGGCCGCCACTTTCTCCGCCAGGGCGTCGTAGTCGTTGACCCCGCCCCGGACCTTGGTCAGATCCCCGAAGACCGACTCGTAGTAGCCCTTGTTGGTCATGAGGAAGTCGGTGTACTCCGTGTTTTCCATCATGGAGTCGAGAATGAGGGCGGAGGACAGGGCGCACACCGCCCCGAAGGTCTCCGGGTTCTGCAGGCCGTTGACGATGGAGCCGAAGCCCCCCATGGACAGCCCCCCGATAAAGGTGTCCTCCCGCTTGTCCGACAGGGGGAAGCTGCGCCGGGTGAAGTCCACCAGCTCTTTGCCGATGAAGGTGCCGTACAGGGCGCTGGCCTTTTCGTTGTCCACGTAGAAGCTGTTTTCCCCAGAGGGCATCACCACCGCCAGGTTCCGGTCGGCGGCCCAGGACTGAAGCCGGGTGCCGCAGACCCAGTCGGTGCGGTTGCCGAAAATGCCGTGGAGCAGGTACAGGGTCTTGAAGGGGCCTTTGGGGGCCGCCCCCGGGGCCATTTTGTCTGTGGGCAGCAGCACCTGCACCGTGACGGTGCGCATCAGGGAGTGGGAGAAGAGGTCGCATTGGATAAGAGCCATAAAGAGTCACATCCTCACTGGGAAAGTTTTGGTCTTATTATAGGGGAAACCGGGGAGAAAGTAAAGGGAAAAGCGCCGCCGCCCTTGCGCCCTGGCCGCCTTTGTGCTATGCTGAAGCGGCGCCCCGGCCCGGCCGGGGGGAGAGGAGAGAGGAAGATGAAGCCCACCATCGCCATTGTGAGCCTGTACGATGAAAAACTGGAGAGCTACTGGATGCTCCCCGGGTACGCCCAGGGATTGGAAGACGCCGGCGCCGTGCCGGTGCTGCTGCCCCTGACTGCCGACAGGGAGGCCCTGGAGCGCTACGCCGCCCTGTTCGACGGCTTCCTGTTCCCCGGGGGACAGGACATAGACCCCAAGCTCTACGGGGGTGAGAAGAATGAGCTGTGCGGTGTCACCGTGCCCCAGCGGGACGCCATGGAGCAGGCGTTCTTCCCCCTGGCCCTGAAGACCGGCAAGCCCCTGCTGGGCATCTGCCGGGGCATCCAGCTGATGAACGCCCTGCTGGGGGGCAGTCTGTGGCAGGACCTGCCCAAGGAGTTTCCCAGCGGGGTGAACCACCACGAGACCCCGCCCTACGACAAGGTGGCCCACCCTGTCTCGATCCGGCCGGGGAACCCCCTGTACGACGCCGTAGGCGTCACGGAGATGGGGGTGAACTCTTACCACCACCAGGCGGTGAAGACATTGGGCCGGGGGCTTCAGATCGCGGCCACCGCCCCCGACGGGGTGGTGGAGGCGGTGCACCTGCCGGGGCACCGGTTCTGCCTGGGGGTGCAGTGGCACCCGGAGTTTTCCCGCCTGACCGACGGGAACAGCCGGAAGATTTTTGAGGCTTTCGTAAAAGCGGCGGAAAACAAAAACTAAAAGTTTTTGGTCTTCGCGCCTGCCGCCACGGGGCAATTCAATCTCTCCACAAAGGGCGTTCCGGGATTTTAGGATGCACGGCCCTCCGCGGTGGAGGGGTTCTCCCATTTGCCGGGAAAGGCCCGGCGCGGTGGAAGAAAATTGGGGGAAATCCCCATTTTGCAGGAGGGCGGGGTGGGTTCTTGCAAAAATCCTGGTTCGTGGTATAATTTGTGCAGACCCACTTGCTCTGAAAAACGGCCGCTGGGGCCTGGGCGTCCGGCGGCTTGAAAAAAGAAGGAAAGGTGTTTGCTATGCAGGAAATTAAGATCGAACTGACAAAAACTCCCAAGCAGAAGCCCACAGACCAGTCTAAGCTGGGGTTTGGCAAGATCTTCACCGACCACATGTACGTTATGCCCTACAACAAGGAGCAGGGCTGGCACGATCCCAAGGTCGTCCCCTACCAGCCCCTCACGCTGGAGCCCTCCGCCATGGTGTTCCACTACGGCCAGGAGATGTTCGAGGGCCTGAAGGCCTATAAGACCCAGGACGGCCGGGTGCTGCTGTTCCGCCCCAATAAAAACATCGAGCGGGCCAACAACTCCAACCGGCGGCTGTGCATCCCCGAAATCCCTGAAGACGATTTCCTCAACGCTTTAAAGACCCTGGTGTCTGTCGATAAGGACTGGATCCCCACCCAGCCCGGCACCAGCCTGTACATCCGGCCCTTCGTCATCGCCACCGACCCCTTCCTGGGGGTGCGGCCTTCCGACACCTACTTGTTCATTATCATCCTATCCCCCTCCGGCGCTTACTACGAGTCCGGCCTGGACCCGGTGAAGATCTGGATCGAGGACACCTACGTCCGTGCCGTCCGGGGCGGCATCGGCGAGGCCAAGACCGGCGGCAACTACGTGGCCAGTCTGGCCGCCCAGGTAAAGGCCCACGACGAGGGCTACTCCCAGGTGCTGTGGCTGGACGGCGTGGAGCGCAAGTACATTGAAGAAGTGGGCGCCATGAACATCTTCTTTAAAATCAACGGCAAGGTGGTCACCCCCATGCTCAACGGCTCCATTCTGCCGGGCGTCACCCGTGCCACCTGCATCGACCTGTGCAAGCATTGGGGCATGGACGTGGAGGAGCGCCGCATCAGCGTGGACGAGCTGGTGGAGGCTGCCAAGTCCGGCGCCCTGGAGGAGTGCTGGGGCAGCGGCACCGCGGCGGTCATCTCCCCGGTGGGCGCCCTGCGGTATGAGGACACCGTCATGGAGATTGGCGGCGGCGGCATCGGCCCGGTGAGCCAGAAGCTGTACGATACCGTCACCGGCATTCAAACCGGCAAGGTGGAGGACACCTTCGGCTGGACCGTGGAAGTGGAGTAAGGCAGCCGCAAGGAACCGAGAAAAAAAGAAGGACACCCAGGGTTTGCTGGGTGTCTTTTTGTTTTGGGTGGGGTGCCCTCTCAGTCACGGCTGGCGCCGTGCCAGCGTCTCGGCTGCCGCCTCGGGTGCTGTCTGCCAGTGGCAGACGTCCAGCACCGACCGACGCGGCAGCGGAAACCGGCCGCTGGGCAACGTCCCACCGGGACGTAGCGGCCCCCAAGGGGGGAGCCAAGTAGGTGCGCCGCCGAAAGCTTGCAGAAAGCTAAGTCTCGCCTCCCCCCT
>DXDU01000101.1 GCA_019115285.1 Candidatus Acutalibacter pullistercoris
GGAGAGGGCATCTTCCGGGGAGACGGCGCCTTCGGCCAGTTCGGCGTGGTGTGCAAGAACCAGGACCTGGTGGTGATCATCCAGTCCGCCTCCATGCGGCTCCAGGCGGTGCTCAGCGCGGTGTGGGACAAGCTCCTGCCCCAGCTCTCCGACCACCCCCTGCAGGAGACCGACGCCTCTCTCCTGCTCCAGCACCGGCTGGCCCATTTGGAGCTCCACCCCCTGCTGGGGATGCGCAACCCCGGGGCGGAGGAATCCCTGCACGGGGCGGAGTACCTGCCCGATCAGCCTGTGCCCTCCCTGGCCGACTGGATTGGCGGGGTGGGGAAATTCCAGCCCGCGGGAGGGAAGCTTCTGTCCCTTGGATTTGTGTGCCAAGACGACGACGTGCGCCTGCGGTTCGTCCAGGACAACGGCACCTTCGACCTGGCTGTGGGCATGACCGGCCACTTCGCCCGGACGGAGATTGACGGGGTGCCCTACGGGGCCAACGGCGCCTGGCGGGCCAAAGACAAGCTGGAGGTCCACCTGCGCAGCGCCAGGCTGGCAGGGGGCAAGCGCTTTGTGTTCCACTTTGCGGGGAGCAAGCTCACCGTCTCCGCCGACTCCACCATCCCCGAGATCGGCGGCCTGGCCGACCCCCTCACCCCCACCTACACCTTCACCCTCCGGGAGGGGGAGATCAACACCAAGACGAAAATGTATTGGGAAGTAAACGACTGACCGGCAAAAAAAGGGCCGCTGTCTCTGGGAGGCAGCGGCTCTCTTTTTTATCGGGTCCTTGCGAGGACCTGCTTCCAGTTCCCGGGCAAGGCGGGCTCCCAGGCGAAGAAGGCCAGGGCCTGGGCCCCGGCGGCTTCCGCCTGGGCCATGGAGGCCTCCAGCTTGGGGTCGTCCAGCTGGAGGATGGGCACGATCTGGGCGGGCTTCCCCTCCCGGATGGCCCGGGCGGTCTCCTTCCCCACCAGGGCCCGGGGCACCTCCCGGCGCAGCTGGGCCGGGGGAGGCAGCTCCACCCCCATCCATCCGGACAGGGCCCGCAGGGCCTCGCTGTGGCCCATGGCGCCCCCCAGGGTCAGCAGCCGTCCCATGGCGAACAGCTCCCAGTTCAGGCAGGCGGTGCCAGGGTCCCCCGGCTTTTCCGGGTAGGCGGGGTACAGCATGGGGAAGATCACGTCGAGGCTGTCCCCCATGTCCCGGTAGGACTGGCCCACCAGCCTGCCCAGGGAGGGCGGGAAGAAGAAGGCCCCGGCCGCCAGCCCTTCCTCCCGGGCGATGCAGGCGAAGTCCTTCAGGTGTTCCCCGGCGCAGATCCGCCGGAAGTCCAGCCACTGGTGGACGCCCCGCCACTCCCGGGGACGCTCTCCCCCCTCCCGCAGCCAGGCGTACAGGGCGGAGACCCCCGCCCTGATCCGCTCTGGGTCCAGGCCCAGGGCGTCCATCTTCCCCATGCACCGGGGGCAGAAGCAGGTGAACACGCTGTCCAGATCCAGGGAGGAGGCGGGAGAGGAAAACCTGGCCCCGTCCATCACCAGCCCGGAGACCCCGGGGGCCTGGGCCATGGCCCGGTAGCCCTCCAGGTTCCTCTCCCGGGTGGGCTGGTGGTTGGGGCAGCAAGAGCCAAACCACAGCTGCCGCCTGCCCCGGATGTCCAAGGCCAGGTCCTCCTGTGGGGGGTGGTCCCCGGCGGGAAAGGCCCCGCCGCAGGCGTACAGCTCCAGCCCAGCCTCCCGGGCCCGCTCCCCCATAGACGCCGGCCCCAGGATCCCTGTGATCCCCAGACCGGAAAGCTCCTGCAAGTCCTGCCGGGAAGGCTCCCCGGCTACGTACATGTACCGTTTCATCCTCCGCGCGCCCCTTTCTTTTCTCTCCTCACCGATGGTCTCCCGGCCCGGGCGCTGCCCTGGGCCCTTTTCGGATAAAAGAAAAGGTCCTCGGTTCTCCGAGGACCTTCGCAGATCAAACCAGCTCCAGGATTGCCATCTCCGCGGCGTCACCGCGGCGGGGCCCAAGCTTGGTAATGCGGGTGTAGCCGCCGTTGCGGTCCGCGTACTTGGGGGCAATCTCGGTAAACAGCTTGTTGGTAACGCTCTCCTTGGTGACGAAGCTCATCACCAGGCGCTTGTTCTGCAGGCTGTCTTCCTTGGCAATCGTGATCATCTTCTCCGCCAGGGAGCGCACCTCTTTGGCGCGGGTGGCGGTGGTCTCGATCTTGCCGTTTTCCAGGAAGAAGGTCACCAGGCCCCGCAGCATGGCGGTGCGGTGAGCGGTGCTTCTGCCCAATTTTCTGGTTCCCGGCATCGATATTCACTCCTATCCTAAAAAGTAAGGTTTATTCGTCTTCCTTGCGCAGGCTGAGGCCCAGGGAAGCCAGCTTCCAAATGACCTCTTCCAGCGACTTGCGCCCCAGGTTGCGCACTTTCATCATGTCCTCTTCAGACCTGTTAATCAGGTCCTCCACGGTGTTGATGCCGGCGCGCTTGAGGCAGTTGAAGGACCGGACCGATAGGTCCAGCTCTTCGATGGTCATCTCCAGGACCTTCTCCTTGCCGCCCTCGTCCTTCTCCACCATGATCTCCGTGCTCTTGCCCTTGTCGGACAGGTCCACGAACAGGTTCAGGTGGTCGGTGAGGACCTTGGCCGCCAGGGAGACGGCCTCCTGGGCGTTGATCACGCCGTTGGTCCACACTTCCAGGGTCAGCTTGTCGAAGTCGATGCTCTGGCCCACGCGGGTGCTCTCCACGTTAAAGTTCACCTTGAGCACCGGCGTATAGATGGAATCCACAGCGATCTCCCCGATGACGCCCTCCTGCATGTTCTGCTTGTTGCGCTCGTTGGAGACATAGCCCCGGCCCTTGTCCAGGGTGAGCTCCATGTAGAGCTTGGCCCCTTCTCCCAAGGTGGCGATGTGCAGATCGGGATTGAGGATCTCCACCTCGCTGTCGCACTTGATGGAGTCGGCGGTGACCACGCAGGGTCCCTCCGCCGAGATCTCCACCGTCTTGGGGCCGTCGCAGTGAAGCTTGGCCACCAGGCCCTTGATGTTGAGGATGATCTCGGTCACATCCTCCTTCACCCCGGGGATAGTGGAAAATTCATGCAGCACGCCGTCGATCTTTACGGACTTTACAGCCACGCCGGGCAGGCTAGACAGCAGTACCCGCCGCAGGCTGTTGCCCAGGGTGGTGCCGAAGCCCCGCTCCAGGGGCTCTACCACGAACTTGCCGTAAGTGCCGTTCTCGGAAATTTCCGCGATCTCAATTTTGGGTCTCTCGATCTCAATCATCCGCGTTCCTCCTTTGTACCAAGTACACTTGTAGAAAGCAGCCTGTACCAGGTATCAATATACACGGCCGCGATGCTTGCAAAAAGTGTCTGCTTCTTCCTACTGCGCAAAAGGAATTACTTGGAGTACAACTCGACGATGAGGGTCTCGTCCACTTCCAGGTCGATCTCCTCGCGGGTGGGCAGCTCTACGATCTTGGCCTGGGCGTTCTGGGCGTCCACATCCAGCCACTTGGGAGCGGGACGGGCGGAGTTCGCCTCGATAACGGCCTTGAACTTGTCGCTGGAGCGGCTGCCCTCTTTAATGGCCACCACGTCGCCGGCCTTTACCAGGTAAGAGGGGATGTCCACCTTTTTGCCGTTGACGGTGTAATGGCCGTGGACCACCAGCTGCCGGGCCTCGGCGCGGGAGCTGGCCCAGCCGCAGCGGTACACCACGTTGTCCAGCCGGGTCTCCAGCAGGATCAGCAGGTTGTCGCCGGCCTTGCCGGGCATCTTGGTGGCCATCTCGTAATAGTGGCGGAACTGGTTTTCCAGCACGCCGTAGAACCGGCGGGTCATCTGCTTGGCACGCAGCTGCAGGCCATACTCAGAAGTCTTCTTCCGGCCCTGGCCATGCTGGCCGGGGGCATAGGCCCGGCGGTTGATCGCGCACTTATCCGTGTAGCAGCGCTCGCCCTTCAGAAACAGCTTCTGGCCTTCCCGGCGGCAGAGCTTGCACACAGCCTCGGTATATCTTGCCATTGTTCAGGTACCTCCTTTGTTACACGCGTCTTCTCTTGGGAGGACGGCATCCGTTGTGGGGGATAGGAGTCACGTCCTTGATCATGCTCACGTCCAGGCCGGCAGCCTGCAGGGCGCGGATGGCGGCCTCGCGGCCGGCGCCAGGGCCCTTTACGTAGACTTCGACGCTCTTCATGCCGTGCTCCATCGCCAGGCGGGCCGCGGTCTCAGCGGCGGTCTGGGCGGCGAAAGGAGTAGATTTCCGGGAACCGCGGAAGCCCAGCTCGCCAGAGCTGGCCCAGGATACCGCGTTGCCCTGGGTATCGGTGATGGTGACGATGGTGTTGTTGAACGTAGACTGGATATGGGCGGCGCCGCGCTCGATATTCTTGCGCTCGCGGCGGCGGCGGACCACACCCTTCGTACCTTTCTGTGCCATTGTGAAAATCCCTCCTTACTTCTTCTTGTTGGCCATGGTCTTCCGGGGTCCCTTGCGGGTCCGGGCATTGGTCTTGGTGCGCTGGCCTCTTACAGGAAGGCCCTTGCGGTGGCGCACACCGCGGTAGCAGCCGATCTCGATCAGCCGCTTCACGTCGAAGGCCACGTCGCGGCGCAGGTCGCCTTCCACATGGCAGTTGTGGTCGATATACTCTCTCAGCTTGGCCGTGTCGTCTTCAGACAGGTCCCGCACGCGGATGTCGGGGTCCACCCCGGTGGCGGCGCAGATGTTAGAAGCGGTCTTGCGGCCGATGCCATAGATATAAGTGAGGGCGATCTCGATTCGCTTATCTCTGGGTAAATCGATACCGGAAATACGAGCCATTCTTACACCTCCATGAATTTGCCCGGGCCCTTAGCCCTGGCGCTGCTTGTGCTTGGGGTTGTCACAGATGACCATGACCTTGCCCTTGCGCTTGATAATCTTGCACTTCTCACACATCTTCTTGACAGAAGGTCTTACTTTCATTGCGTGTATCCTCCTTTAAAGCGGGATAGCATAGCTTCTTACACTTTATTTCGAGCGCCAGGTGATGCGGCCTTTGGTCAGGTCGTAGGGGCTCATCTCCAGGGTGACCTTGTCCCCGGGGAGGATGCGGATGAAGTTCATCCGCAGCTTGCCGGAGATGTGGGCCAGCACTGTGTGCCCGTTTGGCAGCTCTACTTGGAACGTAGCGTTCGGGAGGGCTTCCTTCACCACTCCCTGTACTTCAATTACGTCCTGTTTTGACATAGGGATAACCTCCGTGCCTCACATATTCCCCGCCCGCTCCCGAAAGGGGCGCAGGGCAGAGCGTATCTGTCGATCAGTCCGCAGGGCTTCTTCCGAAAGGATGGTCCCCGTGGCGGCCAGGTGGAATTGCTTCTTCCGCTTGGGCCGCTGTAAGGGCCGGCGCTTTCCATCGCACACAAAGGCGTAGGGGGGCGCCGCAGCCACCACCACTTGAAAGTCGCCCTGATCGTGGCCGGCAAGGGACCGGACCACCTGTCCCCGCTGCAGCTCCATGGCCCACCTCAGTCCAGGCTGGTCAGAATGACCGGCCCGTCCGCTGTGATGGCCACGGTGTGCTCGAAGTGGGCGGAAAGGCTTCCGTCCCGGGTCACTGTGGTCCAGCCATCGTCCAAAATGCGCACCGGGGCTTTCCCCTGGTTCACCATGGGCTCGATGGCGATGGTCATGCCTGGCAACAGTCTCACGCCCCTGCCGGGCGTGCCGTAATTGGGAACGCTGGGATCTTCGTGCAGCTTCGCACCTACTCCGTGGCCGACAAATTCTCGTACCACCGAGTAATTGCGAGCTTCGACATACTCCTGCACCGCGTGCCCGATGTCCCCCAGCCGGTTGCCGGGGCGGGCCTGCGCGATTCCCAAAAACAAGGCTTTCTCTGTGGCATCCAGAAGGGCCTGGGCTTCGGGAGAGATCTCCCCCACCGGGAAGGTCCAGGCGTTGTCGCCGTGGAACCCTTCGTAGCAGGCCCCTACATCGATGCCTACGATGTCGCCTTTTTTCAGGATGGTGCTTTTGCCGGGTATGCCGTGGATGACCACGTCGTTTACAGAGATACAGGCGCTGGCCGGAAAGCCGCCGTAGTTGAGAAAGCTGGGGGTCGCCCCGGACTTCTCGATAAACTGGCGGATGATCTTATCCAGCTCCCAGGTAGAGACCCCGGGCTCCACCGCTTCGCCGGCCAGCCGCAGCGCTTGCTGGGAGATCTTCCCAGCTTTGCGCATGGCGGCCAGCTCGCGGCTGGTTTTCAGCACGATCATGCAAAGTCCTCCAGAGCCTCAGCGACCAG
>DXDU01000102.1 GCA_019115285.1 Candidatus Acutalibacter pullistercoris
TTTTGCAGTCGGTGCCCAGGGTGAAGTTGGACACCACCAGGGCCTGGCCCCCCACGTCCCCCAGGGACAGGTTCATCTTGCCGTTCTCGTCAGGGAAGATCCGCAGCCCAAAGGCTTTCTCCGCCAGAAAATCGCTCTGGCTCTCCCCGTCGCCCTTCATCACGCCCAGAAAGATCACCAGCCCCCGGCCGATCCTCCGGGTCTCCTTCTGGTCAATGGTGATCTGTGCCTCATGCACCCGCTGTATCACAGCCCGCATGGTACCGCCTCCTTTTTTCCTCTTGGGAAAGCATAGCACAAAATGGGAGAAAGGGCAAACCGTTTCTTGCGGGAAGCCTCCCCCTCTGGTATAATGGAACCAAACAGACCTGAGGGAGGATGGTCACCATGATCTACGAAATCAAGAACGATCGCTTTACGGCACAGGTGGACAGCCTGGGCGCCCAGCTGCTGTCTCTCAAAGACGAGACAGGCTTCGAGCGCATCTGGGTGGCGGACCCCAACTACTGGCACGAGCACGCCCCGGTGCTCTTCCCCATTGTAGGGGCCCTGCGGGAGGACAAGGTGAAGATCGGGGGCAGCTGGGTGACCATGGGCCGCCACGGCTTCGCCAAGCGCACCCAGTTCCAGCAGGCTAAGGAGGGGGAGGGCTCCATCGCCCTGACCTTGACCCCCACAGAGGCCACCAAGGCCTGCTACCCCTTCGACTTCGCCCTGACCGTGGCCTACCAGCTGACGGAGGAGGGCTACATCACCACCTTCACGGTGGAGAACACTGGAGACCAGCCCATGCCCTACGTCATCGGTGGCCACCCCGGGTTCAACCTCCCGGTGGGAGAGGGCAAGTTCGAGGACTACACCATCCAGTTCGAGCGGGACGAGGACCAGAAGTGCCCCGTCATCGAGGAGGGCTCCTGCCTGATCAACTACGAGGACTGCGCCTACCAGCTCCAGGGCCGGGAGATCCCCCTGCGCCACGACCTGTTCTACCGGGACGCCCTGGTCTTCGACGGCCTGCGCTCCGGCTGGGTCCGGGTGGTGGACAAGGCCACCGGCCGGGGCGTGGAGATGGACTTCTCCCAGTTCCCCATGCTGGGTATCTGGTCCGCCAAAAACGACGGCCCCTATGTGTGCCTGGAACCCTGGACGGGCTGCGCCACCCTCACCACCGAGGGGGACGACTACGAGCAGAAGAAGGGCATGGCCTTCCTGGCCCCTGGAGAAAAGCAGAGCCACGCCTTCACCGTCAAGTTCCTGTAAGCCAAAGGCGCCGCGCCCCGGCGCCCGCAACATTAAATCGCTTTATCCCAAAAGGGGGGAGACACATGTCTCCCCCCCTTTTGATAACCCCCCACGTTATTTAGTTCTCTGCCTCAAAGAAGGCTCTCTGCAATTGGGGACCAAGGGCACCCCCTCAGTCGGCTAACGCCGACAGCTCCCCCAGAGGGGGAGCCGAGGCTCCCATCCCACTTTGAGGCGAAGGTGCCCAGTGGCACCGTTCTGCGCCGACCGAGCCGGCAGGCGAGACGGCGATGCCTCCCCCTTTGTGAACCCCCTTAAGGGCACCCCCTCCGTCATCGCTAAAGCGATGCCACCTCCCCCAAAGGGGGAGGCGAGACTTGGCTCCCCCTTTGGGGGAGCTGTCGCCGCAGGCGACTGAGAGGGCGCCCTTCAAAAAAGGGGTTGGCAAAGGGGGGCCGCCAGGCCCCCCTTGGAATGAGATTATAGATTTTTATCCCCCTCCCGCGCCAGCAAGTTTAGATATACCACCTATGTATAGGCGCGGGAGGGGGGAGGGGGGTGGGCTTGCTTAAGCTTACCGCCCGGCTGACGAGACTGCGGTCAGCCCCCTGCCCCCAATGGCTCAGGACATCTCCCGTCTGCGCTTGCGGTGCTTGTAGACCACAATGGCGATGTACACCGCCAAAAAGCCCAGGATGATGGCCACCAGGGTGGCGGACTCCCCGGGGCCGCCCATTTTCACCTCGGCCCACAGCTGGTCCAGTTGGGCGCTGGTCTCCTCCGGCAGGTTGACGAACACCTGGGCACGGTCCAGCACTTCCCCCTCCGGGTAGTGGATGGGGCTTGCCACCACCTCCGGGTCCATGTACTCCTTGGCGGCGGAGATGGGGGTGGAGTAGCCGATGTAGTCCATGTTGGCCCCGGCGATCTCCGGGTCGCACAGGAAGTTGATGTACTCCTCCGCCTCCGCCTTGTGAGAGGAGGTGATGGGCACGCACAGCGCGTCCACAAAGTAGTTGGTGCCCTCCTCCGGCACGGCGTAGGCGATGTTCTCGTTGTTGTCCACCAGAATGGCGGCGTCCCCCGAATAGTAGGGCCCAATCCAGGCCTCCCCGCTCTCCATCTTGTCGAAGATCTGGTCCATGACGTAGGCCTGCACCAGGGGCTTCTGGGCTTTGAGCAGGTCGGCGGCCTGGTTCCAGTCCGCCGGGTCGGTGGTGTTCACGTCCTGTCCCAGCAGGAACTGGGCGATGCCGAAGGCGTCCCGGGGGTTGTCGAACATGAGGATCTTCCCAGCGTACTGGTCGTCCCACAGCACCTCCCAGCTGGTCACCTCGTCCACGTACTCCGTGTTGTAGAACAGGCCCACCACCCCCCAGGTGTAGGGCACGGAGAACTTGCTGCCCGGGTCGTAGGCCGGGTCCTTGAACTGCTCGTCCACGTACTGGAAGTTGGGGATGTTGTCAAAGTCAAGCTCCGCCACCATGTTCTCCTGGATCATCCGGGAGATCATGTAGTCCGAGGGGATGATCACGTCGTAGTCGGCGCCGCCCCCCGCCAGCTTGGAGTACAGGGACTCGTTGCTGTCGAAGGTGGTGTAGTTCACCCGGATGCCCGTGCGCCGGGTGAACTCCGCGTTGATGTCCATAGAGCCGTCGGTGCCGTTTGCGATGTACTCGCCCCAGTTGTACACATTCAGGGTGACTCCCCGGTCCGGGGCGGCCTCTTCCCCCTCCTGGGCGGCGGCGGGCAGGGGGAACAGGGCGCACAGCAATGCGCACAGCACCCCCAGGGCAAAGAACTTTTTCACGCGCTCTCCCCCTCTCTCTTCTCCCGCTTCCGGGGCCGGTCCTTGGCCTGGCGGACGTTTACGATCACCAGCAGCACCAGCACCGCGGCGAACAGCACCGTGGACAGGGCGTTGATTTCCGGGCTGATGCGCCGGCGGGTCATGGAGTAGATATAGATGGGCAGGGTCTGGGTGGTGCCGCTGGTAAAGTAGCTGATGACAAAGTCGTCGATAGACAGGGTGAAGGCCATAATGGCCCCAGTGACGATGCCGGGGGCGATCTCCGGCAGCACCACCCGGAAGAAGGCCCGCACCGGGGGGCAGCCCAGGTCCTGGGCGGCCTCGTAGAGGTTGGGGTCCATCTGCCGCAGCTTGGGCAGCACCGAGAGGATCACATAGGGCAGGCAGAAGGTGATGTGGGCGGCAATCAGGGAGCCCATGCCCAGGCTCCTGCCGCCGAACAGCCCCACCGCGAAGACGAACAGCAGCATGAGGGACACGCCGGTGACGATCTCCGGGTTGACCATGGGGAAGTTTGTCACGTTCATCATGATCCGCCGGGGCAGCTTCTTCATGGAGTTGATGCCGATGGCGGCCATGGTGCCCAGCACCGTAGAGCCCAACGCGGCGATGACGGCGATGAGCAGGGTGTTGCGCAACGCCTCCAGAATCAGCCGGTCCTCAAAAAGGCGCTGGTACCACTTGAGGGAGAAGCCGCTCCACACCGTGCGGCTGGCGGTCTCCGTGTCGTTGAAGGAGAACACGATGAGCACCAGGATGGGGGCGTAGAGGAACAGGAAGATCAAACACACGTACAGCCGGGAACCCACTTTCCTCACAGCAGCATCCCTCCTTCCAGGTCGTCCCCATCGTCAAACTGGTTCATTATGCCCATGCAGATGAGGATGATGACCATGAGCACCAGGGAGATGGCAGAGCCCAGGTTGGGGTTGTAGGCGCTGCCCAAAAACTGCATGTCGATCAAATCGCCGATGAGCAGGTTGCCCCCGCCCCCCAGCATTTTGGAGATGATGAAGGTGCTCACCGCGGGGACGAACACCATGGTCACCCCGGAGATCACCCCGGGCATGGACATGGGCAGCACCACCTTGAGGAAGACCTTCCTGTCGTCGGCCCCCAGGTCCTGGGCGGCCTCGATGACGCTCTGGTCGATCTTGGTGAGCACAGAGTACAGGGGCAGGATCATATAGGGGATGTAGTTGTAGACCATGCCCAGCACCACGGCCCCGGCGGTGTTGATCATGTGCACCCGGGGCAGGCCGATGGCGCTAAGGGCGGAGTTGATCAGGCCGTTGTCCTCCAGCAGGGTCATCCAGGCGTAGGTGCGCAGAAGGAAGTTCATCCACATGGGCAGCATCACCAGCATGACCATGACGCTCTGGCGCTTGGGGGCCATTTTGGCGATGATGTAGGCCAGGGGGTACCCCAGCACCAGGGAGATGGCGGTGGCCAGGGCTCCCAGCCAGATGGACCGGAGGAACACGTTGGAGTACTGCCCCACGCTCAGCAGGTTCTCCAGGGTGAAGTTCCCCTCCCCGTCGGTAAAGGCGAACCAGGCCACCAGCAGCATGGGCAGCACGATAAAGACGGTCACCCAGATGGAGTAGGGGGCGGAGAGAAGCTTGGAGTTAGACTTCATCCGGGGCGCCCCCTTCCTCCAGGGCCTCTTCCGAGGCCAGGATGTCCTCCTCCATCTCGTCGCTGAAGGTGCTGTAGTCCCCGAAGGTGCCGGAGTACTCGGACTTGGCCATGACGTGGATGTCGTCGGGGGTCAGGGACAGGCCGATCCGGTCCCCCACCTCCCGGCAGTCGGTGGACTGGATCATCCACTTAAAGCCGGCCACGTCCACGATGATCTCGTAGTGCACCCCCTTGAAGGTGACGGCAGTGACCTCCCCGGTGATGTGGGTGGAGTCGGGCTCCACCACGTCGATGTCCTCCGGGCGGATGACCACGTCCACCGGGGTGTTGGTCCCAAAGCCCTTGTCCAGGCAGCGGAACTTGTGCCCGGCGAACTTCACCCAGTAGTCCTCCAGCATCAGGCCGTCCAGGATGTTGGACTCCCCGATAAAGTCGGCCACAAAGGCGTTTTTGGGCTCGTTGTAAATGTCGGTGGGGGTGCCGATCTGCTGGATCACGCCGCCGTCCATGACCACCACCGTGTCGGACATGGACAGAGCCTCCTCCTGGTCGTGGGTGACAAAGACGAAGGTGATCCCCGTCTGCTGCTGAATCTTCTTCAGCTCCACCTGCATGTCCTTGCGCAGCTTCAGGTCCAGGGCCCCCAGGGGCTCGTCCAGCAGCAGGACCTTGGGCTCGTTGGCCAAAGCCCGGGCGATGGCCACCCGCTGCTGCTGTCCCCCGGAGAGCTGCCCCACCCCTCGGTGGGAGAAGCCCGTCAGGTTCACCATGGAGAGCATCCGCTGCACCGTCTCCTTCACTTCCCGCTCGCTCTTCTTTTTCAGCCGCATGCCGAAGGCAATGTTGTCGTAGACGTTTAAGTGAGGGAACAGGGCGTAGCGCTGGAAGATGGTGTTCACCTCCCGCTTGTGAGGGGGCAGGCCGGTGATGTTTTTCCCATTAAAAAAGACCTCGCCGGAATCTGGAGTGACGAAGCCCCCGATGGTGCGCAGGACCGTGGTCTTGCCGCAGCCGGAGGGGCCCAGCAGGGTGACGAATTCTCCGTCCCGAATGTACAGGTCGAAGCCCTTGAGCACCTGCTCCCCGTCGTAAGAAACAGCGATGTCTCGCAGCGAAATGATGTGGTTTTCCATGGTGGATGCATCCCCTTTGCGGCGGCGCCGGCGGCGCCAAAAGTAGTTGCGTGTCTTTTGTTATTCACACATAACCCGGCCCTGTTTGTGCCCCTCCCCTTCCGCAAAGGAATGATCCGCACCGGCTCTCTCCCGCAAAAAAGGCCCCCAAGGGCCGGGCGGGAAAGGGCCACGGCGAGGGACCAGTGCCGCTTTTATGAGCCCGGCACCCTCCCGTGCCAGGCCGTTTTTCAGATGCAGACGCAATGAGTTCAATATACGGGATTCCCGCCCGATTGTCAATGAATTTCGCCAGGTTTTTTTGTCAAAAGAAGGAAAGCCCGCCCCTTCCCCAAAAAGGGCAAAAAATCAGACCGGCCCATGGGGGGCCGGCCTGATCCGAGGTAAAATATGAAAGGACGAAAACCCTTATACGCGAGAAGCACCGAACCGGCGGGACTGCCAGTTCCGATCGGCCCGGGGGCTGTAGCGGCGGGCCTGGGGATCCTCTCCCCGGCGCCTGCTGCGGCAGTAGAGGAGCGCGCCCCCCACAGGCAGGGACACAATCACCGCGAACGCCCCGGCTTCCGCCAGCAGGGAGCCATTCTCCCCCTGAGAACCCTCCACGGTGAGCTCAGTCACCTGCTCCCCGGTCTGGGGGGCCTGGGGCTCTATGGCGCCAAACCCGGTGTTCTTCGTGGCGTGGGTGAGCAGGGCCACCGCCCCCACCGTGAGCACCAGGGCCACCAAAACGGCGGCTGCGTTCCGCATCCCTTTTCGTTTCATTGGAATCGCTCCCTTTCCAGCTCCTCTCCGGCCTACGCGGGGGAGGCGCCTGTAAAGATTACAACTTTGCTACCATGTATTACAATTTGGTTACATTTTAGCACAGAACGGTTACAAATGCAAGGCGAAATCCAAATCTTTACAATTATTTCATAAGTATAGGGAAGTTTGGGAATAGAAAAAGGGCTGCTGCCCACGGCAACAGCCCTTGCTCTCATCTTACAAACGGGAGACTTACTTCAGCTCCACCTCGGCGCCAGCCTCGGTCAGCTTGGTCTTGATGGCCTCGGCGTCGTCCTTGGAAGCGCCTTCCTTCACGGTCTTGGGAGCCTCGTCAACCAGAGCCTTGGCTTCCTTCAGGCCCAGGCCGGTGATCTCCTTGACAACCTTGATGACGTTGATCTTGTTGGCGCCAGCGGACTTCAGCACCACGTCGAACTCGGTCTTCTCCTCGGCAGCGGGAGCAGCGCCGGCAGCGGGAGCAGCGGCAACAGCCACGGCGGGAGCAGCGGCGGACACGCCGAACTCCTCCTCCAGAGCCTTGACCAGCTCGGAGAGCTCCAGAACGGTAAGGGACTTGACTTCTTCGATCAGATTGGTAACTTTCTCAGACATGATTGAATACCTCCAAAATTGGTTTTAGTAAGCAATGTCAATGGGACAGAGGCCATCAGGCGCTCTGCTTCTCGGCAATGGCGTTGAGGGCGATGACCAGGCCGCGGATGACGCCGCTGGCCACGTTGGCAAAGCCCTGGATGGGGCCGTTCAGGCCGCCCAGCACCTGGGCGATGAGCACTTCCTTGGGGGGGAGCTTGGCCAGCTCGTCGATGCTCTTGGCATCCACGGCGGAGCCGTCGATAAAGCCCGCCTTCACCTGGAAGTTCTCGTTGTCCTTGGCATAGTCAGACAGGATCTTGGGAGCGTCGGTGTAGCCGTTCTCGCTGTAGGCGATGGCGGTGGTGCCGTTGAGCTGCTCCTCCAGACCGTCGATGCCGGCCTCGGCGAAAGCTCGGGCCAGCAGGGTGTTCTTAACCACCTTGTACTGGCAGCCAGCCTCCCGCAGCTGCTTTCTCAGCTTGGTGTCCTTCTCCACGGTGATGCCGCTGTAGTTCACCAGCACGCCCACGTTGGCCTTCTTGAAGGCCTCGCTGAGCTGAGCCACCTGCTCCTGCTTCTGCTGAAGAATCTTCTCGCTAGGCAATTGAATTCACCTCCGGTTTGTTGCAGATGAGATACAAAAAACGCCTTTCCGGAGTGACCTCGGAAAGGCGTTTGCACGCGGTTCAACATCGGGACAGAACAAGGGTCTCCCCTTTCTCTCCCTTTGCTGATCTCTCCTCGGCAGGCCGGAAACTCCGTTTCAACCAGTCCCAAAGGGACGGTACCTGCTGTCTTTGGCAGACAGCTTTAATATGATACCACAGCCTTGACCATTTGTCAAGGCCGCGGCGTCACGCTTTGTAATTTTTTAGATGAACTTAGAGGGGTTGATCTTCACGCCGGGGCCCATGGTGGCGCTAACCACGCAGGAGCGGACGTACTGGCCCTTGGCGGCGGAAGGCTTGGCCTTCACAATGGCGTCCATCAGGGTATCGAAGTTCTCCTGGAGCTTCTCCACGCCGAAGGAGACCTTGCCGATGGGGCAGTGGATGATGTTGGTCTTGTCCAGGCGGTACTCGATCTTACCGGCCTTGGCGTCGGCCACAGCCTTGCCCACGTCGGGGGTCACGGTGCCGGCCTTGGGGTTGGGCATCAGGCCCCGGGGACCAAGCAGACGGCCCAGACGGCCCACCTGACCCATCATGTCGGGGGTGGTGATGAGCACGTCGAAGTCCATCCAGTTCTCGCTCTGGATCTTCTGGACCATTTCCTCGCCGCCCACAAAATCGGCGCCGGCGGCCTTGGCGTCCTCTTCCTTGTCGGCCTTGCAGATGACCAGCACCCGCACGCTCTTGCCGGTGCCGTTGGGCAGCACGATGGCGCCGCGGACCTGCTGGTCGGCGTGACGGCCGTCAACGCCCAGCTTCACGTGGAGCTCCACGGTCTCGTCGAACTTGGCGGTACCGGTCTTCACGCAAAGGTCCAGGGCTTCGTTGGTGTCGTACAGCTTGGCGCGGTCGATGAGCTTCGCGCCCTCCTTATATTTCTTGCCGTGTTTCATACTTCAGTTCCTCCAGTGGTAAATATCGGATCGAAAGATTTCCTCCCACCCGGGAATTAATCTACTACTTCGATGCCCATGCTGCGGGCAGTGCCGGCGATCATGCTCATGGCGGACTCCACAGAGGAGGCGTTGAGATCGGGCATTTTGGTCTCGGCGATCTTCTGCACCTGCTCGCGGGTGATCTTGGCCACGTTCTTCTTGTTGGGCTCGCCGGAAGCGGTCTCGATGCCGCAGGCCTTCTTAATCAGCACCGCGGCCGGAGGGGTCTTGGTGATGAAGGTGAAGGAGCGGTCGGCGTAGACCGTGATAACCACGGGGATGATAAGGCCCACGTCGTTCTTCGTGCGCTCGTTGAATTCCTTGGTAAAAGCCATAATGTTCACACCGTGCTGGCCCAGAGCAGGACCAACCGGGGGGGCCGGGGTGGCTTTCCCGGCAGGGATCTGGAGCTTGATAAAGCCCGTTACCTTTTGTGCCATAGTTGATTGCACCTCCAAAATCGTGGTGGTAGCGACCGGGGCGTTACATAGGATTCACCCAGGTCTCCCACGGGGGCTGCGCCCCCAGAAAGCGGTCTCCCGCTTTTTCTCGTGTGTTGCTTTCCTTGTTCTCTCCGGCGGATCACTCCACAGGCTCGGCCTGGTCCAGCTCCAGCTCCACAGGGGTGTCCCTGCCGAACATAGAGACGATGACCCGGATGCGGTTCTTGTCCACATCCATCTCCTCCACCGTGCCGATAAAGCCCTCCAGGGGCCCGTCCACGATGTTCACGGAGTCGCCTACCTTGTAGCTGATCTCCACCTGGCGCTGCTCGATGCCCAAACGGGCCACTTCTTCCTCAGTCAGCGGGATGGGCTTGGACGAAGAGGGGCCCACAAACCCGGTGCAGCCCCGGATGTTCCGGACGGCGTACCAGGACTCGTCGGTCATAATCATCTTCACCATCACGTAGCCGGGGAAGATCTTGCGCTCCACTTCCTTGCGCTTGCCGGCGTCGGTGATCTCCGTCACCGTCTCCGTGGGCACCCGGATCTCTTGGATCAGGTCCTGGAGAGAGCGGTTCTCCACTGTCTTCTCCAGATTGGAAGCCACCTTATTCTCATAGCCGGAATAGGTGTGCACCACATACCATTTTGCTTCTTCCGCCATCGGTTACCTCCGCTTTTCCCGGAAATCAGACCTGGGCAACGTCCATCACCAGGCCCAGCAGGTTCATGAAAGCCGTGTCCAGGAGAAAGACGAACAGGCCCAGGACGATGATGGTCACCAGCACCACACCGGTGTTCTTAAAGGTGGCTTTGGGGGTGGGCCAAACGATCTTCTTAATCTCACCCTTGCAGTCCTTTACGAACTTGACCACCCGCTTGCAGAAGCGCACAAAGGCGTTGGGCTTCTTGTCCTTTTTCTCCTCTGTCTTCTTCGCGGTCTTCTTCTCCACTTCAGCCATAGCTCCCGCTCCTTACTTGGTCTCCCGATGGAGGGTGTGCTTCCGGCAGAAACGGCAGTACTTGTTCATCTCCAACCGGTCGGGGTCGTTTTTCTTGTTCTTCTTGGTGTTGTAGTTGCGCTGCTTGCACTCGGTGCAGGCCAGCACGATCTTCACTCGCATTTCGGCACCTCCTATAAGATTTGGGTGAATAATAACCCGGAACGGACAGGCGCTGTGCCTGCCCGCCGACGCTCCTTCCCGCAGGCGGGGGCGTCGTGGCCTCCCTCAGAAAAACAGGCGCAAAAAAAGAACCTCCTTTTCGAGGTGGTAACAGTATAGCACAAGGGGGAGGGGCTGTCAAGGGAAAATCGGGGGTTTCTCCCCTTTTTCTCCCTTTGGCCCCTCCCCCTTGGGGAAGGCGGCGGCTCAGTGCTTGTCGTCCAAGCGGGCCACCACTTTTTTCTCTTTCTTTTTCTTCTCGGGCTTTACCTTTTTCCCCTTCAGCTTCCGGGTAAAGCGCACGGCCTTTTGCAGCTCCTCTCCCAGATGGGGCTTGAGGGTCTCGAAGTCCTGGTCGTCCAGCTGGTTGAGCAGGGCTATGGTCACCACGCTGCGCAGGTCCAGGTCCCCGTCCTTGTACATGTCCCCCAGCAGGGAACCCAGTTTTTCCAGGGTGGCGGTCTTGGGGGAGGACTTCAGCAGGCGGCTGACTTTTGGCACCACCTGGCTTCTCACAAAGGTGACGGCCCGCACCTGGCCGTAGACGATCTTCTCCTCGTTGATCTCCTCCTTCAGCTCGGGGAAGAAGTTCACCAGCCGGTTGAGGAAGAACAGGGGATCCACGCTGCGCTCGTTGTCTTTGGTGCGGCGGGTCTTCTTCTGCTGGACCATGGCCACCCGCTTGGGGCCCCGGACCACTTCCAGAAAGTCGTTCAAAATGCTGTCCGCGTCGCCCTTGGTGCCCTCCGCCGGGTCGAACAGCCACAGGGACAGGCCCCGCCACTCGGTGGGCTGGCCCTCCTCGGTGAGGGTGGTGCTCCGCAGCTGGAAGCGCTGGTGCTTCTCATCGTAGAGCAGGCTGTAGGCCACCTCGTCGGTGGAGAAGGACACCGCCTTCCCCGCCTGGTCCTCCAGGGGCTGGGGGGCCCGGAAGCCCTGCTTCTCCAGCTCTTCCCACAGGCCGTCCTGGATCCATGTAAAAGCGTCAAATTCCAAACTCTATCACTCCGTGGTGTTGTATTCTCCGGCCATTATACCACGAACCCCCGGGAAAGTCCACCACAATTTCGCCCGGCCCTCCCGCGCTCACGGCCCCGGGCTACGGCGCGCCGGGTCAGGCCAGGGCCTCCTCCGCCCCGGGGGAAGAGCCCCCCGCTTCCCGTCCCGGGGCCCCGGCAGGCCCAGGGCCGGCCATACCGGGTGGCGCTTACCTCCCTTTCGCAAGGCTCCTCTCCCCCGGAGAGCTGCCTATTTTTCCAGGGCGATTATCCCATATTTTGGAGGAAGATCCAACTTGCGAAAGGGGGAGGCTCCAAGGCCAGGTCGGGCTTGCCATTTTCCCTTTGCTATAGTATAATAGCCCTCGGACTGTGTCAAAAAACCTGCCGCCTGCCGCGGCGGGATCAATTTTACTAGGGATGTGACCTGTATGACCCCCGCTGACAAAAAGCTGGACGTGGCCGTGATCTTCGGCGGCCAGTCCTCCGAGCACGAAGTGTCCCGCATGTCCGCCACCTCCATTCTGGAGAACCTGGACCGGGACAAGTACAACCTCCACATGGTGGGCATCACCAAAGAGGGCAAGTGGCTCCTCTACACCGGCCCGGTGGAGGACATCCTCTCCGGCGCCTGGGAGCAGGGCCCAGTCACCCCGGCCTTCCTCTCCCCCGACCCCACGGTCCGGGGCCTGGTGGCCCTGGGCGACACCGGCGCCCAGGTGATCCCCCTGGACGTGATCTTCCCGGCGCTCCACGGCAAAAACGGGGAGGACGGCACCATCCAGGGGCTGTTCCAGCTCTCCGGCATCCCCTACGTGGGCTGCGACACCCTGTCCTCCGCCGTGTGCATGGACAAGGCCGTGACCCACAGCTTGCTCAACACCGCCGGCATCGAGCAAGCCCACTACCTGTGGTTCTACTCCGACCGGTTCGACGCCGCCCCGGACACCATCAAGAACAAGATTAAAGCCCGGCTGGACTTCCCCGTGTTCGTCAAGCCCGCCAACGCCGGCTCCTCGGTAGGCGTCAGCAAGGTGGAGCGCTTTGAGGACCTGGACGAGGCCATCCGCATCGCCGCCCGGGAGGACAAGAAAGTGGTGGTGGAAGAGGGCATCCGGGGCCAGGAGGTGGAGTGCGCTGTCCTGGGCAACCGGGAGGCACAGGCCTCCATCGTGGGGGAGATCGGGGCCTCCGCCCAGTTCTACGACTACGACGACAAGTATGTAAACGGCACCAGCCAGCTGTACATCCCCGCCCGCATCGACGAGGCGGTCAGCGACAAGATCCGGGAGGTGGCGGTCCGGGCCTACCGGCTGCTGGGCTGCTCTGGCCTTGCCCGGGTGGACTTCTTTGTCACCGAGGACGAGCACAAGGTGGTCTTAAACGAGATCAACACCCTGCCGGGTTTTACCTCCATCAGCATGTACCCCAAGCTGTGGATGGCCATGGGCCTGACCTACGGGGAGCTGCTGGACCGGCTCATCGACCTGGCCTTCCAGAAGGCCGGCAAGTGAGAGGAGGCGGGTCCATGGATAACCGGCCCATCGGCGTGTTCGATTCCGGCTTGGGGGGCCTTACCGCCGTAAAGGAACTGGAGAAGGTGCTGCCCCAGGAGAGCCTGGTGTACTTTGGGGACACCGGCCGGGTGCCCTACGGCTCCCGCAGCCGGGAGACCGTCCGGCGCTACGCCAAGCAGGACATGGCCTTCCTCATGGGGCACGGGGTCAAGGCGGTGCTGGCGGCCTGCGGCACGGTCAGCTCCACCGCCCGGGACATTGGGGAGAGCCTGGGGGTGCCCTACTTCGACGTGGTGCGCCCCACCGCCCAGGCCGCTGCCGCCGCCACAAAAAACAAAAAGGTGGGGGTCATCGGCACCAGCGCCACCATTCACAGCGGCTCTTACCGGGCCGCCCTGCTCTCCATCGACTACAAGCTCCAGGTGTTCTCCCAGCCCTGCCCCCTGTTCGTCCCCCTGGTGGAGAACGCCTTTATCTCCCCCCAGGACGAGGTGACCCGGCTGGTGGCCGAACGGTACCTGGCCCCCCTGCGGGAGTCCGGGGTGGACACCTTGATTCTGGGCTGCACCCACTACCCCATCATCGCCCCCACCATCGCCTCTGTCATGGGCCGGGGGGTCACCCTCATCGACAGCGGCCGGGAGGCCGCCAAGGCCCTGGCCCGGGCCCTGGAGGAAGGGGACCTGCTCTGCGACGGGGAAGAGCCCCGCAAGGCCTCTTACTTCGTCAGCGACGAGCCGGAGAGCTTTACCGGGGTGGCGGAGCTTTTCCTGGGCCACAGCGTCAACGGCGCCACCGCCCGGATCAACATTGAGAATTACTGAGGAACGAGCCATGCTGAAAGACGATTACACCATCGACATCATCGGCAGGCAGGAGTACGCCCCCCAGGACACCGGGGAGATCACCCTGAGCACCACCGGCACCTACACCCAGCGGGGCGGGGCCAGGTTCATCGCCTACAAGGAGTACGACCAGGAGGACCCAAAACTTGCCCGCACCTCCGTGCTCAAGGTGGAGCCGGGGAAGGTGACCATGATGCGGGCGGGCACCACCACCCGTCTCATCCTGGAGAAGGGCAAGCGCCACCTGTGCCTGTACGACACAGGCTACGGCCCCCTGACTGTGGGGGTGTTCACCAGCGAGCTCCACGACGCCTTAAAGCAGAAGGGCGGCTCCCTGCGCATCAAATACACCCTGGACATTGACTCCAACCTGTCCAGCAAAAACGAACTGCAAGTGAAAGTCCGGCCCAAAAAGCAGGACCGGATGTGACCATACCAGCAACTTAGGGAAAGAAAGGAAGGATCGACCTCATGTCACAGTTGGTCGCCAAAGCCACAGAACAGCTGCGCCAGGCGGTGGACCAGGCCCTGGCCCTCGCCGTGGAGAAGGGGGACCTGCCCCAGGCGCCGGCCCCCGCCTACGTTTTGGAGATTCCCGGGGACAGGGCCCACGGGGACTGGGCCTGCAACGCCGCCATGGCCGGTGCCAGGACGTACCGCATGGCCCCCCAGAAAATCGCCCAGGCCATTTTGCAGAACCTGGACCTGACCTCCACCTACTTTGAAAAGGCGGAGATGGCGGGCCCCGGGTTTTTGAACTTCACCTACCGGGGCAGCTTCTACGGGGAGGTCCTCCAGGACATCCACCACAAGGGCGCCGCCTACGGCCGCAGCCAGATGGGCCAGGGCAAGCGGGTGCTGGTGGAGTTCGTCTCCGCCAACCCCACCGGGCCCATGCACATCGGCAACGCCCGGGGCGGGGTGCTGGGGGACGCCCTGGCCTCTGTGCTGGAGACCGCCGGCTACACCGTAGAGCGGGAGTTCTACATCAACGACGCCGGCAACCAGGTCAACAAGTTTGGGGCCTCTCTGGAAGCCCGGTACCTGCAGATCTATCAGGGCGAGGAGGCCGTGCCCTTCCCCGAGGACGGCTACAAGGGCCAGGACATCATCGACCACGCCCAGGCCTTCGCCAAGCTCTACGGCGACAAGTACGTGGCCGCCTCCCAGGAGGAGCGTCGGGCCGCCCTGGTGGAGTACGCCCTGCCCAAGAACATCCAGGGCCTCCACGACGACCTGCTCCGCTACCGGGTGGAGTACGACAACTGGTTTAAAGAGTCCTCCCTCCACCAGAACGGCGCGGTGGAGAAGGTGGTGCAGCTTTTAAAGGAAAAGGGCGCCACCTACGAAAAGGACGGCGCCGTCTGGTTTGCCGGGGAGCCGTACGGCTCTGAGGACTTCGTGCTGGTGCGGGGCAACGGGGTGCCCACCTACGTGGTGCCGGACATCGCCTACCACTACGACAAGCTGGTGACCAGGAACTTCGATCTGGCCATCGACGTGCTGGGGGCCGACCACCACGGCTACGTGCCCCGGCTGAAGGGGGCCCTCTCCGCCCTGGGGGTGGACGCCTCCCGGCTGGAGGTGGTGCTGATGCAGATGGTGCGCCTGGTCCGGGACGGGGAGATCGTCAAGGCCAGCAAGCGCAGCGGCAAGGCCATCACCCTGGTGACCCTGCTGGAGGAAGTCCCCGTGGACGCCGCCCGGTTCCTGTTCAACTCCTTTGAAGCCAACACCCGCATCGACTTCGACCTGGACCTGGCCGTTCAGGAGGACAGCCAGAACCCGGTGTACTACGTGCAGTACGCCCACGCCCGGATCTGCTCCATCTTGAAGAACCTGAAGGCCGACGGCATCGAGCCCCGGGACTGCACCCCCCAGGAGCTGGCCCTGCTCACCGCCCCCGAGGAGCTGGAGCTCATCCGGTACCTGGCGGGCTACACCAGCGAGGTGGAGAACTCCGCCCGCACCAGGGACCCGGCCAAGATTACCCGCTACGTGATGAACTTGTCCACCCTGTTCCACAAGTTCTACAACGCCTGCCGTGTGAAAGGCAGCGATGAGGCATTGCAGGCGGCGCGGCTCTACCTGTGCACCGCCACCCGTACGGTGCTGGAAAATGGCCTGGCCCTGTTCAAAGTCACCGCCCCGGAGTCTATGTAAGCGCTCCGCTGCAAATGGTTTTTAGGACCCCCCGGCTTCGCCGGGGGGCCTGCTGTTTTAGGGCCGCCTGCCGTGTGAAGGGCAGCGACGAGGCTTTGCAGGCGGCGCGGCTCTACCTGTGCACCGCCACCCGCACCGTGCTGGAAAACGGCCTGGCCCTGTT